>DBDG01000024.1 GCA_002293475.1 Lachnospiraceae bacterium UBA938
TACAGTTTGCGGAAACTCAAGAGCATACAAGTGAATTAATTTCGCCGCAAGCTGTTTTCACTGAAATTAAGGCTATTCATCGGCTTCTCGGACAGCGAAATTAATTCAAGTATCTGATTTGGACGTTTCCCTGATTTTAACGGACGACAAAAACTTGACAGAATTTTCATCTCTATGATATACTTTGAAAATCAAACTATTTTATTTGAATAATAAAATAAATAATCACACAATCTAGGATGATGTGAGTATAGGAGACAGCATGGTCGGAAAAATAATCGGAACCGGGTCCTATATACCGGAAAAATGCTTGGACAATAACGAGCTGGCTAAAACAGTTGAAACAAGCGACAAATGGATTATGGAAAGAACCGGCATTGCCAGGCGTTATGTGGTAGAAACAGAGACAACCGTGTCAATGGCCGCCGCGGCGGCCACAAGGGCTATCCAGAATGGCGGCGTCAGCGCTGATGAAATTGAACTGATCATCCTCTGTACGGTCTCTTCCGATGTTGTCCTGCCGTCGACAGCCTGTGAGGTCCAGCGGCGGATCGAGGCGGTTAATGCTACGGCATTCGACCTGAATGCGGCATGTGCGGGTTTTGTTTTTGGTTATACCATGGCGCAGGGCTATATTGCCGCCAAGATATACAAGACGATTTTACTCATCGGCAGTGAGTCTTTGTCGAAACTGGTGGACTGGAAGGACCGTCGCACTTGTATTTTATTCGGAGACGGCGCCGGTGCGGTGGTGATCCGTGCTGCTGCCGGACAGCAATACCTGCCGGTCACCGGTTCGGACGGCGAGAGCGGCCAGGCATTGACACTTAGAAGCCGTTACTGGGAAGAAGCGGCGGCGCAAAGTTTTATCGGCATGGACGGCCAAGCGGTCTTTAAATTTGCTGTCAAGAAGGTTCCGCAGGCAATCAGGGGGGTGCTGAGAAGGAACCGAATATCGCCGGATGCGATCGATTGGTTCATCTTGCATCAGGCAAACCAGCGGATTATTGATGCCGTGATAAAGCGCCTTGGCATTGGCGAGGAGAAATTCCCGACCAATGTGTCGGAATATGGGAATACTTCTTCGGCGAGCATTCCTATTTTACTGGATGAAATGGTACAGAAGGGTTTGCTTAAGAAAGGACAGAAAATCGTGCTGGCCGGTTTCGGAGCCGGCCTGTCATGGGGAGCTGTAGTCTTAAAATGGTGATCCCAACAGAGGAAGGCCAAGTATTGGCAGCAGAACAGGAGGAAGCAAATGAAAACAAGAGTAACCCAGTTACTGGGTACGGAGTACCCGATTATTCAAGGCGGTATGGCTTGGGTGGCCGAGGCCAGTCTGGCGGCGGCAGTATCAGCGGCCGGCGGCCTAGGGCTGATCGGTGCTGCCAGTGCCCCGGGTGAATGGGTCAGGGAACAGATACGTGAGATCCGGCGCCACACCGCTCAGCCTTTTGGCGTCAATATCATGCTTATGAGCCCTTATGCGGATGAAGTGGCGCAGATTGTCGCCGCCGAAAAAGTGCCGGTGATTACGACTGGTGCCGGGAATCCGGAAAAATACATGGAGATATGGAAGGAAGCCGGCTGTAAGGTGATACCCGTGGTAGCCTCGGTAGCTCTGGCCAAGCGGATGGAACGCTGCAAGGCCGACGCAGTTGTGGCGGAAGGCAACGAAGCCGGCGGCCATATCGGGGAACTGACGACCATGGTGCTGGTTCCGCAGGTCGTGGATGCGGTAACGATTCCGGTTATCGCCGCCGGCGGCATTGCCGACGGGCGCGGGATGGCAGCGGCTTTTATGCTGGGAGCCGAGGGTATGCAGCTAGGCACACACTTCGTCGTCACCCGGGAATCCAGGGTGCATGACCATTATAAACAGGCCATTGTCAAGGCAAGAGATATCGATACCAGAGTGACCGGCCGTTCCACCGGCCATCCGGTCCGGGCCCTGCGCAACCAGATGACCAAGCAGTATTCCGCCTTGGAAGCGGCCGGTGCCGGCTTTGAGGAACTGGAACTGCTGACTTTGGGCGGCTTAAGGAAGGCAGTAGTCGAAGGAGATGTCGTCAACGGCAGTGTGATGGCCGGACAGAGCGCCGGCCTAGTCAAGGCGGAGCTGTCCTGCCGCGAGCTGATCGAAAAGCTGGTTGCCGAAACGGATCAGCTTATGAAAGGAACGGGCTTATATGAGTAAAAAAATAGCTTTTATATATCCTGGCCAGGGAGCGCAGAAACCCGGCATGGGAAAAGAGTTCTATGAACGTGACGACGATGCCCGCCAGCTTTATGACAGTGCCTCAAAGCTGCTGGCGCTGGATATGGCGGACCTGTGTTTTACGCCCAACCGCTACCTTGATCTCACGGAATATACCCAGGCGGCGATGGTGACGACCTCCCTTGCCATGACGGCAGCGGTGGTCAAGCGGGGTCTTAAAGCCGATGTGGCTGCCGGCCTAAGCCTAGGCGAGTACTGTGCGATAGTCACAGCCGGCGGCATGAGTGCCGGCCAGGCCATCAGCACGGTGAGAAAACGGGGTATCCTCATGCAGGAGGCGGTTCCGGCCGGTATCGGCACGATGGCGGCGGTCATCGGCTTGGATGCGCAGGCCGTCACGGCGGTGACAGAGCTGATTGAGGGTGTCTCGGTAGCCAACTATAACTGTCCCGGCCAGATAGTTATTACCGGCTTGACCGGGGCGGTGGAGGAAGCCGGCCGCCGCCTGATGCAGGCAGAGGCCAGACAGGTAGTGATGCTGAAAGTCAGCGGGCCGTTTCACTCACCGTTATTAGCTGAGGCCGGAACCCGGCTGGAGGAGGTACTTGCTTCCGTACCGGTAACTCCCCTTGCCATTCCTTATGTCAGCAATGTGACCGGAGCCTATGTGACCGACAGCAGCCTTACGAAAGCCTTGCTGGCGGCGCAGGTATCCGCGCCGGTGCGGTGGCAGCAGGGGGTAGAAGCGATGATCCGCGACGGGGTGGACACCATGGTGGAAATCGGACCCGGAAAAACCTTGACCGGATTCTTGCGAAAGATAAATAATGAGATCAAGGCTTACAATATTGCGACATGGGAGGATATGGAAAGGGTGATAAAGGAACTGCAGAATAAAGGAGGTCATGATGACTGTTAAAGACAAGGTGGCATTGATAACCGGAGCCTCGCGGGGCATCGGCCGGGCAGTGGCTCTTGAACTGGCGGCGCAGGGAGCCATTATAGCGGTTAATTACAACGGTTCCGCGGAAAAAGCCTTGGCCGTCCGAGACACCATACTTGCCGGCGGCGGCCAAGCCGATATTTTCCAGTGTAACGTAGCCGATTTCAAGGCTTGTGAGGCCATGACGGCGGCAGTTATTAAAAAATATGGCCGTATTGATATCTTGGTCAACAATGCGGGAATTACTAGAGACGGCTTGATGATGAAGATGTCGGAGACGGATTTTGATGCGGTGATCGACACGAATTTAAAAGGCGCTTTTCACTGCCTTCGCTTTGTTTCCCGGCAGATGTTGAAGCAACGTAGCGGAAGGGTCATTAACATTGCTTCGGTAGTCGGTTTGCGCGGCAATGCCGGTCAGGCCAATTATGCCGCTTCCAAGGCCGGAATCATCGGCCTGACGAAATCGGCTGCTAAGGAACTGGGCTCCCGAGGCATTACTATCAATGCCGTAGCCCCGGGATATATTGAATCTGATATGACAGACGTCCTGACAGAAGCGGTCAGTGAGGCGGCCATCGGACAGATTCCGCTGGGGCGTTTCGGGCGTCCGGAGGAAATTGCCAAAGCCGTGGCCTTTTTAGCCTCGGAAGATGCCGCCTATATTACCGGCCAAGTAATATGCGTTGACGGCGGCATGGCAATGTAATTATAATTATAATAATAAAATATAATGTAAATATTAATTTTGATTGCAGCACAGTTAGGGCGGGTATAAAATGACGATGAATAATATCGAAAACAGAAAGAGAAGAGTGGTGATAACCGGTCTGGGGGCGGTAACGCCGATTGGTAACGATGTGGAGCATTTCTGGGCGGGAGTAAAGTCCGGACAAGTGGGGATCGGCGCCATTACCCAATTTGACCCGTCAGCATACAAGGTAAAGCTGGCGGCGGAAGTAAAAGGCTTTGACGGCAAGGAAAGGCTGGATCCGAAAGCCGCGAAAAGGATGGAGCTGTTTTCCCAGTATGCGGTAGCCGCCGCCAAGGAAGCATTTGAGGATGCCGGGCTTGATATGAGCAAGGAAGATCCTTATCGTATCGGCGTAATCGTCGGCAGCGGGATCGGCAGCTTACAGACAGTGGAAAAAGAATATACCGCGATCATAGAAAAGGGTCCCTCCCGGGTCAATCCCTTGATGGTGCCCCGCATGATTACCAATATGGCGGCCGGCAATATTTCCATTCAGCTGGGCTGTAAGGGAAAGTGCACCAATGTGGTGACAGCCTGTGCAACCGGCACCAACTGCATCGGCGATGGCTTAAGGGCGGTTCAGTACGGTGATGCCGATGTCATTCTGGCCGGCGGTGCGGAAAGCTGTGTCTGCCCCACCGGTCTGGCCGGATTTATGGCACTGACGGCCTTAAGCGATGCCGAAGACCCGTACCGCGCCTCGATTCCTTTTGACAAGGACCGTAAAGGCTTTGTCATGGGTGAAGGTTCCGGCATCATCGTCCTAGAAGAGCTGGAACATGCCAGACGGCGCGGCGCGCATATCTATGCAGAGGCAGTCGGTTACGGCTCAACCGGTGACGCCTATCATATCACCTCACCGTCGGAAGACGGCGCCGGTGCCGCCAAAGCGATGACATTAGCGATGGAAGAAGCCCATATCTGGCCGGAGCAGGTAGATTACATCAATGCCCACGGAACCGGGACCCCGTATAATGACCTCTTTGAAACCAGGGCCGTCAAAGCGGCCTTTGGCAAAGCGGCATATTCCGTCACAATGAACTCTACCAAATCCATGATCGGCCATCTCCTCGGCGCTGCCGGCGGGGTTGAGCTCATCGTTACCGTCAAGGCCATGCAGGAAGGCTTTGTTCATCAGACCATGGGCAGCAGAGAAGCCGACCCCGAATGTGACCTACAATATGCAATCGGTGCGCCGGTACTGCGAAAAATCAATTATGCCATGAGCAATTCCTTAGGTTTCGGCGGCCACAATGCGTCTCTGCTAATAAAAAATTATACTGACTAATTAAAAATCATAGTACCTTATTATATCTAAGCAAGGGTCTTATAAACAAAAAACATGAAGGGCAGGATATTAATTTGGAATTTGACAATTTATTAAAACTCATCCGGACCGTATCCGAATCCGCGCTGACCGAGCTAAAATACGAGGGTGACGGTGTAAAACTATCCCTACGGGCTGACCGGAGCGGCGGTGTAACCGTCATAGAATCAGCCGGCTTTCAACAAGTAGCCGCCCCAGATACGCAAGATGCCATACCCGTTACAGAGCCATCGGGTATGGTGCTCACCTCGCCGTTAGTAGGCATCTTCTATACAGCCCCATCAGAAGATGCCGCAGATTTCGTAAAAATCGGCGATACTGTCCGCAAAGGCCAGACCTTGGCCATCATAGAGGCAATGAAGCTGATGAATGAGATTGAAAGCGAGGCCGACGGAACCGTAACCGCCATCCTAGCAACCAACGGCATGCCAGTCGAATATGGCCAGCCACTATTCCGAATCGGGTAAATAACTATATTGACAGACTAGTGGGAAACAAGTCAAGAGGTACATTATGATCAAAAAGGTATTAATTGCCAACCGCGGGGAAATCGCCGTGCGGATCATCAGGGCATGCCGGGAGATGGGCATTGAAACCGTAGCAGTCTATTCCCAGGCCGATACTGAAGCCCTTCATACCCAGCTGGCAGATGAGGCCATCTGTATCGGGCCGGCCGCGGCTTCCGAAAGCTATCTGAAGATGGATGCCATCATCAGTGCCACGATCGTGTCCGGAGCCGACGCGATTCATCCAGGCTTCGGCTTTCTGGCCGAAAACAGCAAATTCGCCAGCCTGTGCGAGCAGTGCCGAATAACCTTTATCGGCCCGCCGGCGACGGTCATGGCAGCCATGGGCAACAAGACCCAGGCCCGCAAGACCATGGCGGCTGCCGGCGTACCGGTGATACCCGGCAGCGAAGAGGCGATATATGACGCTTTACAGGGCCAGACGATTGCCGCCGGGATCGGCTATCCGGTCATCATTAAAGCGGCTCTCGGCGGCGGCGGGAAAGGGATGCGGGTGGCCGGAACGGCCGAAGAATTCACCGCCTGTTTTCTTACCGCGCAGAAAGAAGCCCAGCTGGCCTTTGGCGACAATGCCATGTATATCGAACGGTTCATTGAAAACCCCCGCCATATCGAATTTCAGATCTTGGCTGATCAGCAAGGCCAGGTCATCCATCTGGGTGAACGTGACTGTTCGGTGCAGCGGAATCATCAGAAACTGATCGAGGAGTCGCCGTCCCCGGCACTCTCGGAACAACTGCGCCGGCAGATGGGAGAAGCAGCGGTTCGGGCGGCCAAGGCCGCCAGCTATGTGAACGCCGGTACCATCGAATACTTACTGGAACCAAGCGGACGCTTTTATTTTATGGAGATGAATACCCGGATCCAGGTAGAACATCCGGTCACGGAATGGGTAACCGGTATAGATCTGATTAAAGAGCAGATCCGTATCGCCGGCGGCGGGAAGCTTATGTATACCCAGGAGCAGATACAGTTTCAGGGTCACGCGATTGAATGTCGCATCAATGCGGAAGACCCGGAACATCGTTTCCGCCCTTCCGCCGGCCTGATCCAAGATCTCTATCTGCCCGGCGGCAAGGGGGTCCGGGTCGATACGGCAGTCTACAGCGGCTATGTGATCCCGCCTTATTATGACTCGATGATCGCCAAACTCATCGTCCATGCCGGAAACCGGGAAGAGGCCATCCAGAAAATGCGCGCGGCCTTGGGGGAGATTATTATTGGCGGGATCATTACCAACGTAGATTATCAGTACGACCTCTTAAGTCATCCGGACTACTGTTCCGGCCAATATGACATCGGCTTCGTTGAAAAACTGTCACGGAGGAAAGAAGCTTGAAGCTCAAGGATATGTTTAAGAAGACAAACTATATTGCCGTTGCGGAACCGCGGAAAGAAGACAGTCCGAGCCCGGGGCGCCGGGCGGAGGTTCATCCCGAAGTCCCGGCCGGACTCCTAAGAAAGTGCAATCACTGCAAGGCGGCGATAATAGCCGAAGAGGCCAAGGCAGCATTTTATACCTGCCCGAAATGCCATGGGTATTTCCGGATGGAGGCACGAAAACGGATTGAGATGATTGGGGACGCGGATAGCTTTATGGAATGGGATACGGGACTTTTATCCCCCAATCCACTAGGTTTCAGCGGATATGAGGAGAAGCTGCGGCAGACGAAAGAGAAGACCGGACTGGAGGAAGCGATTATTACCGGAAAAGTCCGGATTGCCGGATATGAAGCGGTTATCGGCGTCTGTGACGGCCGCTTTATGATGGCCAGCATGGGTCAGGTAGTAGGCGAAAAAATCGCCCGGGCCGTCGAGCGGGCGACAAAAGCGCAGCTGCCGGTTATCTTGTTTGCCTGTTCCGGCGGCGCTAGGATGCAGGAGGGGATTGTTTCCCTGATGCAGATGGCCAAAACAGCCGCCGCCCTGAAGCGCCACAGCGACGCCGGCCAGCTCACGGTCACAGTGCTGACTGATCCCACCACCGGCGGCGTGACCGCCAGTTTTGCGATGCTAGGGGATGTCATCCTAGCCGAGCCTAACGCCTTGATCGGCTTTGCCGGCCCGCGAGTGATTGAACAGACGATCCGCCAGAAACTGCCGAAAGGGTTTCAGAGGGCAGAATTTCTGCTGGAACATGGTTTTGTGGATAAGATCGTTACCCGCCAGGAGATGAAAGACGTGCTTGCCCGGATCCTGATGCTGCACAGCCGGAAGCAGCTGCCGGTGCCGGTCAAAACGGCCGGCCGGGGAGATCCGGCCACCAGCCCGGCCATCAGCCCTTGGGAGCGGGTCAGGATGTCCCGGATGAATGACCGTCCGGTCGGGAGCGACTACATTCCCGCGCTGTTTGACGATTTCCTGGAGTTTCACGGCGACCGCTGTTATCAAGACGACCCGGCGGTGATCGGCGGAACCGCCCTCTTTGAAGGCTGTCCGGTAACCGTCATCGTGCAGGCCAAGGGCAAGGACACGAAAGAAAATATCAGCCGTAATTTTGCCATGCCGGCGCCGGAAGGGTACCGGAAAGCGCTGCGGCTGATGAGACAGGCGGAGAAGTTCGGCCGGCCGGTGATCTGCCTGGTAGATACTCCCGGTGCTTTTTGCGGGATTGAGGCCGAAGAACGGGGACAGGGCGAAGCGATCGCCCGTAACCTTTTTGAAATGTCAAGCCTGCGGGTGCCGGTTCTGTCCATTGTGATCGGCGAAGGCGGCAGCGGCGGGGCTTTGGCGATGGCTGTGGCCGATGAAGTATGGATGCTGGAAAATTCCATCTACTCGGTTCTGTCACCGGAAGGCTTTGCTTCGATTCTCTGGAAAGACAGCGGGAGAGCCGAAGAAGCCGCCGATATCATGAAGCTGACGGCTCCGGATTTAAAAGAATTGGGAATCGTTGAGAAAGTATTTGCCGAACCGGGTCATTTGACTGTCAGAAATTACGCTGCCGTATGTCGCCGCTTAAGGGGAAGCATCCGGGATTTCCTGCAACAGTACGGGACTTTAGATGCCCAGGAACGGATTGAAAAACGGTACCGGCGGTTCCGGAACATGTAAGCTTTATGTAAGAAGCGGATATTTAGGAGGCAGACAGTGAGTTCAGACAGGGAAATCAATGATATCTTGGTACATCTAATCAATGAAATCTGGCGGCTGGAAGAAAAAGCCGTTATCTCGGGGGACTTTACGGACATTACCAATAACGACATGCACATCATCGAGGCCATCGGCTTGGGGGAAGGCAATAACATGTCGGCAATTGCCAGAAAGCTTAAGATCACTGTCGGTTCCCTCACCACATCGATGAGCAGCCTAGTATTCAAGAAGTATGCCGTCAGGGAGCGCAGTGAAAAAGATCGCCGGCTGGTCTGTATCCGGCTTACGGAAAAGGGCGAGAAAGCCTTCCTGTGGCACCAGTATTTTCACGAACGGATGGTTTCGGCGGCGCTACGGGATTTAAGTGAGCAGGAACAAGGGGTACTGAAACGGGTTCTGGAACAGCTCGTCGTATTTTTCCGCGGATATCAGGGGCCCCTATAACCGCAACGGCGTGCTGTTTCCGCAGAAAATTGCCGGGCGCTATGCGATGTTGAGCCGCCCCAGCGATACGGGACATACTCCTTTTGGAGATATTTTTTATAGCAGCAGCCCGGATCTGATCTATTGGGGCCGCCACCGTTTCGTGATGGGAGCGGTTGCCGGCAATGCTTCCCCATGGCAGTCCACGAAGGTCGGCCCCGGCCCGGTACCGATTGCCACCGACGAAGGATGGCTGCTGATCTATCATGGCGTTCTTCAGACTTGTAACGGATTTGTCTATCGGATGGGCTGTGCGCTGCTGGATCAGGATGAGCCGTGGAAGGTGAAGATGCGTTCACGTAATTATATCTTAGGGCCGGAAGAAGCTTATGAGTGCGTGGGCGATGTCCCCAACGTGACATTTCCCTGTGCCGCGCTGGCTGATGCGGACACGGGAAGGATATGTATTTATTATGGCTGCGCCGATACGATTACGGGTATTGCGTTTAGCACGGTGGATGGGCTTATGGGGCATATGCGGGAGGATGGGATTTGAGGTGCTTTGCCCTGTGGCTTCTCCACCAAAGAGCCGAGCAGTTCGGCGAACTTGGCTTTGCCAAGAGCCTTTTCCATTGCGGTGATACCCATGACTTTGTGTTCGTATGGATCATAGCCCGCATCGCTGACGGTGGATGGACTCGATTTCATCGTCCTCCAAAAGGAAGAAAAGTACTTGAATTAAAGATCCTCATATCTTAGAACATCATATATTTAAGAAAATAATCTGAAAAAACCGGATTGGATGTCAGCGGAATGACTTGGGTACATTCGGCTATCAAGGCGGTTTTTTTGATTAATGCCTTATCTTGCAGGAGCATCGCCGCGCCTTGATGGGCGGCGTTACCTAGACAGCTTGTTACCGGTAAAAGTTCAGCAGGGATCAGGCCGATCCGGGCAGCATGGTTCAGATCCAGGAAGTGGCCGAAACCGCCGGCTATGTAGAAAGCTTCAATCTGCGTTTTGTTGATGCCGGCGATTTCGATCAGCGTCTCGATCCCGGCCCGAATCGCGCTTTTGGCCAGCTGGATCTGCCGGACATCTGCACCGGCAATGCCGATCTTGCCGGTCATTATGACCGGCTTGGGCAGATAGCCGGTTTCATCCATGATACCTAAGTCCAGCATGGCAGCCAGAGCATCCACGATACCGCTGCCACAGATGCCGGTGGCGGGAGCGTGGGCGATCGTGCTATAACGGATTTGTCCGTTTTCCGCCCAGACCCGGTCAATGGCCCCGGCCGCTCCATATGTCCCGCAGGACAGCCCATAGCCCTCAAAGGCGGGTCCGGCGGCGGTCGAAGTGCAGTACAGGTGGCCTCCGTGCATCAGAGCCAGCTCGCCGTTGGTACCAATATCTGCCAGCAAGGTGGTCTTGCGGTTATCAGCCATGCCGCTGGATAGAATCGCGGTGATCATATCGGCGCCGGCAAAGGCTGACACACATCGCGGGATATGGATGACGGCAGAGGAGGCCAGGCCGAGCCCCAAGCAAGCGGCCGGTACCGTTTCGCCGAACCGACAGTCGGCTTCAAAGGGAGCCGTGGCCAGCGGCGCCGGGTTTTTACCGGTCAGCAGGTAGAGCATGGTAGTATTGCCGGTGATTACGGCTCCGTCGATTGAGTCGGGAGTAATGTTCATTGCTCCGGCCAGACCGCTGATTATGTCCCGCAGGGTCTCCCTGATGCCTTCGGTAAGCATCGCTAGGCTGCCGTCCATTGCTCTTTCAATCCGGCTGATGACATCCGCCCCTAGCGCCGTCTGAGGATTGATACAGGCCGCTGCTACAGATACGCCCGCTCCTATTAAAGAGACATGGACCGTTGTGGTTCCGATGTCAACAGCAAGCCCCCATTGTGAGTAAAAGGGAGATACTGCTACCGGCACGGGGCATGCTTCTAAGAAGCTGGACGCAGCCGGCGGGTTCCCGGCAAGGTATATGGTTATGTCGGCATTGATTCGGGTCTGGCAGGCAAGGCAAGGCTCAGCGGAAGTCTCATCGGACAGCCTGACCGTACATTTTTTACAAAGACCTTTTCCACCACAGTCCATCGCAACGGCAATGCCGTTATCGGCTAACAGATCTGCCAGTAACGTTCCTTTAGAGACAGTGAGTATCTTGACGGGAACCCCGTTATCCATAACCGTAACCGTATTATCGGCAGTTCTTTGTTCCCCGCTATCTTTAATAACATCATCTTTCATATCTGTACCGGTCCTTATGCTATTCGCTCGTTACTAGCTAATTACGCCTATTATTGAATATAACACACAGCTTTTGCCAAGACAAGACTCACGGCGTACTCATTTTTTATGGCAGAATTTAAAAAAATTGACTTTTTATGGATGTAAGTTGAAAAATGGGGAAGAATCCTTATTAAAGAAACATTTTTATCACCACTGATAATAGAAAATAAAGCTAGAAAGCTATGAAAGCGATGGGGAAAATGAGAATAAAAGCAATGACAGAAACAGATCAAGAAACAAATCAAAAAACAGGAAGCGAGCCCATGCAAAAGAAAAAATCAAAGAGCAGGACCGCCGTCGGGCCGGTCACGGTGCCCCCAATCATTCCGGAAATAAGACCGGAGATAAAGCCGAAACCGAAAACAGAGCCTAATCAGCCGCAAATTGTTCCCGATCCAGTTCCGTTACCGGAAATATGGCCGCTTACGGAGCCGGAGATCATACCGGAGACGCCGGCGACAGAACCGGCCATAGAACCGCTTAAACTGTTCGAGGGCGAAAGTGAGGCAGACAATCTGGACGCCATGGGCGGAGAGGATTCCGTACGGGCCTATTTGCGGGAAATCAGCTCGATCCCCTTACTGGAAAAGGAAGAGGAACTCAAACTAGCCAAACGGATTGCCTTGGGCGATGAGACGGCCAAAGAACTGCTGACTAACGCCAACCTGCGGCTGGTCGTGAGCGTCGCCAAGCGTTATGTGTCGGCCGGCAATATGAACCTGCTGGACCTGATCCAGGAGGGAAACATTGGCTTGATGAAAGCGGTAGAAAAGTTTGACTACCACAAAGGCTTTAAGTTCAGCACCTATGCCATCTGGTGGATCAGACAGGCGATTACCAGAGCTATTGCGGATCAGTCCCGGATTATCAGGATACCGGTGCATATGAAGGATCTGATGAACCGTGTCTCCAAGGTTAGCCGAGAATTTACCGCCGATACCGGCAGAGAGCCTAGCGTGTCCGAGCTGGCCGGCCTGATGCGGATGCCGGAAGAAAAGATGGAAGAGATTATCAAGCTGTACCAGGATACCGTATCGCTTGACGGTCCGATCGGCAAAGAAGAAAACACCTTCCTGATTGATTTTGTGGCTGACGAAAGCATGAAAGATATCTTTGCCGAGGTTGATTATATGATGCTGGGAGACGAGATAGACAGTATCTTGGAAGGACTGAGTGAAAGAGAACAGCGGATCATCCGGCTGCGCTTCGGTTTTGTGGACGGGCGTGTCTGGACATTGGAAGAAGTTGGCCGGGAATATCAGGTCACCAGGGAAAGAATCCGACAGATCGAGGTAAAAGCCCTGAACCGACTCCGGATGAAAAGCGAAACCAAAAAACTGCTGGCCTACTTGATGGGATAAGGTTCAAAATGCTATGATCATAGCAGCTAGAATCATAGCAGCTAGAATCATAGCGTACAGAAAATACGGCAAGATAATATCCGTGGCCGCATGGAGGAGAACATGACCAGTTTACTGATAGAAACACAACGCTTACGGCTGCGGCCGCTGAAGGAGGATGACGCCGCCGCGGTATTTGCGTGGATGGGAGATGAGCGGGTTGCGAAATATATGCGCTATACTAGGTTTCAGTCCGTGTCGCAGGCTAAAGAATGGCTGAAGAGCATAAAATCTCAGGAAAAGTCATTTTTGTTTGGTTTTGAAAGAAAGTCCGACCGGCTTCTGATCGGCAGCGGTGCCGTCGGCTATGTCGCGGATGAAAACGCTTGGGGCTTAGGCTATAATATCCGTCACGACTGCTGGAATCAAGGTTACACTACGGAAGCGGTAAAGGCAATGATGCAGTTTGTAATCGACCGTTTTGACGCCCGATGCTTTTATACCGAGCATGCCCTAGAGAATCCGGCATCCGGCAGGGTCTTGGAAAAATGTGGCCTGTCTTTCAGCCATTACGGCGAATATGCCAAAGAAGATCAGAGCCGGAGCTTTCGGGCAGGATTTTACCGTGGGTATGTAGGCACAGATATCAAATAAGTATCTATGTCAGTATGATCCGGAGTCAATCACAATACATAATTATCCATAATCCTGACCAAAATGACGCAAAAACATACAATACGAAAGAATACGACATTTAATGAACTTTTTTTACTTTTCCCGCATAGAGTATAGTAAAGATAACCACGCGGAGAAAGTAAATGGATATTTTTTCAAAGCAAATAACAGATCGCGAGGAAAAACACTGCGGCTGTGGAGAACGTGGAAGCCACGGAGCATATACCGGCAACGGATATGAGGACTATAGAGGTTATGGTGATCTTAACGATTACGGCAGCCAAGCCGAGTGCAGAAGCTGTGCTATTTTTAACGGTCTGAATGAAAGCAGAAGCTCCTGCGGCTGTGGAAGCAGCAATTCCCACAACGAAAGCCGAGTCTTTGAAGCGAACCGAGGCTGCGGCAGCTGTTCCGGTGAAACGAGCCGAGGCAGCAGCTGTTCCTGCACAACGAACCGAGGCTGCGGCAGTTGTTCCGGCGAAACAAGTCGAAATAGCGGCAGCTGTTCCTGCGAAACAAGTCGAAATAGCGGCAGCTGTTCCGGCGGATCCAGCCCGAGCTACAGTAGCTGTTACGGCGGATCCAGTCCGAGCTACAGTAGCTGTTCCGGTGATACGAGTCCATGCTACAGCAGCTGTTCCAGCGATACGAGCCCAAGCTGCGGCGGCAATACCTATGAAGAAAGCGGATGCTGTGATACCTATAAAGAAAGCAGAAGCTGTGGAAGCTGCAGTACCTATGGCAATGATAACTATAGCAGCTGTAATCCTTGTGCTGAGTATAAATCCTGCGACAGCGGCAGCGGTGACAGCTGTGGATGCACGAGCCAGGACTGCGGTGTCTACGTACACTGCGACAGCTGTGGCTATTATGAACCTAAGGGATGTGACAGTTACGGCAGCAGAAACGAAAGTAGCTACAATGATGTGAGGAGTGCCTATGACGACTGCGGCTGTGGCTGCCAGAGCGAGTCCCAGTCACGCGGCTGCGGTTGCCAGAGCGAGTCTCAGTCACGCGGCTGCGGCTGCCAGAGCGAGTCCCAGTCACGCGGCTGCGGCTGCCAGAGCGAGTCTCAGTCACGCGGCTGCGGCTGCCAGAGCGAGTCCCAGTCATGCGGCTGTGGCTGCCAGAGCGAGCCCCAATCATGCGGCTGCGGCAGCTATGACGGTTGCAGTGAAAAAAACTGCTGCTGCAATATCTGCAGCGCACCGCGAGGCTGTTGTGACTGCAGCAGTTTCAGCCGGACGAAAGGCCGTGGTGACAGCCGGAAGAGCAGTTCCGATGAATTCGGCCTCGGCTTTGACAGTTTCGCAGGATTCAGCCCCAATCTCGGCATCAAGTGCTATCAGAAGAAACCTAAGAAATGCCGGAAGCGCGGAAAAATATGTTGCCGCTGTAAGACTGACATGACCCAGAAGGGTATCTGCAGCATCAAGAAAGGTCTCGAATTAAGTCAGAAAGGTTACAAGGAAATCTGCAGTAACAGTTTTTATGAAGGCGAGCAGTCGATCTGCGCCGCAATTGATGTAATCCGATGCGGTTTAATCGACTTCAACAAAGGACTGGCGGATGTAAAGCCCTGCCTTAGCTGTGACGGATGGAAAACCCTTTATATGGGAGTCTGCCATATCGATGCCGGTTTGAAAGAACTCTGCAAAGGCAATAAAGAACTGAGCAAACACTGCTATGATAAATGCTCTACTGAGGAGATTAAGAAAGGGATCTGCAGTCTCGAGGAAGGTCTGAAAAAATTCACCAAAGCATTGATTAATATCTTATATTAATCTGTCTGTGCACCCTGTTTCCCCCCTAATGCTTTTTGTCCGAAAGGTTTATTTATATTCTGCTTCATGCGATTCTGCACCGTGCAGATTATACGCTACGCAGAAAAACGATATCCCGCATGCCGGTATAACGGTGTGCGGGATATCTTGCCGATCTTTCTGATAACACATGGTCATAAAAGCGGCATGGCAGACGCTATTTAGATTCTAATACACTCAGGCTGAATTGTGTCACCGCCCCATCTAGAACGGGATGTATCTCCTCTATCTTCATGTATTCTGCATAATTCCAATCGATAGCCACGGTTTCTAGGTAACCATTGATGGCATCGGTGATCCAATTGTTAATCCTATTCTTTAATAGTGCATACAGCAGTGCCAGCGGGATCAAATATATTTTAATATTCAAGCCGGTTGCCTTGCTGGTGATCTTCACTTGCTGAAAATCTTTGATCTCTTCGTCCTGAGCGATGTGAAAGGTCGGTTTGGCCGTAACAGTAAGAGAGAAGTCACAGTGTGGCATGACTTTCCCACAAAGTATCAGTATGGCATCAAACTGAAGTTTTATGCCTTCCGGTGTCAGATTCGCTTGACCCTTAGTGAACCGCAAGCCAACGGGAATACCCAATAATTTATCTATTTCCTTACAATCCAGCGGTTTTGCCAGTAATAAGCTTTGCTGTACCAAAGCCAGATATTCCTTCTTGAATATCGTATCCCGATCCAGCAGATCCATGATCGGGCCAAAGAGTAGATTGGCACTGATTTCCAGTTGTTCAATGGACGCTTGCCGTACATTGGACGCTTGCCGTACATTGGACGCTTGCCGTACATTGGACGCTTGCCGTACATTGGACGCTTGCTGCTGCTCCTCCGTCATTACCGCCTCCGGTCCCGAAGTGGCAATCAGATGGATTTTTTTCATGTCGTCACTGGCAGCCAGGCGGAAGGTGATCGGCAGAAATTTTTCGTCAATATCGAAGTCAAATGTGGCGAGCTTCCAGTTATGGTAGCGATCGGTCTCGTTCAAGCAATAGGTGAGCAGGCGGCCTAAATCGACATAATGAGGTAAGGTATGCTCTATTGTCGTAACAGCATGGACCCAATTCCCGGAAGATAGCAGCACCATGGCATATTTTCCTGGGCTGCCGTCATCGTTTTTCTGAATCTGTAGCTTGAGATTATGCCAATGAGGTTCTATTAACAGTGCTTCATTATTCAGGTCATAAAACATATCATTAT
>DBDG01000007.1 GCA_002293475.1 Lachnospiraceae bacterium UBA938
CCAGACAGAAAGTGTTTTCATTTTTATGGACAAAGGTCAACGAACGATTGAATTAAGCCAGTTTGTTCCGCCCTTTGGCCAGAAAAATGAAAATCATCTCTTCTGGCTGGCGGAATAGAGGGGAACGAATCGGAAAATGGCCTTAATTTTAGCGAAAACAGCGGGGATGAAAATGGCATGACCACCACTAAGTTTGCTTTATATTATTGTGAATTGAGTGAAGAAGCGTAAATCGCTTTTAGCAGTCTAATAATCGTCAAATTATGAACCGGCAGCAGGCATATACTCTATGCACCTGCTGCCGGATATATTTACTTTACATTTTATTTTATTTTACCTTTTCCTTGTATGATTGAAATGTATCAGTCCGTATGGTAGAATAATTATCAGTTGTTGGCAATCCGTACATACAAACGATTCCGTCAGGAGGCTGCTTATGATAGCTACAGTTACACTGAATCCAGCCATAGATAAGACCTATACGGCTTCCGGCCTGATCATGGGGCAGGTAAACCGCATGAAAACGGTCCGCAATCTGGCCGGCGGCAAGGGGATTAACGTGACCAAGATCTTAAGGCAATATGGCTACCCGGTGACGGCCTTGGGCTTTTCCGGCGGTTACACGGGTTCTTTTATTGAAAATTATCTAAAAGAGATTAAGGCCGTCAGCGCTTTTACCAGGGTGCACGAGGAGACCCGCAGCAGCATCAATGTAATTGCCGAAGACGGCTATATCACCGAAATCTTGGAACCGGGTCCGGAGATCACCAAGCAGGAAAAAGAACGTTTTCTGGCTGATTATAAGCTTGCTCTGGCCGACTGCCGCCTGGTTGTACTGTCAGGCAGCGTGCCGCGCGGGCTGACGGAAGATATCTATGAGACCTTGATCCGACTGGCGGGGAAGCAGGATAAGCGGGTGATCCTAGATACCAGCGGGGAATACCTTGTTAACGGGGTGAAGGGCAATCCCTTCATGATCAAGCCCAACCTCAGGGAATTGGAGTATCTGACGGGACAAAAGATCGCCGGCACCGCAGACGTAGCATCGGCCGCCAAGGAACTGGCCGCCAGGGGAATTGCCCATGTCATGGTTTCCTTGGGGGAAAAAGGGCTTATCTATGCTTCGGCAGACTTTAACGAGGTCCTTTATGCCAGCTCCCCGGATGTCAGAATGAAGAATACCATCGGCTGCGGCGACAGCGTAACCGCCTCCTTCTGTATGTCCTGCCTGAAGCAGGAAGATGCCGAACTCACCCTCAGAAAAGCCGTCGCCATATCTGCTGCCTGCGCTACTACTTTTGAAATCGGGATTATCCCCATGGATCTGGCGGAGGAACTGCTGCCGGAAGTAAAGATAAGTACTATATTTGTTTAATAGCGTAAAAGATTTAATAACAACTAACAGCAATATTAGCTGAAGATATAGATAGAGGGATTGAGTTGAGCTAAGGATAATTATAACTACTGATACACGGACAGGAGACGCACGCACATGTCAAGGCAAGACACCGGTAAAGAAAACACTTTTCACCGCCAGATCAAAAAGCTGGTCATTCCGATCGTCATCCAAAACCTGTTAAGTGCTGCCGTCGGTTCTGCCGATATCGTCATGCTGAATTATGTCGGTCAATCCTCTGTTTCCGCGGTTTCTCTTGCCGCCCAGTATACCAACATACTCTTTATGGTCTATTACGGCCTCGGCACCGGGGCTAGCATGATGTGCGCCCAATATTACGGCAAAGGCGACCTGCGCGCGATTGCCGCCGTGGAAGGGATCGCGCTACGGTTTTCTTTACTCTTGTCGGCGGTTTTTGCCTTATGTGCTTTTACCATCCCGGAAGGGATGATGCGGATATTTACCGGCGATGCCGAGCTGATCGCCCTAGGCGCTACTTACCTGCGCTGCCTGAGTGTCTGTTATTTATGCTGGAGCATCATCGAGATCTATCTGTCCGTCCTGCGGAGCGCCGGTAAAGTGGTGGTCTGCACGGTTCTCAACTGCATGGCCTTTATTTTGAATATTCTGTTAAATGCGGTGTTCATCTTCGGGCTGTTCGGGCTACCTAAGCTGGGCGTCATCGGCGTCGCCATCGCCACCTCGGTCTCGCGGGCCGTTGAGCTGGCCGGCTGTCTGGTCGTCTCTTATTTTCAAAAGGACATTAAACTAAAATTATCCTACATGTTCATCCGCAACAAGCTGCTTTTCAAAGATTTTCTGCGGCTTTCCCTGCCGGCGCTGGGCAACGACATCTCCTGGGGCGTGGCCTTTTCCATGTATTCGGCAATCTTCGGCCACCTAGGAAATGATGCCGTCGCCGCCAATTCCTTTGCTTCCGTTATCCGCAGCTTCGGCACCATCCTCTGTTTCGGCCTGTCCAATGCCGGCTCAATCCTGCTGGGCAATGAAATAGGCGACAACCGTCTGGCGGATGCCGAGAAAGACGCCGGCAAGCTGATGAAGCTGACCGTCATAAGCGGCGCCGTCGGCGGCCTGATCGTTCTGGCGGCCACCCCTTTCGTCCTGCGCTATGCCGCGCTGACGGAGACTGCCCTGCACTATCTTAAATATATGCTGCTCATCAATTCTTATTATGTCATGGGAGCGGCAGTCAACACCTCTCTCATCGTAGGTATCTTCCGTTCCGGCGGCGACAGCCGTTTCGGCTTTATCTGCGACACCATCGTTATGTGGGGCTATGCGATCCCGCTGGGATTTCTGGCTGCCTTCGTATTCAGACTGCCGGTTATATGGGTGTATTTCTTGGTCTGCACCGACGAATTTGTCAAATGGCCATGGGTCATCCGCCATTACCGCGGCCGCAAATGGCTGAAAAATATTACCCGGGAAGAGTTGTTTTGAGATCAATGGTTAGCTATTAAAACTACACATCAGCAATAGTTCCGCATCACAATCTGGATGCTTTCCCGCCCTTTATAGCTGTTCCGATCGGGATAATAAACAATGCTGATTTCTATGGGATTTATGGGCCCGTCTTCATACAGCCGGCCCACCTCATCCGGAGAATAGCGGTCGGCCAAAAATCCATGAAAGGCCTCCATATCCCCAAAATAAACCATTTCAAACTTCCGGCCGTCCCCATCGGCAATGGTATATTTCCCGACATTTCGGTTTTTGCCCATCAGTCTCCCGCTTAACAACCGAACCTGCTTCTGGGCAAAAACCGGCTTAACATTTCCCACCCCAAAGGGAGCCAGCCTGTCAATTTCCCGAATCAGTTCCGCATTAACATAGGAAAGCGGCAAGGCAATATCAATACGAACACGCTCTTCAAAGTCCGCTTCGGTTAAAAGAGCATTGGCATTAAGCGTCCGCCGCAGCCGGTCAATGTTTTCTTTTTTTATGGACAGGCCGGCGGCTTGCTTATGTCCTCCGAACTTAATGAAGAGCTCCTTGCATTTACACATTTCCGCATACATATCATAAGCCTCAATGGAACGTCCGGAACCTTTTACCTCTTCCTCCGCATCAGTCAGCACAAAGGTTGGCTTTCCGAAATGTTCCCTGATCCGTCCGGCCACGATGCCGGCCAGGCTTTCATGACAATGCGGCAGATAAAGTACCAGAACCTTATCGCCCTGATAACTCTGACCCGCTTCAACAGCTCCGGATTCTTCCGTCACCGGAGTATCCGCCCCGGCAGTCACAGCTCCGGAAACTACCATATGTACTGCTTCTTCCACCATGGACCGGGTCATTTCCTTGCGGCTTTCATTCAAGCTTTTCAATTCTGCGGCCAGCACCATCGCCTCCCGGTACTCAGTAGCCCCCAGTAAGGCTAAGGCTCGTTCTGCCGTATCCAGCCGCCCGGTGGCATTGATACAGGGACCCAGCACAAACCCGATATGATAAGGACTCAACCGCTCCTCACTGATTCCGTTTACTTCAATAAGGGCCCGAAGCCCCAGATTAGCTGACTCCCGCATCCGTTCCAAGCCATATTTTACTAAGATACGGTTTTCATCCCGTAGCTCCATGACATCGCAAATCGTGGCAAAAGCTCCCAGACAGCGGATTTCTTCCTGCAACGCGGCCGGCATCGCCCGGCCCATAAATCGAAAAAGAGCCTCGACCACCTTAACCGCCACCACCCCGCCGCAGATTTGCTTACAAGGATAGGGGCAGCCTTCCTGCTTCGGATCCACCACGGCATCGGCGGCCGGTAGAAAATATATCCGCTTTCCATCCTCCGCTTCCTCAAAGGGTACTTCATGATGATCCGTAACGATCACTGTCATCCCCATCTCTTTCGCCGCCTGTATCTGTGCCGCCGCCGCTATCCCGTTATCACAGGTAACGATCGTATCGATACCGGCTTGCGCGGCCGCTTCGATCAGATGATCATTCAGCCCATAGCCGTCCTTCACCCGGTGCGGAATCACCGTATCGGCCTTGCCGCCCAGCGAGCTTATCCCTTTGATCAGAATGTGCGTTGCACAGATACCGTCAGCGTCATAATCACCGATCACCCGGATTGCCGCCCCGGAAGCTATCTTTTCGGCCAGAATAACGACTGCCTTGTCCATGTCTTTCAGCAAAAAGGGGTCGTACATCTCTTCTGCCGTTCCCGACAGGTATTTTCTGATGTCGTCCTCTTCCACGATATCCCGGTTGCGGATCAGTCTGGCTAGCACCGGAGAAATAGCAAATTTTCTGCCGATACTTTCAAAATCAGCCCGCTTCGTTACTAGCACCCACTTTGCCATAGTGTTGTTTTCCTCGCTTGGTTAGCTTACTTTCTTGGTTAGCTTACTTTCTTACTTGATTCGGTATTGCTAGCTTGATTGTCTTTGGCGCTGGGATTAATCCTCTTTGGATGTCTTCATTGCCTAGGTGTTATCTTTCACGATTTGATATATTGTTGCGTTATTGACAGTTCGCTTTATTTTTCCATTTGAACGGTACTTAACTGCTACCCGGGCAAAATCACCAGGTTCACCGACCATCTTGGCAAAGCATTTTCCGATTTTTGCCCTTATTGTACTGGGTTTGCCGGCATATTCCATTTCAATTTCAGCAAAGGTCGGGGATGAACTGTTAAGGTCAAACTCAACCCCAGCCCTCAATTCTGAAATATATGCTTTAACTTCACTGAAGACTTTGGCATTTAACTCATGTTCGGATAAAGTTGAAATCGGTACGAGTCCGTAATACCTTTGTAAGATGCCTACAACCAATGTGCTTACCGCTACTCCATGTTTCCGTGCATCTTCCTTCAATGCTTTTGCTAATGGTGTGTCTGGATAAAACTGTATTCTTTCCATATGTCTCTATGTCTCTCCTATGTTATATAGCTAGTGGTTAACTCTACAACTAGCAATATAACACATATTAGCGGTAGCGTCAACCACTAATATGAATATCATTTCCAGAGCCTCTCAGTTTTTTGGGCTTAATCAGGTCATAGCTGTTACCAATCATCCTCTTAATCTCTTCCTCCGGCACGTCGCCGCCGACAATTACCGTATTCCAGTGAACTTTATTCATGTGGTAGGCGGGCATCACGTCGTCAAAAGCCTGACGCAAGAAATCCGCCTCGAACGGGTCACATTTCAGATTAGCGCACAGCTTGCCGTTACGCTCGAAAATCAGGGCAAAGGACTTCTTGTTTGTCCTGTGGCGCATAACCGTCCACGCACCGGGATCGGCGATATCGTCAAACGGGTAGTCCTCATAGGCAGCGGGGAAAGCCCGGCAAAAATCAATGATATCCTGACGTGTCATATGCCGCACCTCCCACAAGTCCCGCCGAGCGGGCATCCGCCGCACCTAGGCTTTTTCCGGCAATGCTCCTTGGCATTTATCACAATCAGCGCATGAAAGCTATTGTAGACTTCCGCGCTCTGTGGCAGATTCCTTTCAAAATAAGCCTTGACCGCCGTATAGCCTTTGCCCGCCTCAATCGGATACCGGCCACAAAGCCTGATAGTGTATGCATCCACCACGAAAGTCGGAAAACCAAAGGCATACAGCAGGATCGAATCAGCGGTTTCTTGCCCGACCCCCCTTGTAGCAAGCAGTTCGCTTCTTATCTTAGCAAGCGGCTCCTTCTGCACGGTAGCAACATCATAGCCATACCCGCCGAACCAAGCCGTGACGGCCTTTAAATAACCCGCTTTCTGGTTAAAAAAACCCGCCGGCCGGATTATCCGCGTCAATTCTATAAGATCAGCATCCGCCACAAAGCTAGGTGACAGCTTCTCGCCAAAACCCGCCATTGCTTTCTCAACATTTGACCACGCCGTATTCTGGGTCAGCACCGCGCCGACCATCACCTCATAAGGCGTCCGCGCCGGCCACCAATGCAACTCGCCGTAACGGTCAAATAATATCTCATATACAGATAACAGCCTATCCCCCATTGCGATCTCCTTTCTAACCCAGCCCCCCATTTACATTTAACGCCACACAAAAATTACAAAGCCATACATCAAATCTACCAGTTGGAATACCGAATCGGCATATGCCGATGACCGTCTAACCATATGCCAACGACCGTCTAACCATATGCCAACGACCGTCTGACCATATGCCGATGACCGTCTAACATCTCACATAAAGTCAAACAAACTCATCTGATTGCTCTCCGGCAGATCCCCCAGCAACCGCAAGCTGTCCATCAGCTCCACCACCGTCTTCGACACCTTGGTCCGCTGCCGGAAATCATCCTTTGACAGATAAGCCCCTTGCCCCGACGCTTCCACGATAGCCTCCGCCGCCTTTTCCCCCAAGCCGTCAATACTGTTAAGCGACGGCATGATCCGCCCCTCGACAATCTGGAAATCCCGCGCCCTAGCCGTGAAAATATCAATCTTAGTAAATTCAAAGCCGCGGGCATGCATCTCCTGGACAATCTTCATATCCCGGTAGGAATCCTGCTCTTTTTTGGTCAGTTCCGCTTCCCGGCGCTTATAATCTGCCATGACAGTCTCCAGATGCTGCTGCCCCTGGCACATCAGTTCATAAGAAAATGCCGATGCCCTGATGGAAAAAAACGCCGTGTAATAGGCCAGCGGATAATATACCTTGAAATAAGCGATCCGCCACGCCATCATGACATAAGCCGCCGCATGGGCTTTGGGGAACATGTATTTGATCTTCCGGCATGACTCAATATACCAGTCCGGCACCTCGGCCGCCTGCATGGCTGTCACCCAGTCGGGCCGCAGTCCCTTTCCCTTCCGGACGCTTTCCATGATCGTAAAGGACAGGGAGCTGTCCACGCCTTGATGAATCAGATAGGTCATGATATCGTCACGGGTACTGATGACCGTGGAAATGGTGGCATCACCGTTCTCGATCACGTCCTGGGCATTGCCAAGCCACACATCGGTGCCATGCGACAGACCAGAGATACAGACCAGGTCAAAAAAAGACTCCGGCTTGGTATCAATCAGCATCTGTAAGACGAATTCGGTTCCGAACTCCGGTACGCCCATGGCGCCCAGGGTACAGCCGCCGATCTGTTCCGGGGTGATACCAAGGGCTTCGGTGCTGCGAAACAGCGACATGACTTTGGCATCATCTAATGGGATCGCGACCGGATCCACCCCGGTCAGGTCCTGCAGCATCCGGATCATGGTCGGATCATCATGTCCCAAGATATCCAGCTTCAGCAGGTTATGGTCGATGGAATGATAATCAAAATGCGTGGTCACGGTGTCGGTGGTCATGTCATTGGCCGGGTGCTGGACCGGGGTAAAGGTATTGATGTCTTCGCCTAGCGGGAGGACGATGATGCCGCCTGGATGCTGGCCAGTGCTGCGGCGGATGCCGGTGCAGCCGGCGACCATCCGGTTAATCTCACAGGTCCGTTTCCTGATGCCATGCTCTTCGTAATAGTTCTTGACATAGCCGAAAGCGGTCTTCTCTGCCAGCGTACCGATGGTGCCGGCTCGGTATGTCTGGCCGGTTCCGAAGATTACCTCGGTATATTTATGGGCCTTGCTCTGATATTCTCCGGAAAAGTTAAGATCGATATCCGGCTCCTTGTCACCCTTAAAACCCAGGAAAGTTTCAAAGGGGATATCAAAGCCGTCTTTTTTCAACTGCTCCCCGCAGGCCGGACAGCTCCGGTCCGGCATATCGCAGCCTGCCCGGCCGGCAAAGGCACGGACCGCTTCCGAACCAAAGTCGCTATAGTGGCAGGCGGCACAGTAATAATGGGGGCTTAAGGGGTTCACTTCGGTGATTCCCGCCATAGTCGCCACAAAAGAAGATCCTACCGAACCGCGGCTGCCGACGAGATAGCCGTCCGCGATTGATTTCCATACCAGTTTCTGGGCGATGATATACATCACGGCAAAACCGTTGGTAATAATCGAATGAAGCTCTCTGTCCAAGCGTTTCGCAACGATCTCCGGCAGCGGATCACCGTACACTTCCCGGGCGCGGGCAAAGCAGATGTCGGTAAGCTCCTTGTCGCTGTCGGGAATGACAGGCGGGCATTTGTCCGGACGGACCGGCGCGATCACGTCGATGCGGTCGGCGATCCGGTTGGTATTGGTGATCACAACCTCAACCGCCTTGTCACTGCCCAGATAAGCAAACTCTTCCAGCATCTCTTCGGTGGTGCGTAAATATAAGGGCGCCTGCTCGTCGGCATCGCTGAAGCCTTTGCCGGTCATGATGATCCGGCGGTACACTTCGTCTTCCGGATCCAGGAAGTGTACGTCACAGGTGGCAACGACCGGCTTAGCAAATTCATCGCCTAGGGCAACGATGCGGCGGTTGATATCTTGGATATCTTCCAAGGAATTCACGGCCGGCACTTTGGCGGAGGCAATCAAGAAACGGTTGTTTCCGGTCGGCTGGATCTCCAGATAGTCGTAAAAGTTCACGATGCGGGCAATGTCTTCCTGCTTTCTCTCTTCCAGAATCGCCCGGTACAGTTCACCTGCCTCACAGGCACTGCCTAGGATCAGGCCTTCCCGGTGCTTTAGCAGCAGACTCTTGGGAATCCGGGGACGCTTGTTGTAATAGTTGAGATGTGACTCTGATATCAGGGTGTACAGATTCTCCCGGCCGGTGTGGTTGGCCGCCAAGATGATGGCATGATAGCTGGGCAGCCGACGGACAGCGGCCGGCCTAGATACGCCCATGGCATTGATCTTTTGCAGGGTATCTGTCCCTTCTTCTTTCAGGCGTTTAAGAAAACAGATTAGCATCTGTGCTGTTACAGTAGCGTCATCTGTCGCCCGGTGATGGTTTTCCAGCGTAATATTCAAGGTCTTGGCCACGGCATCCAGGGTGTGTTTCGCCTGATCGGGAAGCAGGACACGGGAAAGCCCCAGGGTATCGATATAGGTGAATTTTTGCTTGATGCCAAGGCGCGTAGCGTTCTCTGTTATGAAGCCCATATCAAAACTGGCATTATGGGCTACCAGCACGTCATCCTGGCAGAATGTCAGGAATTCCGGCAACACGGCATCGATCGTGGGAGCTCCGGCCAGCATCTCATCGTGGATCCCAGTCAGTTTCTTGATCTCAAAGGGCAGCGGCAGCTCCGGATTGACCAAGGCCGAGTACTGTCCGGTGATCTCTCCGCCGGACACCCTGACGGCGCCGATTTCTATGATCTTGTTTTTAAGGGGAGAAAAGCCGGTCGTCTCAATATCAAAGACGACAAAATCCTCATCTAAGCGCTGACCGGCCTCATTGGTCACGATCTCTTTCAGGTCATCAACCAGATAGGCTTCACAGCCATAGATGACCTTGAAGAAATCATGTTTTGAGGGCGGATCAATGGCCTGCTCGGAGCAGCGTTCCTTTTCCTTGGCCCATAATTTCTGCCAGACATGATTGGCCTCTGGAAAAGCCTGAACCACGCCGTGGTCGGTGATGGCAATGGCCGGATGGCCCCAATGATAAGCCCGGCGGATGATATCCGATACATCGGAAACCCCGTCCATGTCGCTCATCTTGGTATGGCAATGAAGCTCAACGCGCTTCCGCACGGCATTGTCCATCCGCCGGGAAGTGAAATCAGGGATGCTCTTGATACCGGTAACGGAGCCAAGCGAAAGCTCCTTGTCGAATTTGTCAATGATGGTGACGGCCTTTACGAGAACAAAGGCACCCTCCAAAAGAGCGTCCTTAAGCTCGTCGACCTCTTCGTTATGTATGAACATTTTTACCGTTATAGTGTCGGTAAAATCCGTTACGTTAAAGATCAGGATGGACTTGAAATTCTTAATCGGGCGGATATCGGGTTTAAGTATCTTACCCCGGATAACCACTTCGCCGATCTCCCCGACAATGTCTTCGATCGGCAGTGCCTCCTCCTCAATGTTCCGGCCATATATCACGCTTGGGCTGTCGGAACGCTTGAGGGAACGCTGTCTTTTCGGCTTGTCCGGTTTGCCGGCAGACATACTCCCGGCAGACGTCATTCCGGCCGACGATATTCCGGCAGACGTCATTCCGGCCGATGACTTACCGGCCGGCGGCTTCCCGGCCGCATGCCGGGCAGGGGGCATTACTGCCTTGTCCGGATCAGGGAGCGTTCCGGTCACATATGCGAGGGACGCTTCTGCCGTATTAGCATCAATTTTCTGTTCTTCCGCTCTTATCTTTTCTGTTTTCGCGGCTCGATATTCCGTCCTTATCGTGGCCGCCAAGCGGCAGCGCTCGTTGTATATCTTGTCAAGGATGCGCTCCAGTTCGGGAACCTTGCTTCTGGTCAGCACATCGTCTGCGACGGTAAGCACGACCTGATCGGGTTCCGGGTGGCGGATGGCGGCATTTTTATAGATGCTATACAGAACCGGACTGAAGGCTTTCAGTTCCAGCAAGATGCTGTCACGATATATATCTAGGAACCTTTCCGGGTTATATTGGGAAGAAAGCCGGTAGCTCTCATATATTTTAATGACTATGCCATGTTCCGGGAACAGCTGCCGGCGGAGTTCCTCTTCCATTTTGAAGATAGCGGCTTTCTGGATCAGGTGGTCGCTATTAATAAATATACGGATGAAATCCTTTTGCCGGGAGGCCGAGATTCTTTCTATCGTCACCTCTTCAAACAGCTCATAAAGGCGGCTATCCAATTGCAGGGCGGGAAAAACTTCGGAAAACGTTTTTGCCATTTACGGTTCCTCCATGAGCGGATTCCAATTGAGCAGCTCCTCACGCAGCGCGCTTAACAGTTCCGACTCCGGCAGTTTTTTGATGATGCGGCCTTTCTTGATCAGCAGGCCCTCCCCTTGGCCGCCGGCGATCCCGATATCGGCTTCTTTGGCTTCGCCGGGGCCGTTGACCGCACACCCCATGACGGCAACCTTGAGCTCCAGCGGGATATCGGCCACCATGTTTTCCACCTGGTTCGCCAAGCCGATCAGGTCGATCTGGGTACGGCCGCAGGTAGGACAGGACACCACCTCGATGCCGCCTTTGCGAAGGCCGAGGGTACGGAGGATGATCTTAGCCGACTTGACCTCCTCGACAGGATCGCCGGTCAGGGATACCCGGATGGTATCGCCGATCCCTTGCCGCAGGATCAGCCCCAGGCCAATCGCTGACTTGATATTGCCGCTGATGAGCGTCCCCGCTTCGGTGATGCCGACGTGAAGCGGATAAGCGGTCAGAGTAGCGAACTTTTCATGGGCTTCCACGCACATTAAGACGTCGGAAGATTTAATACTGACGACAATATTATCATAGCCGGCGGCTTCAATTCTCTGTACTTTATCTAGGGCGCTCGCGACGATGCCGTCGGCCGTGACGCCGTTATATTTCTCAATGAGAGGCTGCTCCAGCGAGCCGCTGTTGACGCCCACGCGGATGGGGATCCGGCGCTCTTTGGCCGCAGCGGTGACTGCCTGCAAGCGCTCATTGCCGCCGATGTTACCGGGGTTAATGCGGATCTTATCGGCACCGTTTTCCATAGCGGCGATAGCCAGGCGGTAGTCAAAGTGGATATCGGCCACCAGCGGGATATGGATCTGCTTTTTAATGGATGCGATCGCTTCAGCGGCTTCCTGTGTCGGCACCGTACAGCGGATGATGTCGCAGCCGGCAGCTTCCAGCCTAAGTATCTGAGCAACGGTCGTCGCAATGTCTTCGGTGCGGGTATTGGTCATGGACTGGATCAGAACCGGGCTGCCGCCGCCGATCTGCTTATTTCCGATCATAATTGATTTGGTATTTTGTCTGTGCATGGCTGTATTCTCCGGGAACGTATTTACTATTGCTATTTTAACGCTTCCTGACAGTTCTGTAAACCTCAAAGTAGCTGGTGTGCCTGCGGGCATCAGATTGCCTGCGGTCATCGTCAGATTGTCCGGGTCTCATCGGCGCCGGTTCCGGCTCCCGAAAATAAGTGCCGCTAAGTTTCCCGCCCAAAGTCTGGCAGCTTCCGTGTCGTCAGCAAGCGCCCTCCATGGCGCGTGCTGACTTGGTCGGCCATCCTTGGCCGCCCACCACTGGTTTTTCATTTACCGGGGAACTAAGCGGCACTAATTTTCTCCCGCAAGGAACCGGCGCCGATGAGACCCGGACAATCTGACGATTCGGTATCCCGGCCGGTAAGTAAGACAAACCTCCTTACGGGCAAAGCATTATACGAATTTAAAAGACTAAAACCGCCTCCATCTGATCGCAGTTGGGAATGACAACGAAATTCCTCAAATGAGTGCTAGTATTTACACTTCCAAAACGGATTTTGATAATATAGAAGATTCACTTGTTGAGGTTTATCAAGATAAGGAACTCAATGGTTAGTTAAAGCAAAATATGTAGTGCGGAATAACATATTTTATGTTATTATATGTTTATAGTTGAAATGGTGGCCAGCTAAATTATAAAAACTGTTTTATTAATAGAAGGGGTGGAATTATGTTTGAAAATGATGGTTTGATAATCGGTGTCCTCACAGTCGTAATTGCTGACTTAATCCTAAAATTTGTTTTTAACTGGAATGACAGAAGAATCCATAAGAAAAGGCAAAGAGAAGAGATTAACATGAACTATCTGCATCCTTTACGGGTATATGCAATTGAACTTCGCGACAGATGGGGACATACGTTAAAAAAAGTCAAGAAAAAAGACCTAGAAAGCATGCAGTTTATTAAAAAAGCTTCCGAAGTCATCAGCATAGACAGCAAATGGTTTTATGAAAAGGGCTATTACCTCATATCGACCAGCTATATTATTTCATGCTTTTTTGCCCAATATTATAAATTTAAATTTCATCTGCCCATCATGTACATGAAGCAAGATAATTATAATATGCTGAATAAATCGTTGAAGGTATTTAACAATAAATTCCGTGACACCTTTGAAGCAGAGACCGGCATCTATGATATAATTCAATACGATATCGGCCAAAATATGTATGGAAAAACCGACGATCATTTGATTTCGTATTCCGATTACTGTATAAGGTTAAAAAACACGGAGGTTAACGGGGGGCTTCTGAGGCTCGTAAACTTTTGTATCGACAGTGTCAAAGAACATCGGCTGGATCTACTTAAAGAATTGCATCAGGCCGCTTGTGAATTAATAGAAAATCTCGATGCCATAATAGAATCTGAAATCAAATCAAACGACATCATCAAATCTCAGACTCTATGAAAATCGTTATTTGAATCATCATTATGTTAAAAGCATAGTTCCCGCTGCTGCCATATATCTTGACATAGTAATCCCCTGCACTTAATGTCCGGTTTCCCCATGCGGGATAGATCATTCCTCTTTTTTTATGCCCTCTTCTACACAGATTTTATTATTGAATTTATCTAGGCATATATTCAAAGGAGATGGGGCTTTATGCAATAAAACATAGGAATGATGTTACCAGTACTTAGACTCTAAATTCTTGCCCGGCCTGACGGATGACCTGTATATTCCCGCTTTCTTGCTCATGGGCGGCGATATATAGGTCAATCACGCCGAACTGCTTCCAAAAATGCATGGGGAAGAGGGCTTTGATCTGGGCTGTCCGGTTAAAGATCTCCAGTCCTTTGCCGCAGTCTTCTTCCTGCCGGGGGTCCAGCGGGAAAAAGGCGGCATCAATCGCTTCGCCTTTCAGTTTGGCCATCTCATTAAGAAAGCGCCGCTGCATATCGGCATTGTTCGCCGCCGTTTCTTCACGCCACAGCCATAGGTTCAGATCACCGGCATGAAACACTGTCTGTCCCGCATAGCGGACCAAAAAGGCTACGCCGGCATCGGTGGAGCCAAGCGTCCTTACCGTCATCTCACCCGGAAGAAGGTATGTCTGATCCGGTTTTACTTTGGTTATCATTTTCTCGTCCGCTTCCGTCAGACCCAGACGCAGCTTCGACGCTGCCGAGAGTGATATATCTTTGGAAACAAGGTAATAAACGGGGGAATGATTTTTTCGCAGTTCCCAGACCGCGGGGTTGTAATGATCGCCATGGGCATGGCTGACAAATACATACAGGGGCTTGTCTTGCTCCATAAGGTGCAGGGTTCCGATATGATAGTCAAAAAGAGCATATATATCTCCCCATTCAACCAAAAACCCGCTGTGTCCCAAATAAGTTACTTTCATATGCTTGCTGCCAACCTCCTTCCGTTTTATTAATCACATTGTAACATATCATGACCGGATCAGACCAGATAAAACTGCATATATTGATGATATAAGAAATCTAACGTTACTATTCACGGCCCGTGAACAGTAACAATCGACCGGAGATGATTATGCCTTATGACCGCCAGAAAGCAGTATCCTATGCCCACCAATGGGTATATGGCCGCAATCCCGCTTACTATGATTTCAGCCGTTTAGGCGGCGACTGTACTAACTTTATCTCGCAATGCCTTTTCGCCGGCTGCCATGTCATGAACTATACCAGAGATACCGGCTGGTACTATAATTCCGTGTCCGACCGGGCCGCCGCTTGGACGGGCGCTACGTTCCTGCACCGCTTCCTCGTGGCCAACAAGGGCGCCGGACCATATGGACAGGAAACCTCCTTTGAATACGCCCAGCTCGGCGACATCATTCAGCTAAGCTTCCAGTACGGTGTCTTCAGCCATTCCCTTTTAGTGGTCAGCACCGCGCCGGAACTCCTGATTACCACTCATACGGACGATTCCGACAACCGTCCGCTTTCTACTTATCAGTATCAGCTGTCCCGGCTGATTCATATTGAGGGGGCACGGACTTATTAGCTGGCATGGTTCATTTTTTCGGGTTCCGCGCATATATTTATCCATAACTTAGCTTAAGGATGCCGCATGAGCAGTAAACCTCTTTCATTGGGCTGCCACAAAATAAACCGTCATAAATGGAGCCGCTATCAATGGAATAACCCCTTAGTCACCGGCACGGTCGTGCTTACCGTTACCGGTCTTGTCAGCCGCTTTATCGGTTTTTTTTACCGTATCTTTTTATCCCGGCTGTTCGGCGCGGAAGGCATGGGTATCTATCAGCTTACCGCGCCGGTCCTAGCGCTTTCCTTCTCAATCACGGTAGCCGGGATGCAGACCGCCATCTCCAAATATGTCGCCGGGGAAACGGTGACGCGGGATTACAAGTCGTCGGCGGAAAACCTGATTACCGGCTTTATCATATCCATGCTGCTGTCGGCAGCCTGTACCTTTGGCATCTATCATTACTCCGACTTTCTGGCGGTTCACTTCCTCATGGAACCTAGGACGGCCCCTTTGCTCCGGATCATCTCCTTTTCCATCCCGATGGCCACCGTACACTCTTGTATCAACGGATATTTTTACGGCGTCCGGAAAACGGCTGTGCCCGCCTTGACTCAGCTGGTGGAACAGCTCGTCCGGGTGGGCTCCGTCTTCCTTATCTATGAGATCGGAGTGAGCCGGGGCATGCTGCCGACAATCAGCTTTGCCGTACTGGGCCTGGTAATCGGGGAAAGTGCCGCCATGATTGTTTCCATTGTCGCTATAAGACACCGGTTTTACAGCTTTTCTTTGTCACGCGCGGAAGTGCTTAGCGGCAAGCACCACTATCTTACGACAGCAAAGCGGCTGCTGGCCCTCGCCACCCCGCTCTCAGTCAACCGGATCATTATCAATGCCCTGCAGAGCGTTGAAGCCATCTTCATCCCCAACCGCCTGATGGCCTACGGGATGGACAACAGCGCGGCACTCAGCGTCTACGGGATCCTGACCGGCATGTCCCTGCCGCTGATCTTCTTTCCCTCAGCAATAACCAATTCCATCTGCGTGCTTCTGCTGCCCATCGTTTCGGAGGCGGAAGCCGCCGACAATATCCGGACCATTAAAAAAGCGGTACGCAAGTCAATCCAGCTCGGTGCCGCTTTAGGAGTCTTTTTTACGGCATTTTTCTTGATCGTAGGCAGACCGCTGGGCATCGCGCTATATCAGAACAGCCTAGCGGGCAGTTTCATCATCACCTTAAGCTTCTTATGCCCTTTTATGTATATCGCCAGCACACTGAACAGCATCCTAAACGGGATGGGTAAGACCAGTCTGACCTTTGCCATCAGCTTCATCAGCCTGGCGGTCCGGCTGGCCTTTGTCTTCTGGGCTGTTCCGCTCTGGGGCATCCAGGGCTATCTCTGGGGCCTCCTGGCCAGCCAGTTCCTACAGACCGGTCTATGCATGCTGGCAGTACGTAAATATTATTAGAGTCATCATCATATCCACATGATTGATTTACTATCATATACTTATCATTTACCTATCATAGAAAGCATAGAGTTCCTGCACACCATTCTCCAAGATGTAATAATGCCTGATATACGGAATCAGTAATATTAATAGCAGCCCTATCAATGCAAAGAAAAAGATATCCGGGTAAAAACAGCTCCCGATAACGGCCAGCATCAGCAAGACGGCAAAGGTTACCGTGACAATCAGATGAATCAGCCGCTCATGCTGAAAGAACTGGATCTGCACCAGCATCTTAGCACGAAGGGTCATTTTTTCTTCCGGATCCATACTCTGAAAATCCAGCTCCTGCAGACAGGCAAGATATTGCTTCAATCTTTTTTCCATATGGCACGCTCCGATCCTTATTTGACAGCCTTATTATAACATATACAATAACAAATATAACTTAATATAACTTAAACTAACACTGTCTAATGCCTGTCAGTCCACTCTACTTTGCTTTCATAAGACGCAATCCTGCCCTTTTCAATGTTTTTCCTTGCCTTCCGGGTTTCCACCGACTCAAAGATTATGTTGAAATCATAATCCTCCGGATACATATCCTTGGCAGATGCCTTTAGCTGAAGCCGCTTATGACTGTAGTAATCCTTCTGCTTCTGGATCTGCACGCCGACTTCTCCCTTGGCATTCGCTGTCTCAAAGACAATCCCGATCTTTTTCTGCGGATATACGACAACGCTGTCGCCGACGGAAAAACGTTTTGCCCGTTTACTCGGCGCCGCTTTAACCTGCTGCCTGACAATAGCGGCACCTCCGGCGATGTCCGTATCGCTTAAACCGTCATCTGGCTCCATTTCAGCAAAGAGACCAGCCTCCGGAACCGCTTTCGTCGTCCCATAAGCGGCTTCCCATGCCCGTTTAAGCATATGGCCGCTCATGCCCATCCTTCTGGCAATGTAAAAGGCGCAGCTTTCGCCCGCTTCCCCGACTTCCAAGGCATAGAGCGGGCTGAGAGATTCTCTGTCAAACGTCATCCGGGCATTGGTAATGCCCTCCGTCTGCGCCGCATATTCCTTTAACTCGGGATAATGAGTTGTGGCCATAAAAAGGCAGTTTTTTTCTTTCAGCGCTTCCAATACCGCAACGGCAATGCCCATCCCTTCCGCCGGGTCGGTACCGCTCCCCAGTTCATCCAATAAAACCAAGGAATTATTATCTGCTCTATTCAAAATATCCACAATATTGGTAATATGGGCAGAAAAAGTAGACAGATTCTCGGTAATGCTCTGACCGTCGCCCACATCACACAGTACGCCGGTCTGCATGGTGAATTCCGCTGCCTGACAGGGAACATGAAGACCCGACTGCGCCATCAGGCTGCATAAGCCGACCGTCTTCAAGGCAACCGTCTTGCCGCCGGTATTAGGCCCCGTTATAACGATTCCCTTTATCCGGCCTCCCAATGCAATATTGAGCGGAACGCAGGTCTCCCGGTTCAAAAAGGGATGCCGCCCATTTACGATAACAATATTGCCATCCGTGCGGATGACCGGCTCAATGCCCTGCATTTCCCAGCTCAGCTTGGCTTTGGCAAAAGCATAATCCAGCACTTCAATATATTCGGCATTGAGAAGCATTTCTTTCCCAAATCCGTCTGTCGCCCCCGTAAGTTCATAGAGGATAACCCGCTCCTCATTATTTTCCTCGATCCGCAAAAGCTCCAATTCCTCCCGAAGCTTGGCTGCCGCCACCGGCTCAATGAAGCAGGTAGCCTGAGTAGCCGACACATCAACTACCGTTCCGCTCACCTGGAACTTATATTCTTTCTTTACCGGAAGGGTATAACGGCCGTTCCTCATCGTTACAAACGACTCGGAAAAATACTCCTTTTTACCCCTGAGCATAGCCTCCATTTTCTGCCGAATATTGATTTCCGCCTGCTCAATCTTTCTCCTGATGTCCCTAAGCCGCCCGGAGGCATGGTCATCTATCCGATCGTTGCGGATACAGCGGACTATCTCTTCCCGCAGCGGTTCCAAATCCACCATGCCGGCACCGTATGTGGCCAGTGCGACCTCACCCGACGGATCGGCTTCCCGCCCCCTTAACAGATAACTCTTGATTCTGGCTGTCAAAACAGCAAACTGTGCCACCTGCAAGAGCTGAGGAATATTCAACAATTCGCCTCTGGCCGCCGCCGCCGTAATATCGGCCACAAAACCAACCTCACCAAGCGGAACGTTACCTTGAGTATCCAGAAGCCGCCTAGCCTCCGAAGTTTCTTTTTGTCTGACGCGCAGCTCAGCTTCCGACAACATAGGACCCAAGCCGTCAAACCTTGCCCTTGCCCCCGCTGTCATGGCCAGATCCTTCAACTGCTTTACAATCTTATTAAACTCCATCATTTCCACATACTTATAATAATTTCTTTGCAAACCAGAATTACTTTCCCAAAGACTGTCCTTAAATAATTGATTCATTATTTTATTCTCCTATTTGTCCGACCTAATACAGATCCAATATTAACATAAACAATTTGTGTGATCTTTTTAAACATCCAAGCAATATATAAGATTGAATAAGACAGATAAAGAACAATACAGATCAGGCAAACCCCACAACAAAAAAACACGGCCCATCAGCCATGTCACCATAATAAAATTATATTCTTACGCAATACCTCATGTCATGTGTCTGCAGGACAAATAATCCGTACTATTCAATTATCCAGTTTGACTAATGACACCCGTAACATAATTACCTCAATTTTTCTAATATTTCATAACAGTATCATTGTACACTGCACTCCCCCCATTGTCAACGACAAATTGGAGTAAACTGTACGCTGTACACTGCGCTCTCCCATCACAAATGACAAATTGGAGTACCGAATCGCCATATTGTGCAAGCATCATCTGCTCCGGTGACTCGCGGGAGAAAATTAGTGAATCTTACGTTTCTCAAGTTGGAAGGTATAGCTATGGTCGGACACGGATGTCCGACCAAGGCTTCATGCGCCACGGATGGCGCTTGAACGCCGGTAGCGGGAGGAGCCAAAACTGGAAAGTGAGAAACTTAGATTCACTTATTTTCGGGAGCCGGAACCGGAGCAGATGATGCTTGCACAATATGGCGATGACCCCACATGGCGACACCCCCATACGGCGACACCCCACATGGCGACACCCCCATACGGCGACACCCCACATGGCGACACCCCCACATGGCGACACCCCACATGTCAACACCCTACTTACACAGTCTCATACCACCCCAGCTCGCCCCCATCCAAATCAACGATCCGCCGACAGCCACCCCCGTCATACACAACCGTAGTCTGAGGCCGATCACTATTATTACAGACGCAATAACGCCCACTATCCGGATAAGCATGCACATCGACCGCCGGATTCTCCGAAAACCACCGGTACAACTGATCTTCCGCATGGGAACACCACAGTATTGCCCGATGCAAAAGCCTAGCATTTTCCGCACTGTAAGGCAGTCCGCTCATGTAGACCGTCCGTCCGGCTACGTATTCATTGGCCGCCAACAGCACTTCCTTATCCCTTTGAACCAGAACCGAAGTGCCGGCATAAGCATAGACGCTTCCCGCTGTCTCGCCGAAGTCAATGTCCGTCATGACGCCGTCGGTAATGAAGTGGGGCTTTTCTTCCCAGTTGTACTTATCATACCCCAAGGTAAAGCCGGTTTCCTTTTCCACGCCCAGCGCCTGCCCCAGCTGCAGATAGCGTCCCTGCCACTGGTACCCCGACGGTTCACCGACTCCGATAAAGCCGCCGCCGCCGGCGATAAAGCCGCGGATGGCAGTAACGATGGCCGGGTCTTGCCAGTATGCCCCGCCGGTATGGGCGGTGTTCCCGGCACCGATATTAAGAATAACGTCTATGTTATCCAAGATGCTAGGCTCAGCCAAGATGTCGTCAAAGCCGATAAACGACACGGCATAGGGAGCCCCGGAGAGAATCTCCACCACCCCGGCATAGCTATAATTCTGCTTCTGATATAGGGCATGGTGCACCATATGGCAGCCCCAGGAACGAGCTTTGCCCCAGCAGTTCAAAACGGCGACCCGCTTAAAGCAAAAGGGAGCGGCGCCTTTGACATTGTCATAAAAAGTACGGAATTCATTGCATATCTTCTCTACATATTCCACGAAATCAGGGAACTCCAAGGCCAGTTTCAGGTAGCCGCCATAACCGATCCGGTCGATCGGACTCCGCATAATGGCACGGCGGGCACAGAGCCAGTTTTCTTTGGCTTCGCGGCCGGGGTCGCCGCCCTCATGGAACGTGTCCGGAAAAAAATAGGGTAGCAGCCGGCCTTCGGTATATTCAACTCCCTTGATGTCGCTGATCAGCCGCAGCGTGCTGCCGTTGCCGACACTGCCGACCACCGCGTCTAAGCCGATCACGGCAAATTCCTCCATATAAGGTTCCGTTCCGATAAAATGGTCACCCAGAAACATCATCGCTTCCTTGCCGAACTCGTGGGTAATATCCACCAGCTCCTTGGCCAAGGCGGCCACCTCGCGGCGCTGGAAGGCCATAAAATCTTTATATTCTTTGGTCGGGACACGGTACTGGTTATTATAATACCCCTGATCTATGATATATTCGGCCCGGAAAGGATAGCCGGCCTCCCGCTCGAACTGTTCCAAGATATAAGGACTGACGGAGGCCGAATAACCATACCAGTCGACATATTTTTCCCGTTTTAGCTCGTCAAAGACTAAAGTAAACTGATGAAAAAAGGTTGTGAAGCGAACCACGTCAACATGTGGATTATCCGTCAGGAACTTCCGCAGGCGTTCCTTTGAAAAAGCCTTTGTCTGGGGCTGACGGACATCGAAGGTGATCTGCGGCTCAAAATCCTGCCAGTCATTGATCACCGCATTGTACATATGAACCGGATCCCAGATCAGATAAGCCAGGAAGCTCACGGTATATTCATGAAAAAGCCGCGGGGCTTCAATAACGACACAGCCGTTTTCTTCCTGATAATTCCAGCGGTCGGCGGCCACCAATTCACCGGTAGTCCGGTCGATTACTTCCCACCAGCGCTTACAGTCGTCACGGCTGTTTACCTGGACGAGCTGCCCGCTGATGCCATCCAGCAGCCGGATAGACAGCTCCTCCGCTTGTGCGGTGTGAAATGCCGTCATCAAGTAGCATTGCTGGATTTCTTCCGGATGGGCTTTGGCCCAGTCATTGTCTTTTCTGGTCGTATAATAAGTGGCATATATCTTGGCACCGCTTTCCTTAAGGCGGACAGGAAACTCTGTCCCGTCACAGTCACGGATCGCATCGGCCCCCCAGCGCTTCATCATTTCCAGTGTCTGAGGGATGATATCCATATCGGTCGGTATCGTGACCCGCCCGGTTGATTTTGTTGAAGTCGTCATATTACACCTCTTATTATTTTACGCTCAATGTTTTTCATTGCGGTTAAAGCCTCTATTATAAATATACAATAAGGAAAGCAGGCCGCCCAAGCCGAGCAGCATCCGCCCAAACGAAAACCAGCTGATATCTCTTTGTCCGCCGATGACAAGATACATACAGACTATAAACCCGAGGGCTGCCAAGATTCCTCCCCATATTTTCATGCGATATTCGTTCATATATCCACCTATCCTTTCAATCCGCCCAGTGTCATCCCCTGTGTCAGCTTCTTCTGAACAAAAATATAGAGGATCAGGGTGGGAAGCATGACAATCACCAAGCCCGCATACATCTGTCCGTACTGAGCCGCCGACCGGAACCCTTTGGTCAGATTCATCAGTCCTACCGGCAGGGTTCTCGCCCCGTTCGGTTCGTTGAGCAAGGTCATAGCCAGTATGTATTCATTCCAGAAGGAGAGAAAATTGAACAGAATAACCGTTACAATACTGGGCTGTGCCATCGGCAGGATCACCCTCACCATGGACTTAAAATAACCTGCCCCATCTACATAGGCCGCCTCTTCAAACTCATGAGGCAGGGTGGAAAGATAACTGGAAAGCAGATAAATGGTAAACGGCAGGGCTGTCGAGGCATACACCAGCGCCAGGACAAATAAGTTATTTAAAAAGATACCGCTGCCAATCAGCGGCCGCAAAGCTCTGTCACCGTCGACCAGCATCAGGAAGATCGGAACCACGATATAGTTCATATTGATAAACAGGCCGGCCATAAACATAACATTTAATATCTTGATGCCCCGGAAATGAAAGCGGGACAGGGCATAGGCCGCCGGCAAGGCAATGATCAGCAGCAGGATGATCCCAATGGCCGTCACTACTACCGAATTCATAAAATAATCGCCCATCTGGGCTTCATTCCAAGCACCGGCAAAATTCTGAATCCAGAGTTTTGCTGGTAAAGCCCAGGGATTCCGGTAGAACTCACTGTTCTGCTTCACACTGGCCATAAACACCCAGAACACCGGCACTACTACCGTAATCGCCAGCACGCTCAGAACGATATACATACAAACTTTACTTAAATTATTGGATTTACGCATAATTATACCTCTTTTCGCTATATGGACTTATAATCAGTAGTTTAAAATTCCAGATGTTCCCGTCTGGTAATCCCATTCAGGATTCCCGAAAGAGCAAAGGAAAATATAAATACGACCACACAGATGGCCATACCATAACCATAACTTGAATTGGTATAGGCCTGCTTGTACATATAACTAAGGAAAACTTCCGAAGAACTGTTCGGCCCGCCGTCGGTCATCGCCTTGACAATCGTAAAGGACAGGTTGATCGTGCTGATAATAAAAAACGTCAGGGTCGTGCGTAGATTAGTCCATATCAAGGGCAGCGTAATCGTAAAAAACTGCCGAGGATGGGTGGCACCTTCCAGATCCGCACATTCATACAGGCTTTCCGGAACCGAAGACATACTGGCCATATACATGACCATGTAATAGCCGATAGCCTGCCAGATCATCGCGACCGCTACAGAAAATATAATGATCTTCTGATTACCCAGCCAGTAGATCGGCTCGGCTTCGGGCGAACGAAAGATCGCTAGGATCGAATTGAGCAGTCCCTGCGCCGGATCATAGATGGCACTGAAGATATTCGATACCACTACAATCGACAGGATGTTGGGGATGTAGAAGATGATCCGGTAAAGACTCTTGCCGCGTAGCTTCTCCCTAGTCAGGATGGCCGCAAAGACCAACGCCATTCCTAAAGTAAATACACTGACAAGGACAATCAGCAAGACAGTGTTCTGCATCGAGCGCAGAAAATTATTATCCTCGATCAAAAGCTGGAAATTATTAAAACCGACAAAACTTTTCTTGGATGTAAAACCGCCCCATTTATATAATGACATTCGGAACACGCTGAGGGTGGGATAGACCATGAATATCAAAAACAGTACTACCGCCGGGAAAAGACAAAAAAAGATAAAACGATTGCGTCCTTTGCGTCTGCTCATGCCGGGCCTCCTTTGAGAAATGGCGGCAGACAAAGCCGCCGCCGCCATATCATTATTGTAATATACTTGTGTCATTAAGTTTTTCAGCTATAGCTGATGCGCTGAAACTCATGCACCTAACTATTCTACCAAAGCATCCCGTAATCTGTCATTGGCTTCGATAATCTCAGCCTGCCATTCTTCCTGGGACTTGTCGCCGGAAACAAGGCTGTTGACCGGATCAAAGAATGCGGTGTTAGGTGATAAACCTTCTACTGCTTCGGTGGTGGCAAAGCCGCCTACCGCTGCAACTGATTGTTCGAAAGTAGCATTGAAAAGTCTCTTCTGGCTGTCAGCAGGCAGGAAGTCATTGGCGCCGACGATCGAAATCGAGGCATCATACTCACCAAAGATAGCTGCGGCGGCATCGCTGTAAAGATAGCTCAGCCAAAGTTTCGCCAGATCCTGGTTCACGGCATCAGCCGGAATCCATGCCTGATCAAAATAGGTGTAGCAGTAACGGTCGCCGCCGGCGCTGACTGACGGTAATGCCATGAAGCCATACTCAAATCCGTCGGCTTTGGGAGCATCCTGCATCTCACCTACAAACCATGTGCCACAAGGAATAAACAGAGCTTTGTTATCCAGCAGAAGCTGCTGATTCTTTAAGTAATTATCGCCATTGGCATTGGCCGGAACCGAAGGATCGGTATAGGAAGCCAGTTTGGTCATAATATCAAGTACTTGCGTACCTTCTGCTGTTTCCCAGATACCTTCTTCAAAGCTGGTTGCCCGGGCAAAGAAATCCGGACCGCCGACAGAATTTAGCAGGGCATAGAACAATGCGTCAAAATATCCTGCTGTCGGGTAAGCAAACAGGGCAATGCCTTCTTCGGCGGCCTGATCGCCTAATGCCCACATCTCATCCCAAGTCGTGGGAACGCTCCAGCCTTTTTCGGTAAACAGGGCGGCATTGTAGAACAGCCCGCAGGGATCATAGAACGTAGGGGTCAGATAAGGCCTTCCATCGGGATAGGGCGTGGTTAACGAGTTTCCGATAAAGCCGGGGATGATCTTATCAGCTACCGTGACTGATTCGCCGGGAACGGTCATCGTCATTAAATCAGAAAGATCTGCCAAGGCATTGTCTTTGATCATCGTTTCGGTAAGTGCCAGCGGACGGCCGGTAGCAAGATGAACTACATCCGGGAATTCGCCTGCCTGCATGCTGGGACTGATTACATCTTCGATATTCATATCAATAACTAGTTCCACGGCAACGTCGGGATAAACAGCATTAAAGCCTTCTACTAAAGCCGGCCATAATGCGCCGTATGCGCCTTCCAATGCGGCTATTTGCAGATTGCCGCTCGGGCCGGCCGGTTCTTCCGGTTCTGCCGGTTCTTCCGGCGTAGTGTCCGGTTCAACCACATCCTCTACCGGTGCCTCGGTCGGCGTTGTTTCTGCTTCTTCCGGTGTCGTACCGCATCCGGCTAAAAGTCCTGCCATTAAGAATACCGACAAGAGTAAGCATATAACTTTTTTCAACATAATAATCCTCCTTTAATATAGTTTCGGCATGCAATAGAACATTGCTACCTTGTATAAATCAATCATAATATCATGCCACTATAAAATATATATGCATGTTGCCATTTATTATAAATATCTTGCTTTATCAATATGTTTGATATATAATAAACCAATAAAAAAAAGATATATATATATTACATATCTGTTTTTCCTTTATTGATATTGTACATTTTAGGCAAACGACCGCCATGTCGTTTGGGTATTTTACCATAAAAAAAAAGACCGTCCGAAAATAGCAGCGCGCAATAATTTATAAAATATTGCTCAACTGCTGACTCGGAGGATGACAGGGGGATCATGATGGGTTATGTTCAATATGAAATCGACAGTTATTTTGACAGGCCTGACTGTAAGCTGCTTTATGTGACCCAGTCCACATATGACACGGACTGGCGAAGTTTCCCGCACGCCCATTACTTTACCGAGCTTTTCTATGTGCTAAGCGGCAGTGGCACCTTTCATGTGGAAGACGAACGCTTTTCCGTACAAAAAGGCAGCCTTGTCCTGATCAATCCCCATGTCCGGCATACCGAAAGCTCATCGGCCGAAAAACCGCTTGAGTATATCGTCCTAGGAATCGAAGGAATCCGCTTCGTATTCGACGAAGCGCTCCAGAATTATCGAAACTTTAATGAAATATCCGCCTACCCGGCACCACATGCGTTGCTGCGGCAGATGGAAAAAGAAATGCGCCAAAAAAAGCCTTATTATGAAAAGATTTGCCAAAGCATGCTGGAACTGATCCTGATCAATCTGATGCGCAGCTCCGACTTTGAATTTGCCCTCACGCCGCCCCAGCATATTTCCAACGAATGTAATATGGTGAAGCAATACATCGACAGCCATCTACAGGATAACATCAACCTGGATCTCTTATCCAAAGTTACCCACTTAAATAAATTTTACCTGTCCCATAAGTTTACCGAAGAACTGGGCATCTCGATCATTAACTACCTATTGGAAAAACGCATCCAGAACGGCAAGGAGCTCTTGCGCAATACCGACCTTAGGATTTCCATGATTGCCCAGCTATGTGGGTTTTCCTCCCAAAGCTATTTTACCCAAGCCTTTACCAAATCCACCGGCATCGGCCCGGTCAAATACCGGGACGCTATGCGGCTGCGCCCGGAGAGCCTTTAAAGGAACCGGAACCTCGACCGTCATCCTCTGAAGGCTTACCACTGAATAACTGTTGTTCCCCATGTTAAGCCTGCGCCAAAGCCACATAGCATGATGATATCCCCCTTTTTAATAATCCCTTTCCTATTGCACAACACAAAAAACCCCATCCTAGATAGGACGGGGTTTTACTGAATGAGGTTGATGATATTAGTTCCCAGTGATGGAAATAGCGTGCCAATAGGCATCGGAACCCCTGGCAAGGTTTACGTTGATCTTCTTACCGCTCACCAAGACTTTGCAGTTGATTAGACTGCTTACCTTGTCAAGCTTAATTTCCATTTTTCCATATTTAGTATCCAAATAAAGTATATTTTCATTTGAACTGCTGTTAACGGTTCCGCTGGCCGTCATAGTGACAGCATTATCAATGCTCACTGATGATGAGCTGTCCTTTTCCCCCGCGATACCGACGGCATGCAGGTATGCATCTGAACCATGATAAAAAGTAACGGTCAGTTTTCTTCCATATGTAAGAATCATGCCTCTGGTGGTATCGGCATTGCTGTCAATCTTAAACTGCATTTCACCGTCTTTAGTCGCCAGATATAGGAGATCTTCCTTGGTGCTCTTCGCTACCGTTCCTGACACCGTCATCGTAGCAACATTACCGTTTACAACATTACCGGCCGCAGCAGGCACGGCTGCCGCGATATCCGTTATGGTGATTGCATGCATATAGGCATCCGAGCCGCGCGAACAGGCTACGCTGTACTGCTTTCCCGCCACCAGCACAGCGCAGCCGCTCATATTGGTAGTCGGGTCAAGCTTGATCTGCATCTCGCCCTGAGGCGTATTCAGATACACGAGACTGTCGGTGGATTTGTCGCCGATGGTCCCGGTTACCGTATAAACCGATGTAGAATCCACGGTATATGTAGAAGACTGAACTTCGCTGGTAATCTTAACGGCATGAAGATATCCGTCTGAACCGTGAGAAACCGAAACATAGATTTTCTTATCCTTCAGTAATATTTTGCAGGCACTGGTATCTGTGTCGCTATCCAGCTTGATCTCCATATTGCCCTCGCGGGTCGACAGTTTCAGCAGCTCAGATGTGGTTCCTGACGAGACCGTTCCATAAACCGTGGCAATGACTTCCTTGGCCTGCACGGTAAGCTGGCTTGACGGCATTATATATATCACCGGCGCAAGCAAGGCTAACAGGCACAATATTATAATGCATTTTTTCATAAACTCTTCCTCCAATTAATGCTTTAATCCTCTATAGGTTACCATAATTTTCTATTATGTTAACCATTATAAAACATTAGTTGTAGAAAATCAATACATTTTATGGCCGTTTCCGGTTTTATTCGCTAATACTATCCCGCTGCTCTATTTGTTTCCCCGCCGCTATCTTGATCCCCAATTCCTCAAGCTGCTTCTCATCAACCCGGTCCGGCGCATTCGTCATCAGACAGGACGCATCCTTTACCTTCGGGAACGCAATCACTTCCCGAATCGACTCCGCCTTCACCAGCAGCATCACCAGCCGGTCCAGCCCGTATGCCAAGCCGGCGTGAGGCGGCACGCCATACTGGAAGGCATCCAGTAAGAACCCGAACCGGTCTTGCGCCGCTTCCTTGTTAAGGCCCAGAATACCGAACATTTTTTCCTGGATATCAGCCTGAAAGATCCTGACCGATCCTCCGCCCAGCTCGGTGCCGTTCAGCACGATATCATAAGCCTTGGCACGGATCTTCCCCAAGCCGTCAGAGTCGCCCTCAAGCAGCGGCAGATCCTCTTCCATCGGCATAGTAAAGGGATGGTGGACGGCTACATATCGTTTTTCCTCCTCACTGTATTCTAACAGAGGAAATTCGGTGATCCACAAAAATTCAAAGCGCGCATGGTCAATCAGACCCATCATACCGGCCAGTTCCAGCCGCAGGGCCCCTAATACGCTTCGCACCAAAGCCGTCTTGTCGGCCGCAAATAACAGCAGGTCGCCTTTCTCGCCTGCCATGGCCTTTACCAAGGCTTCAAGCTCATCCTCGGTCATGAATTTGGCAAAAGATGACTTGTAAGTCCCGTCCGGCATCACGGCGAGATAAGCCAGCCCCTTGGCACCGTAACCTTTCACAAACTCGGTCAGGGCATCGATCTTCTTACGCGGCATGTCCGCCTGGCCCTTGGCATTGATGCCTCTGACTGAGCCGCCGCTTTGAAGGGCGCCGGTAAAGACAACGAATCCGCAGTCCTGTACGGTTGCCGACACATCTTTGAGTTCCATGCCGAAACGGGTATCCGGCTTGTCCGTACCGAAGCGGTTCATGGCTTCCTCCCATGTCATCCGCGGAATCGGCAACATGATATCATGCCCGACGGCACTCTTTACAACCGCCTGAAGCAGGCGCTCGTTTACTTCGATCACATCGTCCACATCAACAAAAGACATTTCCATATCCACTTGGGTAAACTCCGGCTGCCGGTCGGCCCGCAGGTCCTCATCCCGGAAGCATTTGGCTATCTGAAAATAACGGTCGTATCCGGCACACATCAGCAGCTGCTTAAAGAGCTGCGGGGACTGCGGCAAAGCATAGAAGCTGCCCGGATGCACCCGGCTGGGCACCAGATAATCCCGTGCCCCCTCCGGCGTTGATTTATTTAAGATCGGGGTCTCAATCTCCAAAAAACCTTCTTCTACTAAAAAGGAGCGGATGTCGGCAGCGATCTTGCTGCGTAGCATGATATTGCTTTGCAGATCCGGCCGGCGCAGGTCCAGGAACCGGTACTTCAGGCGCAGCTCCTCTTTGGTCCGGGAACCGGCTTCAACGGGAAAAGGCGGTGTCTCCGCCTCCGAAAGAATCCGCAGCTCGCACGCCCTGATTTCGATATCACCGGTCTTTAGGTTTTCATTGACGGCACCGGAGCGCTTCACTACTTTACCCGTCACCGCGATGACATATTCACTCCTTAGCTTCTCGCCTTTGGCAAAACTCTCCCCGCCACATTCCGCTTCCTCCAGAATAATCTGCAAAAGCCCGCTACGGTCCCGCAGATCCACGAAAATAATCCCGCCCTTATTCCGGCTCTTCTGTACCCAGCCCATAACGGTTACCACGCTGCCGGTATCGGCAGCGGAAACCTCCGTACAGCGATGGGTCCTTTTTAAACCTTTCATTGATTCTGTCATTTTACCTTTTCTCCTCTTTAACGGTCATATAAAAAACTCAACAAATTCCTGATACCCTTCTTTACTTAACTGCTCTTTCTGAAACTTTTTATTCTTATTCATCCGCACTATCGAGACTTGGCAGCCGTTTTGCCGTTCTTCCTGAGCCTGTTTAATAATCCGGCATATCTCATCCGACGCCAGTCCCTTTTCCAGCAGATAGGCTTTTTTTACCGGCGGCGCTGGAAGCTTAAAGCCGCTTTCCTTAAGCAGTAAGATGATCCTTTCAAAACCGATGGAAAACCCGCAGGCCGGGACTTCCTTCCCGGAAAACTGCCCGACCAGCTTGTCATAGCGGCCGCCGCCGCCGCAGCTGCCGCCAAATTCTGGTATCGACACTTCAAAGATACTGCCGGTATAATATGACATGCCGCGCACCAGCGTAGGGTCAAAAACAATGGCAAACTCGGCCGCCGCCGTTCCCTGGACGGCGGTGATGATATCCGTAAGGTTCTGCCCGGCCTCCGGCGCTATGATCCCTTCCAGCTTCTTCATTAAAAATGCCAGCCCGTCCGCCGCCGCTTTTAGTTCTTCAAACAAGCCCATATATCTGCTGACACTGTCGGGGGGGAACCCGCCGGCCAGCAGTTCCTTGGCCACGCCGGATGTGCCGATCTTGTCCATCTTATCCAAGATGATAAAGATACTGTCATAAGCTTCTTCCGCGAAACCGCTGTATTCTGCCATAGCTTTGAGAACCCGCCGGTCACTGATGCGGATCTGAAAATTCTTAAAGCCGATCCTTCCCAGTGTCGTCGCCGTCGCCAGAATCAGCTCGATCTCCGCCAGCTCAGACGCTTCCCCTAGGATATCTATGTCACACTGCATGAACTGACGGTAGCGTCCCCGCTGCGGCCGGTCCGCCCGCCAGACGTTGCCCATCTGCAAGGCCTTAAAGGGAACCGGAAGCTCATTTTCATGATTGGCAAAGAAGCGTACCAAAGGCACCGTCAGATCATAGCGCAGCCCGCCGTCGACCAAGTCGTTTTCCGCCTCAGCATGCTCCAGATCTAGTTTTTCACCCCTTTTTAAGATCTTGAAGATAAGCTTTTCATTTTCACCGCCCTGCTTGCTGCTTAGGTTCCCGATATGCTCCACACAGGGCGTTTCAATCGGCGCAAACCCAAACTGACTGTAAGTCTCCCTGATGACGCCGGATACATAAGCCCTGATCGCCATTTCATCAGGTAAAATATCTTTCATGCCGTTTACCGGTTTTTTATTCAATGGCATAACATTCTCCTTTTCTATGCATCTATGTAGCCTTACCAAATATTCATGCTATTAAATTATACTTTTTAAATTCTACACTTATTTTACAAAATACTCAATCAAAATTTAATAATAAAATACAAAAAAAGCAAGCTTGTTGTAAGCAAGCTCGCCATAACACAGCTTGATACTGTCCACACTTCTTTTAGGACAATATGTTTGGACAAATCAGGAAATGCCCTCCCAGTTCACCTTTCCTCATGTCTTTCTTACTCTCTCGCTTTTATGGCTCTGCCAATTATATTGTATCTCAATATATGTCTGCGTGGTTTCAATTAAGGCCGGCCATAATAGGCTAAAGATCATATAGGACAGACCTGTTTATCTACCTTGCTCAATGGGCAATCATATTTTCGATAAATATCCCATATCCGCTGGTAGCATCCTGGACCAGCACATGGGTCACCGCTCCGATAAGCTTGCCGTCCTGGATAATCGGGCTTCCGCTCATCCCCTGCACGATCCCGCCAGTCAGGCTCAACAGCTCGGCATCCGTAATATGCAGCACGATGCCTCGGTTTACATTGTCATTATCCAGATTAATCTCGGCAATTTCCACATCATATATCGTCGGTGCCCCTGTAATACTGCAGATAATCTGGGCCGGCCCTTTCTTGATATCCTGCTTCAGACCGATCGGCATCGGCTCATATACTACATCTTCCGGCCTTAACCCGTCACAGACACCGAATATACCGTAGGGCGTATTATCGGTAATTTGCCCCAGCAGATTAGAATCATCATATTCTATGAAACCGGTAAGCTCCCCCGGCGAACCGTCTGATCCCCTGGTAATATTAATGATTTCCGTATGATACAATAAACCGCTGCCCAAGGTCATCAGCGCGCTGATATCCACGTCGTTAATGCCATGCCCCAGTGCTCCGAAAGTCCCGTCTTCTTCAATATAAGTCATAGTACCGACACCTTGGGCGTTGTCCCTTACCCATACGCCTATTTTATAATCCCCGCTTAAGTTCATCGCCGGTTTAATCATCAGATCCATTACCTCGCCGTCTCTTATCACTTTCACGATCATATCCTGACCTTCGCTATGGGTAATTAGATCAATCAAACGGTCTTTGCCGGTAATTTCTTCATCGTTAACCTCTAATATATAGTCACCCGGCTGCAAAATGTACTTGGCCGGAGAAACTGGCTGTCCGGTCTCATCTTCATATTCACCAATACCTATTATAAGGACTCCTTTGGTTTGGACATAAATACCGATGGGAATACCCGCCGGTGTTACCTTTTTATCTTGTATTATCTCAATATCAACGCTTTTAAGGGGGATTATCCCAAATACTTTCAGGTCAACGGTATAACGGCTGGTAGTGCCTGTCATAAAGGTAACCGGCCCCTGGAAATCAATATGGAGTCCTTGCTGCTCCTCCCGGCTTTCGGCTATCCCCCCCACCGCCATAGCATCGGCATTATCATCCCAATCCATTTCATCAGATACTTCTTCCCGGTATATTTCACCCGATACCGGCACCATGAATTCCAGTGTCTCCGCCGTCTCGGCCCGCAGCTTTATTGAGGAAGGTATCCGCGACCATATGGACAGCCACCAGGCCATTGCAAAGGCTAGAACTCCCGCAAACAATAAGATATATAAAAATCTCCGGTAGTAATATAACCTTCTTCTATATTTGTTGTTTTCCTCATAAATCTTGTCATTTTCATATCTTACAAATCCATCCGGCTCATATTTTCCATATTTATACTGTTTATCAAGCTGACTCAATTTTCCACATCCTTATCTTCGATAAAATATCCTTATTTTATATTTTCTTATTATTTTATATTTTCTTATTTTCTTATTTTAATTTCCTTACTTTTTAGTAACCTTATTTTAGTAACCTTATTTTAAGTAACTTTATTTTCATCTCTACATAGTACTTATAATGAAGTATTCCCCTTTTACCCTGCTTACCTTACTAAATACCTTGCAAGATACTTGCCAATTTCATTGCTATAAAGCCAAAAAGAAAAAGAGACATAAAAACGTCTCCCTTAGTATGTGAAAAATTATATAATTTAATTTATATCTTCTTAGATTTTACTGCCAATTCTTTCATTTCCTTGGCATTGCTTAAAACCGCGGCGGTTATGGTCTCGCTGCCCAGCAAACGGGCAAGTTCATGGATGCTTGCTTCTCCGCTGATTTTTTGAATCGACGTTACGGTTCTTTCCTGGCGCACGTTTTTAGTGATGACAAAATGGGTATCGGCCATGGCCGCAATCTGCGGCAGGTGCGTAATGCAGATGACCTGACGCCCGGTACCAAGAAGACCCAGTTTTTCCGCTACTTTCCAGGCGGTTTTACCGCTGATCCCAGCATCGACTTCGTCAAATATTAATGTATTCATCTCATTTTTATCGGCCTGAACGGTTTTCAGCGCCAGCATGACCCGCGACAGCTCGCCGCCGCTGGCGATCTGCTGCAGCGGTTTAAGTTCCTCACCGAGATTCGGGGCAATCTTAAATACCACCCGGTCATAGCCGTCCGCACCGAATTCCTCGCAGCAGGCCGTTACTTCCACTTCAAAACGCACATCCTGGAAATTCAAGTCGGCCAGCACCTTACGCATTTCTTTAGCTAGGGATTTTCCATGCGTAGACCGCATTGCCGAGATAATCCGGCACTTTTCCATAATCTGTTCTGTGAGCCGCTCTTTTTCCTTCAGCAGATTCTGGCGGTAATGCTCATAATCTGCCAATACGGAGAGCTTTTTTTCTTTTTCATCCTTAGATGAGAGTATCTGGGAAATTGTCTTCCCATATTTGCTTTTTAAGCGGTTGATCTGATTCAGTCGCTCTTGTGTCCGGCGGAAGCTTTCTTCGTCAAATTCAAGTCCTGTCATATAGTCTGCCGCCGAACGGTTAAAATCATTCAGCAGTGAATCAATATCCTGAAGCTGCTCTTCCAGAGAACCAAGGGCTTCATCCAGAACAGATACATTTTTTATTTCTTTTATGGCCCGGCCGATCCCGGTGCCGGCACCGTTTTCATATCCGGTCAGGGCATAGACGACGCCGACGGCTTCGCTGATTTTACCGGCATTGCACATAAACTGGTAATCCCTTTCGACCTGTTCGTCTTCACCTTCCTGTAAATATGCTTCTGCAATTTCCATTATTTCAAATGAAAGCAGATCTGTCTCTCTAAGCCTGGCCGACTCTTCCAGGCTATTCTGATCCAATTCTTTTAACACGGCACTATAGCGGCGATAAAGATCGGCCTGTTCTGCCTTAACTAAAGCCAGCCTCTCACCGGCATAGCCGTCCAAAATATCCTTGTGGCTGGCCGCTTTTAACAAAGACTGATGCTCATGTTGACCGTGAATATCCAATAAAACCGAGGCTAGGTTTCTAAGCTGCCCAGCACTGACCGTTTCACCGTTGATCTTACAGATGCTCCGGGATGGCATGACCTTGCGCTGAAGAATCAGCACACCGTCCTCGTCGGCCTTTACCCCCATGGCGGCCACCAATGCGCTCTGCGCCTCATTTTCCAATCCGAATATCAGCTCCACCAGCGCGTACTCGGCACCGCTGCGTATGTATTCTTTGTCAGCTTTGGCTCCCAGCGCCAGGTTGACAGAACCGATAATGACTGATTTACCGGCTCCGGTCTCGCCGGTCATAACATTAAGTCCCTCGGTAAAGTCTATTTCCGCTTCTTCAATTAAAGCTAAGTTTTTTACATGCAAACTTATTAACATCCGATATTATTCCTCAATCATTTCTTTAATCTTGTTCATTACCTCATAGGCTTCATCTGCTGTCCGGACCGCTGCCATGATGGTATCATCGCCGGCTATGCATCCGGCCACTTCCGGAAACTTAAAAGCATCTATCGCTGCCGCTACTGCCATAGCCATGCCGGATACGGTTTTCACTACGAGAATATTCTGGGCGGCTTCAATAGAGATAAAACCGTCGCGCAGGACTCTGATGTATTTTTCTGCCATCTGGTGATCGTTTTGGGGCAGGAAGACGTATTTTTGCCGGCCGGAACCGGCAGGCATTTTGGAAAGCCGCATTTCTCTGATGTCCCGGGAAACGGTAGCCTGTGTTACCTCAAAACCGGCATCGCGGAGCTGGTCGGCAAGCTCTTCCTGGGTTTCGATTTCCTGGGTGCGTATCAGTTGTTTGATTTTTTCATGGCGGCTTTTTTTCATGGGGGACTCCTGTCTGATCAGCTTAAAAAGTAGCAGCGGATATGTTCGACTAATCTGCCATCTTGCGTTGTAGAATCTCAAAGAAATTGGTGGAGCTCAGCTTAATGATGGACGTGGCTTTTTCTGACCGGGTGATTTCAATGGTGTCACCGGAGGCAAGGTGAATTCTCCGGTTGCCGTCAAATACCGCTGTCAGCTGCTGTATTCTGTCATATTTGTCGGTATCCACGGTGATAGTGATTTCATCTTCTGGCGACAATACAATGCTTCTGCTGCGGAGTGAGTGATGACACAGCGGCGTAAGCAGGATCATTTCTGCCCGTGGTTCTATGATGGGTCCGCCGGCGGACAGATTATAACCGGTAGAACCGGTCGGGGTGGAAATAATCATCCCGTCAGCCACATAGCGGTTCAGAAGCAGTCCATTAACAGTAAGGCTGAAATATATCAATTGTATGGGTGATGTCCCGACAATGACAATGTCGTTAAGGGCATGTTCAACGTAACGGGAGCCGGTTTTGTCATTAACAGTGCCTAAAAGCATCATCCGGTTTTCCAAGGCAAAATCATTGGCAATCAGCCTGTCCAGCGCCTGATCAATATGCACCTTGTCCACTTCTGCCAGAAAGCCTAGGCCGCCTATATTTATCCCCAAAAAAGGAATATTACAATGTACCAGATCGGTGGCGGCACGAAGCAGGGTACCGTCTCCGCCAAGTACCAAGACGCACTCAGCCTGTTCCGGATGATCGGCAATGTGTCCGCCGCTGCTTGCCAGATACTGTTTAACATGATCTGTAATTACATTCTCAGGGTCTTTCGTTTGATTAGTTATGATATGGAAACTTTTCATTGGTGTCCTCTGCTTATTACCTTTAAATATTAAATTATTATAACCTTCCTGTAAAATGATGTCAAACCCAATCTAAATCTATACATCCAAATCATACGCCGCCGCCACTACCTGTCGCGCTTTCACACCTTCACAAACCCGCGGCGCCTTTTCCTTTATCAGGTGCAGCAAGTATTCCACATTGCCTTCCGGTCCTTTGATAGGGGAATAGCCCAGATGGCCGATGCTAAAACCGCACTGCAGCGAACACAAAATTATTTTCTCGATGACTTCCACATGCACATCCCGATCCTTGACTACACCTTTTTTACCGACCCGGCCCCGGCCGGCTTCAAACTGGGGCTTGATCAGGCAGACCATCTCGCCGGTGTCGGTCAGGACCGCGTAGGCCGGCGGCATTATCTTTTCTAATGAGATAAAGGAAACATCAGCCGCTGCGAAATCCGGGCAGTCGGGCAGCGCGCCTGGGGTGAGATAGCGGAAATTGGTTTTTTCCATGACGGTCACGCGTCTGTCCTCGCGTAAGGCGGGAGCAAGCTGACCGGTACCGACATCAATGGCACAGACCCTGGCAGCCCCGTTTTGCAGCATACAGTCGGTGAACCCGCCGGTAGAGGCTCCGATATCAATACATATACGGTCATTTAGATCAATGGCAAACTCATTCAAAGCTTTTGCCAGTTTCAGGCCGCCCCGGCTTATGAAAGGCGGCACGGCTTTAATCTCAATCAACGCTTGGGCCGGTTCCATCATCATCCCGGCTTTCGGCGCTTTCTTGCCGTTTAACAGGACATGGCCGGCCAAGATGGCGGCTTTGGCTTTTTCCCGTGAGGGGAACAGACTGCGCTCAACAAGCAACTGATCAAGACGTTGCTTCATAAGGAATCCCACTTCTGGCGGATGCGGCTGATCATGGTCTGGCTGTCGATGCCGGTTTCATGTCTTAATATCTCCACGTTCCCATGTTCAACATATTCGTCGGGAAGGGCTATCGTCAGTAGGCTGACCGGGCTTTCCGCTTCTAAAAGCAGCTGACGGACTTTCTCGCCGAAACCGCCGCTGGCTACGTTTTCTTCCATCGTGACGATCAGCTTGTGGCTGCCGGCTGCTTCCCGGATGCTCTCCTGGTCGATCGGCTTCACGAACCTGGCATTGATCAGGGAGCATGGCAGGCTGGCGGCCTTTAAGGCGGTTCTTACCGTTTCGGCTTCTTTGACCATGCTGCCGACCGCAATCAGACAGATACCGCTTTCTTCATAGATGACTTCTGCCTGTCCCATCATGACCGGCTGGCGGTATTCCTGCAGGCCGGTATAAGCTTCCCCGCGGGGGTAGCGGATTGCGACGGGTACGCCGCAGACAGCGGCATATTTGAGCATATCGGAAAGCTCCCATTTATTTTTGGGAGCCATAATGTGCATATTGGGTATGGATGACAGGTAGGAAAGATCGAAAATACCCTGATGGGTCTCCCCGTCGCTTCCTACCAAGCCGGCACGGTCAATGGCAAAGATCACCGGCAGGTTCTGTAAGCAGACATCATGAAGGATCTGGTCATAGGCTCTTTGCAGAAAGGAGGAATAGACCGCCACGATCGGCTTCAGTCCGCCGGCGGCTAGGCCGGCCGCAAAAGTCACGGCATGTTCTTCAGCGATGCCGACATCGAAAAAGCGTTCCTTGAACATATTGCGGAATCTTTTCAGTCCGGTTCCGTCCGGCATGGCAGCCGTGATGGCTACGATCTTTTCATCCCTTGCTCCCAGCTTAGTCATGACCGTGGAAAAGATATCCGTATAACTGACGGTTCTGGGCAGGGTCGGAAGACCAGTCTGGATATCATAGGGTTCCGCGCCATGGAAACGCGCCGGGTGGCGCTCTGCGGGAGCAAAACCTTTGCCCTTCTGGGTCACGATATGGAGCAGAACGGCTTTTTTAACCCGTTTTGCTTCCTGTATCATCCGGACCATCCTAGGAATGTCATGGCCGTCCACAGAACCTAGGTAAGTGATGCCCATGTCTTCAAAAAACATGCCGGGGATGACCATCTGCTTAAAAGTATTTTTGGCACGGCGGATGCCTTCCACCATTTTATCGCCGTATTTAGGAACATCCATCAGGGTATTGTAGACGCCTTCCTTGATATCCAGATAGGTGTTGGCCGTCCGCACATTATTGAGATATTTGGATACGCCGCCGACATTTTCTGAGATCGACATTTTGTTGTCGTTTAGGATGATGATAAAATTGGTATCCAGCCTAGCGGCATTGTTTAACGCTTCGTATGCCATGCCGCCGGTCAGGGAACCGTCTCCGATCACGGAGATGACGGTGCAGTTTTCTTCCTGGCCGCTTGCGGCCAAGATGTCCCTGGCCTTTACAAGACCTAGGCCTGCCGAAATCGAGGTAGAGCTGTGCCCGGTGTCGAAACAGTCGCAGCTGCTTTCCTTTCGCTTGGGAAAGCCGCTCATGCCGCCATATTTACGCAAGTTATCGAAGCCGTCTTTTCTGCCGGTCAGCAGCTTGTGGGTGTAGGATTGATGGCCGACATCCCATATCAGCTTATCTTTCGGAAAATTAAGGCACAGATGTAAGGCCATCGTCAGTTCCACGGCACCTAGGTTTGAGCCGAGATGCCCGCCTGTCTTACTGATCTTCTCAATCAAAAACTGCCGGATTTCTTCGGCCAGCCGCGCGTAGTCTTGGGAAGGGATATTTTTGATATCATTTTCTTTGGTGATACTGTCGAGTAGCATAAGGGAACCTCACTATCTTCTTCTATGAACCATTTCTTCAATTAACTGAAACAGAAAGGGATTTTCATGTTTCAGGGACTTAAGCAGCACAATGGCTTCTTGAGACAGGTATTCCACCTCCTTGCGGGATTCTTCCAGCCCTTTCAGCGATACGAAGGTAAGCTTCCGGTTTTTATCATCGCTTCCTATCGGTTTTCCCAGTTCTTCAAAAGTGCTGGTTGCATCTAGGATATCATCCTGGATCTGAAATGCCACCCCGATACAATAAGCCGCCCTTTCCAGTTTCTTATTTTCCTCCGGACCGGCTCCTGCCAGAACAGCTCCGATCATCATGGCGCTCTGGAACAGTGCCGCCGTCTTGTGTTCATGAATAAAATACAGCAATTCTTCCTCCGGCATGCCGTCTGTTTCTTCTGCTAAGATATCAGCCGCCTGTCCGCCGATCATGCCCATGACACCGGCCTTCCGGCCAAGGATCGTAAGCGCCGTGGTCACCCGGTTCATGGTTTCGGTCTGGCCCGTACCGCTCCCGGTTATGCCTTCATAAGCCTTTACGGCTGTTTCAAAAGCCAGATTTAGGAGACCGTCGCCCGCTAGGATTGACATGCCTTCTCCATATACGATATGCGTGGTTTTTCTGCCACGGCGGTACTCGTCGTCATCCATCGCCGGCAGATCGTCATGAACAAGGGAATAAGTGTGGATCATTTCCAAGGCCGCCATAAAGGGATGGCAGAGCCTTCTAGCCAAAGACTCCGTTCCGCCGAACATCCGGAAAGTTTCTTCCATCAGCATCGGCCGGATCCGTTTTCCCCCAGAGCGGATGCTGTAATTCATCGCCGCAAGGACTTTACGCTGATAGCCCTCTTCTTGGGGCAGGAAGCGGTCAATGATTTCATTAATTTCTGCGGTTCTTTTTTGCTGCTCTTCCTTAAAATTCATGTTTTTCGCCTTCTTCCGTGATTATCAGCACTTTCTTTTCCACCTTATCAATAAATTCATTGCATTGTTTGACTAATTCCATGCCCTTTTGATATTCCCGGAAGGATTCTTCCAATGAGATGTCTTCCCGCTCCAACAGGGAAATGACTTCCTCCAGCTTGGTAAAAGTTTCATTAAGATTCATGCTCTTTCGGACCTTTCTCGTTGTATGGCCTGAGCCGTCACTATACCGTTTTTAAGATGAATGGCTAGGTGATCGCCGACCTTCACCCGGCCGATATCCGTCACCGCTTTCCCTTGCATATCCGCGACATAAGAAAATCCTTGGCTCAGCTTATTAAGCGGAGACAGACCCTTAAGCCGGGCAACCTGCAGTTCCATACGAAACCGGCTGCGGCGGATGCTGCCCTCCATCAGATCCTGAAGCCGCCCTTCAAGACTTAGCGCATAGGCTCTTTTTTCTCTTATTTTCATGACCGGGCTGGCTCCTTGCAGCCGCGTCCGGTAAGATAACAGGCGATATTTGTTTACTTCCGCTTTATTCCTTAACAGTCGTTTCAAAGTCGCTTCGATGTCACCTAACCGCTCCGCCAACTGGCGGATATCATAAACGGCCAGTTCTGCCGCAGCCGAAGGCGTCGGCGCCCTTAAATCAGCCACAAAATCCGCAATCGTAAAATCAGTTTCATGGCCTACGGCCGATATGACGGGCACCCGGCAGTCGAATATGGCCTGGGCGACGATTTCCTCATTAAACGCCCACAGATCTTCGATCGAACCGCCGCCGCGGCCGACGATCATCACATCCACGTTTTCCTGCTCAAGGGTGCGGATGCCCTTAACAATGCTGGCTGCCGCCGTTTCTCCCTGGACCGTTGCCGGATAGAGGATGATCTGCACATAAGGGTTCCGGCGGGCGGCAATATGGATGATGTCCTGCACCGCCGCACCGGAAGGTGCCGTTACCACCCCCAGCTTGCGGATGTAGCGAGGAAGAGGCTGCTTGTATTCCGAAGCAAACATCCCCATTTCTTCCAGCCTGTTTTTTAGGATCTCAAACTGTTCATATAGGTAGCCTTGTCCGTCTTTGGTGATTTTTCTGGCATATAGCTGGTATTTGCCGTCTTTTTCATAGACTTCGACGGAACCGCTGACCACCGCCTGCATGCCGTCAGCCAGCCGAAAAGCAAGACCGGAACGGCTTCCGGCAAACATAACGCAGGAAATCGTTCCTTTCATATCTTTCAAGGTAAAATATATATGTCCCGAGGGATGATAGCGACAGTTGCTGACTTCTCCCTTGACCGCGACAGCGTGAAGCAGAAAGTCCTGCGAAAACATGTTTTTTATATAAGAATTAACCTGGGTCACTGTGTATACGCTGCTCATATCCACCCTAATCTATTTGCTGCCTTTAGGTTCTTCAAGTTTGGCGAACTTGGACAGCACGCCGTTGACAAAGGCCGAGGAATTGTCCTGACCAAATTTTTTGGCAAGTTCGACCGCTTCATTGATCGCTACTCCCACCGGTATGTCCGGATCAAACCTCATTTCATAAACGGCAAGCCGCAGGATTGTCAGATCGACCTTGCCCATGCGGGAAGTGATCCATCCGGCGGCCTGCTCATTCAGCATCCGGTCCAGCTCCGGGAGGCGTTTGATGATATTATCTAATTTGTCAATAATATAGACCGCCTCCCCGGCTTCCGGCTGATTTTCTTCTTCATTTAAAAAGAGCTGGGTCTGTTCCGGCATTTCCGCAAGCTGATTAAATTCCACGCGGAACAGTAATTTGAAGATCTGTTCTCTTATTTCCCTTCTGCCCATGATTATTGATCCTGCTTCATATTGACACCGGCTATTCTGATATTCACGTCGGTCACTTCCAAACCGGTCATGTTCTGAATAGCGGCCTGGACTTTAGTCTGTACTTTCTGGCTGATTACCGGGATATTATATCCGTATTCCACAATTAGAGCAATATCAACCTTCACTCTCTTCCCGTAAACTTCGACTTTTACTCCTTTGGCCAGATTCTTCACGCCGACTTTGCTCATCAGCTCGTTGGTAATATTCCCCGACATGGCTGAAATACCGTCGACTTCCATGGATGCTAGGCCGGCTATCATGGCGACCACGTCATCGGCAATCTTGACCGTTCCGATATCGTCATACTCCTTCAGTGTATATGACTTTTCACCTGATGCCTGCTTCTGCTCATCCAGTGTTTGCTTTTGCGCACTGTATTCTCTTTCCATATCCGCACCTCTTTCTGATTATCCACAGCTATGCTGCCGCATATAAATCGAAGTCTGATCTACTGACCTTACTTCTCCAATAATACCAAAATTTATTGCGTTTGCCTAGACCTTATTCAAAAACCGATACCTCAGAGCCAAAAACTTAAGCTTAACTGTTTTTCCATATCGGCATATCTGACGATGTCTTCCTCGCTTTGAAGATAGCGGAATATTTTCTGGTCCTCGATCAGATATTTAAGCATCTGTCCATAAATTGCCACATCGGAACATTTCAGGGTAATATACCCGCTGCCCTTGGCATATTCACGCTCAAACAGCTCTTGCAATCTGTCTTCATCAACTGCGGTAAAGTAAAGCCCTTCCCGGATGTAATAGTTATCTTTAGTCGCGGTACATTGCGGAAGCGGCACGATTGTTTCGATCACATGCGTCTTATTTAGCTGATCCGTGGTTATACACAGATAATCATAGTTGATCGGCGGGATGCTGTCATTCCAAGTATTCTCGCTTCCTTCGGTGACGGCACTGTCCGCACCGGTTTCCATCCGGTATGAGGCATCGCCCCATGTAGTGTCCACGTAATAATAATCCCCATGGACTTTAATCATATTCCATGCATGCCCTTCTCCCCCGGAGACCTTACCCGTCACCATGGTTGCCGGTATTCCCGCCTGTTTCAGCAGATACTGCGTTGCCTTGGCATAACCTTGACAGACGGAGCGTTCATCAAGAAAAACCGAGCAGATATTCTGGTTGTCTTCTGCTTCTGCATCATATTCGGTCCGGTTTATCAAAAACTCGTAGATGTATTTTACTTTATCATATTCATCACCGGTTGCCGGCATATCGGCCAGACAGCTCTCTACATAAGCGTCAATCTTCTGCTGTCTGTCCTGCATCTCCTGAAGTCCGTAGCTGTAGGTAGCCGTAAAACTAATCTTTTTTGTGATATCATCCCTTGAATAACGGGTGTAACGATATCCGACTACATAAAAAATCTCGGGATGGTCATTCAGGACACACTGGAACACTTTTTCTATCATCGCCGGATCGGTGCTGGAAACCATGATGCCGGTAGCATATTCCCGCATGATTACAGCAAGCTCAGCATATAGTCTCTGTTCTGCTGCTGTTAATTGATCGAAATGATAGTTTCCGGTCTGGGCGGCTAAGATCCCGGCCATCTCTTCTTCCCGCAGGCCGATGCGTCCTCGGGCAGCAAGATCCTCCATTGACATCTCTGCCCCAATAATATCGACCGTTATTTCATCTTCAGCCCCGTATTCCTCCGGCCATTCTGTTCCGGAGGACGATATCTCCTCCTCATTCCTTTGTAAATCCTCTGGAAAACTCTCTTCTTCCAAGGCAGAACTAGCTTCTTGGACAATATTAGTCTCGGCTTTTTCTTCCGTATGCTCTTCCTGTATTAAGGCTTCTCTTTCTGCATTGCCGGCCGGAAAACATCCCGCTGCCGCCGACAGCACCAGACACAAGAAGATAATATTAAATTTAGATTTAAGATTTCCCATATTGTAATCCCCTCGCATTCCGCAGATTCAATCCGTGAAACTTGCTTACATAAGTAAATTTACATGATCAGCTTGGCTGGTCTGTGCCGCCCATTGCCACACGGCCACCTTGCTTTCACATACCGAATTCCGATAATATCAGTTCGTTATTCCTATCCAATGTCATGCCGACACTCCAGGCATTGACAAACAACAGCAAAGGATTGCCTTTTAAATCTTTAATTTTTTTCATATCAGAGGTGCCGATCAGTCGGTCTAAATCAATATCTTTGTTCTTAATCCAGCGGATATGCTCATATGGCAGGCTTTCTAATTTGATTTCTACGTTATACTCATTTTCCAGCCGGTACTTCAGGACGTCAAACTGGAGGACCCCTACCACGCCGACAATGATCTCCTCCATACCGGTATTATATTCCTGAAATATCTGGATAGCCCCCTCCTGGGCAATCTGCATGACGCCTTTGACAAATTGTTTCCGCTTCATCGTATCAATCTGCTTGACGCGGGCAAAATGCTCCGGCGCAAAGGTCGGTATGCCTTCGTAGCAGAATTCATCTCCCGGCCGGCCAAGGGTATCGCCGATCGAAAATATTCCGGGGTCAAAGACACCGATAATATCCCCGGCAAATGCCTCGTCTAGGATCTTCCGTTCACTGGCCATGATCTGCTGCGGCTGCGACAGGCGCATATTCCTGCCGCCCTGGATATGCCTGACCTCCATGCCGGCCTCATATTTGCCGGAACATATCCGCATAAAGGCGATGCGGTCGCGGTGTGCCTTATTCATATTGGCTTGGATCTTAAAGACAAATGCGGAAAAAGGGTGCGCCACCGGGTCGATCAGACCGGTATTGGCTTTGCGGGGCAATGGCACCGTTGTCATCTTCAGAAAATGCGCCAGGAAAAACTCCACGCCGAAATTGGTCAGAGCCGATCCGAAGAAAACCGGCGTCAGCACACCTGCCCTGACCGCTTCCAGATCAAACTCCGCGCTGGCGCCGTCCAGCAGTTCTATTTCATCCCGCAGGATGTTTTGATATTCCTCGCCAATACGGTCGGTAAGCCTGTCCTTCTCATCTAGGGAAATCTCTTCGCTGACACCTTCCTTGGTTCCCTTTTCTGTATCCGAATACGTAATGACACAACCGTTCTCCCGGTCATAAATGCCTTTAAAGTTCTTGCCTGATCCGATCGGCCAGTTTACCGGACAGGTGGCTATACCCAGTTCCTTTTCAATCTCATCCAGCAGGGCAAAGGTATCGCCGGCATCCCTGTCCAGCTTATTGATAAAGGTGAATATCGGTATCCGCCGCATGACACAGACCTTAAACAGCTTCCTTGTCTGCGCCTCCACTCCCTTGGAAGCATCGATTACCATAACCGCCGAATCGGCCGCCATCAGAGTCCGATAAGTATCTTCCGAAAAATCCTGGTGCCCTGGTGTATCTAGGATATTGATGCAAAAACCATCGTATTCAAACTGAAGCACGGATGAAGTGACCGAAATCCCCCTTTCTTTTTCTATCTCCATCCAGTCGGAAACGGCATGCCTTGCCGTGGCCTTCCCTTTTACGCTTCCCGCTAGGTTAATCGCCCCGCCGTAGAGCAGGAACTTTTCAGTTAAAGTGGTTTTCCCGGCATCCGGGTGCGATATAATAGCAAAGGTTCTTCTTCTGTTAATCTCTTTCGTGTCGGTGCTCACGTATATCTCCTCCAAATCCATAATACATTATTAATAAGGGCTAGGCTATAACAGGGAGGTGCCGCTGATCTGTCCCTTTATATCAAAATAAGCCAGTATTGTCGCCCCGATATCGGCAAAAGTCTCTCTGGTACCGAGATTACCCTTCCCAGCCCCTGCTTTTCCGGCCATAAGGAGCGGCACATATTCCCTTGAATGATCCGTGGAGGCCGTATAGCCCGGATCACAGCCGTGATCCGCGGTAATCAGCAATAAATCTTCATCCTTAAGTCTGCTTAGGATAGCAGGCAACTGAGCGTCAAAATACGAAAGCGCCTCCGCATAGCCGTCCACATCATTCCGGTGCCCGTAAAGCATGTCATAGTCCACTAGGTTGGTAAAAAGCAGTCCAGTAAAGTCACTGTCCATATATGCCAGTGTCTTGGCGATACCTTCACTGTTGTCGCTCGTATAAGTGTAAGCGGTAATGCCCTTTCCGGCAAAAATATCGTTGATTTTCCCCACGCCGATCACCTCAAGGCCAGCACCCTGCAAGGCTTCAAGCATAGTCGGCCCCTGGGGCTCCAGAGAAAAATCATGCCGGCCGGCGGTTCTTTTGAATGTCCCGCCGTGACCGCCAAACGGCCTGGCGATCACCCGGCCGACACCATATTCTCCGGTAAGCAGGCAGCGGGCATCCCGGCAATACCGATAGAGCTCCTCCAAAGAGACGATGTCCTCATGGGCGGCGATCTGGAAGACGCTGTCGGCGGAAGTATATACGATCAGACTGCCTGTCCTAAGATGTTCCTCGCCAAAATCCTTGATGACCTCAGTCCCCGAATATGGCCGGTTGCAAAGATATCCCCGGCCTGTCATGCGGCAAAAAGCGTCCATGACCTCCTTGGGAAAACCGTCCGGAAAAACCGGCAGCGGCTTCTGGGAAACAAGCCCGGCTATTTCCCAATGCCCGATAGTAGTATCCTTGCCCTTGGAAGCTTCTTTCATACGGGCATAAGCCCCTGGCGGTGCGGCAATCCCTTCCGCATAATCAATGCCGTCGATATTAAACAGACCTAATTGCCGCATATTAGGCACATGAAAACGAGGGCTATGGAATACCGAACGTAGCGTATTGGTTCCCCAATCGCCATACTCTCCGGCATCTTCCATTGCCCCGATTCCCACACTGTCAAGAATAATCAATATAACCCGTTTCATAGAGGTTTCCTTTCGTATCTTCAAATGCCAGTTCAGTATATCATAATTTCATTTGATCCGCACTATTTTTTGTTCGCATTGATTTGGAATTACTGCTCAGTAACCGTGCTGATAATGATGGCCTCCGGTGCCACCCCGGTCTTGCGGATCACGATATCCTCAATCTGAGCCCGCTGCGCTTCGGTAAGCTCCAGTTCGTTGACCACAACATCCACCGTCGTATCGGTAATGCTGACCACCACATCGGCAAAGCCTTTAGCTTCCAAGAGGATTTCTGCCGCCGTTTCCTTTTCAGCAACATTGGTGATCGCTATCATATTATCCACCGCTTCCTGCTTCTGTTCTTCGCTGATATTGACATTATTGATGATTTCCAGCAGCGCCTCCTTATTTTTGGCACGGGTCTGCTCCTTCATAAGCTTGGCACCGGACAAGGCTCCCATTCCTGTCGTGGTTACGCTCGGAGTCTCTGTTTCCGGAACCTCGCCCATGTCCTCGGAGATGCTTTCCGCCATATTCTCATCCATGAAATCTTCCGTAATGACCACATCCGTGTCCATGCTTTCAATTTCTCCATATGTAGTGTCTTCCATATCCTCATCGGAGATTTCAAACATAGCCGCCACTTCGGTGGACTCTTCCGCATTTTCCGTAACGGCACCGCTGGTAGCCGTCATAATATCCTCTTCTGTGATTTGGTCACCTGCAAAGTTCAGGTATCCGGCCACTGCGATCATGATGGCAAGGGCAGTAATCATAATCTGATTCTTTTTTACCATATTTTTCAATTTTTTGCCCCTTTTCTTATTATGATATTGTTTATGATATTGTTTTATGATATCATTTTTACTATTTTAATTTTATGTTCGTCTATGCCAAATAATGCCACAATTGCTTCCGTAATATTCTGAATTATTTCACTGTTCCCACCTCCCTGCGTTACCACGAGCACGCCTCCGATCACCGGGTGAAGCGTTTTCCTTACATAAGGGACATTGTTTCCGCTTTGATCAGATACATAAACCGTTTCTTGGCCGGTTTCTATATCACTGGTGTTACGGCTTCCTCCTTCCGCATCAACTTCTGTCGTTCCCAAGCGGCGGAGAGGCATATCCTTCTCCACGACCGCTTCCTTTGAACTGACCAGCGTAATCATTACCCTGGTCTTACCGGCACCTTCCATGACAGAAACAATCTCTTCCAGTTTATGCTCCAGATATACGGCATATGCCTCTGAGCTCCCGTCCTGCCATGACGGACCGGCACCGGAAACAGCATCGTCAACACCTGATGCCGATATCCCGGTGTCATCCGTTATATTCATTATACCACCGATGCCGTCCGATATACTGGACTCGGTGGCATCCACAGCATTTTCCTGACTGTCATCGCCATCCGGAACGGGCCAGACAATGACAAGCAGTAAAACTCCCAGTAAAATCATGATCAGGAAATTATCTTTCTTTAACTTTTTGTCCTTCCATATCTCGCTTATCCGTGCCCATACTTTTGCTTTGCTTTCAGCCACTTGACCTTACCTCCAAATATGCCTTGCCGGTACCCAATGCTTCACAGAACAGTTCCTGTAGCTTTGGTAAATCAGGATCATCTTGTCCGCCCTGTGTATCGGTATTGTCGGAACCGATCTCAATCTTAGATATCCTGATATCATCTTCGTTTGCTTTCCGCAGAGGCTCCTTACTTACGGTGACATGAACCATGTCATCAATAATAACATCCGTAATTACATAATCATGCTCTGCCGCAACGCTGTTTAATCTGGATTTAATTTCGTCCGCCGTCTGGATATTGACCTCCTGCCCCTCCGATATCAGCTGTAATTCATCCATTTGCATCTCCTCTGCCTGTTCCTCCAGCATCATCTTAAGCTCCCTGACCTGCCGCTCTATCGCATCCCCTTCCTGACCGGTTACCAGCGCCTTAAGGGGAACGACGAACTGTGCCAGGACCATGATGCCGATCAGGACCTTAACATATTTCTGATAGGAACTGCCCGGTACGAAATACAGTATGCTCTCCGCACAGATAAGGAATATACCGGTTGTTTTAATAAATTCTAGAAAAGTACTTAGCATCTTTATTTACCTTTTTATACATAACTGACGAGTCGATAAACATTAATATCAGCGAACGGTATGAGCCGCAAAGGCGATTATAATAAAAAACAAGGCAACCGTTGTAAATACCATCTTAAATAGAAGCATGCCGGCATCACCGATTCTGTCGGTACAATGCATAATCCTTTTATCACTGATTATCGCCGCCATTGCGGCACTGAGTTTCATCATTCCGGCAATCAGCAGGATCTTAATCAGCGGCGCCACACAAACCGCGATGATCAGGATGAGAAATAATATTCCGATGCTATTTTTCAGCAATACTGCCGACCCGATCACCATCTCTGTAACCCCTTCCGCCAGATTGCCGATTCCCGGTATTGCCGCGATCATCTTTTTGACTGCCGATGCCTTGAGGCCATCAATAGCAGGTGTTATTATAGACTGGATAAAACTGATCCCCGCCACTAGTCCCAAAGCTGTTTTAAGAATGACAGCGATAACTTTTTTGAATAAGTCCAGCATTAACGCCAGACGCTCTTCCGTCCATATCCCGTTGATCATCGACAGGATCGCATAGCAATAGATGAAAGGAAGCAAGACGGAAAGCAAAAAGCTCTGCACGCAGTAGGACGCTATCAAAACAAACTGATATCCTGCTGTTGCCGTCGTTATGCCTACTGCCGCTCCTACCGCCAGAAAATAAGTAGGAATGAGCATCTTTACAAAAAGCACGATATTCTCCATAGTACCGACCGCCACGTCGGCAATATCCAGAAAAGCCCTAGTCAAGATCACCATCAAGAACATATAGGTAAAATAAAATCCCACCTGGGATATCTGCTGACTGGCAAAGATATCGGAAAAATTAGTGAAGATAGCGGAAAGTATCCCCAGAAGCAAGACGGCAATCAGCAATGATCTGAGCCCAGCGATTTCACCGCTTATATTTCCTCCTATCTGGTTGAACAGATCCTTGCCCGCATCCCATATCCTGCCCTCCATAATAAGTGCCAGTATCTGATCAACATCGATTTGAAAGCCGGGGAAAAAACTGTCAACTCCCTGCTTAATTGCCTGCATATCATAGGGATTCTCAATAATCTCCATCTTACCTCCATACCGCTTGCCAGTGCTTGTCCCGCCCCTATAAGCTGATCTGGCTAATATTTTCAACAATGGCCACTAATATCGGCATGCCGGTTATCAGAACCGACAGCTTGCCGAACACTTCTATCTGACCGGCCACCGCGATATAACCGGCATCCCTACAGACAGCTGAACAGAATTCACAGATATAGGTGATGCCTACCACCTTGAGCAGGATCATGAAATACATGTTTCCGGTATCAATATATCTTTGAAAAATAACCATGTTATCCAGCACTTCCGACAGCTTATCCATGGCAAACGCAAAAATGATCATTCCCACGGCAAAACCGATATAAAGGCTAAATTCCTGCTTTTGCGTCTTGAACAGCAAGGCAAAAAGCACGCCTGCCACTCCCAAAACCCCGATCCGGACGATTTCCATTTTGCTTCCTTCCCAATATACTCTCCGTTAGTTATATAAAGATTTTATATATCAAATAAACTCTGCACCATCGTAAATAACTCTAATATATAGGGAAGAATCCATGTCATCACCAGAATCAGGCCTGCCAGACTGATGAGAAAGGCATGCTCTTCCCTGCCGCTGTGTTTTAATATCTGGCTGAGAATGGTAATCAAAATTCCCACTGCCGCGATTCTAAAGATTAGACTGATTGACATTCTGATTCCTCCAAGTTCTTCTTATAGTGATTGGCAGGCTCCAAGCCCCGCTGAATACTAAATCAGAAGTATAACCGCCATGATGCCGCTCATGACTCCCATGCACATAATGACACGGTATTTACTTCTAAGCTCTTCATCAAGATTTTTAATGTATTGCGAGACCTCGTCAATATACTGGTCCATTCCTTCAGCCTGTCCTTTTCCGTTCCGGAAGTCAAGGCGCAAGGGAAAATCAATGACAAAAGCCTTTTCATGTTTCCTTAACGGGAGCGCTTTCATGGCATCCTGCATATGTTTTTCCCAGATTTCATTAAAGGTACAGCCGTTATTCTCATTCAACTCCTCGTATATTGCCGCAAAGGCCTGACCAAAGGGCGGCGGCTGCCGCTGGCCCAGCCGGCCGCATAGCTCCGGAAGGGAGGCTTTCGCATAGTCGATTTCTTTTTGCAGATATTCATAGATCTGCCGGATGGTTTTTAAATATTCAAGGCGTTCCTTCTGTTCCTTGCAATAACTCCACGCGAGTCCGGTTGTTCCGGATATCAGCAAGATGATTCCGATGATCTGTAACATATATCCATACCCTGGCCATATACTGCCTTGATCCGGCAGCGCCCTTTCTCTTTATTTAATACGATGAATCTTTGGAAGATATCTTCGACAGCGTACTCTCTATGGAACGGCCTGGCGCGAATATCCTCTAGCGATTCGCCATGGATGGTCGCCAGTATTTTACTGCCGCACTGTAAAGTCTGATAGAGCGCTTTCATATCCTCACTGCTTCCTATTTCATCTACCGCCACCACCTTAGGCGCCATGGCGCGGATCAGCATCATCATGCCCTGTACCTTCGGACAGGCATCAAGAATATCGGTCCGCATCCCGACATCATTCTGCGGGATGCCCATAAAGCTTCCGGCGATCTCCGATCTCTCATCCACCACTCCCACCTGCATCCCTGCCGCTATCCGGTTTCCGTCGGAGACCTGACGGATCATATCCCTTAACAAGGTGGTTTTACCGCAGCCCGGCGGCGCGATGATCAAGGTGTTTTTAACAGACTGTCCTTCATATATATAGCCGATGACCGGGTCAGCCGCACCGATGACTTCATGTGCAATCCTGATATTCATAAAGCGGATATGCTTCATGTTTCTGATTTTACCATCTTCCGTACGGATCACTTGGCCGGCCACGCCGATTCGGTGGCCTCCCGGTATGGTAATAAAACCTTGGCTGATTTCATCCTCAAAAGCATAGAGGGAGTATTTACATACATACTGCAGGATTTCCTCCAGCTCTTTTTCATTGATGCGCCATGCCGGTTCGGCAGAAGTACAAAGATTCCCGGCAGTATCCAGATATTTTTCTTTGCCGGACAAGATAATCCTGACCGGCTGCTTGATCTGAAGCCTTATTTCCTGCAGGCTGGCAGCATAGGCGGCGGTTTTTTGGAAGCGTTCCCTTACTGATGACGGGAAGATACCGATGATGTCTTCTTGGCTGATCAATTGCGTTCACCTCTCTTATCTCAATATATGTTTTCTTGTCCAAGTTATGACCGGAAATTGATCTGGGTAATGATAACTGCCAAGTGAATTTAACTGATAAATATTTTTATGGCTTCCGGTAATAATAATTATTACTGGAAAACAATATGAAATCTATAAGGAGTAATCAACTATATGTCACCTATCAAGTTCCTAAAATCACCCCCCGTCCCACTTGAAATGCATAAAGTACGGATTGTACAGAAGCTGACTCTGCTTCCCATTGATGAGCGGGTTGCCATCAATCGGGATGCCGGCAATAACGCCCACCTATTAAAAAACGAACATGTATTTCTGGACATGCTAACCGACAGCGGCGTCAATGCCATGAGCGACCGGCAGCTGGCCGCCATGATGGCAGCGGATGATGCTTATGCCGGCAGTGCATCCTTTTATAAGCTGGAAGAAAAGCTGCAGGAAATCTTCGGCATGGAGTTCTTTGTACCGGCTCATCAGGGCCGCGCCTGTGAGCATCTGCTCTGCGAACTTTTATTGAAACCAGGCCAGTATGTTCCGATGAACCACCACTTTACCACCGCAAGGGCGCATATCTTAAAAAAGGAAGGAATCGTGGAAGAACTGCTGATGGAGGAAGGATGGAAACCGCAAAGCGAATGTGCTTTTAAGGGCAACATTGATCTTCATAAACTACGGGCATTCATCTCTGAAAAAGGCCGGGACAAGATTGCTTTTGTCCGGATGGAAGCCGGCACCAATCTGATCGGCGGTCAGCCCGTATCACTGGAAAACATCCAGGACGTAGCGCAGATCTGCAAAGAAAACGGCATCAAATATGTATTTGATGCCAGCCTGCTGGCCGATAACCTTTATTTTATGAAAACCCGGGAAGAGCCATGTAAAAACATGAGCATTCCGGATATTACCCGGAGAATCTGCGACTGTTTTGATATCATATATTTTTCCGCCCGGAAACTGACCTGCTCCCGCGGCGGCGGCATGTGTTTCCGGCATGAAGCTGATTACACTAAAGTCCGGGAATTAACGCCGCTATACGAAGGCTTCTCTACCTACGGCGGAATCTCCGTGCGGGAAATCGAAGCAATGTCAATCGGCCTAGAAGAATCAATGGATGAGGATATGATTTCCCAAGGTCCGATTTTTATTGAAGAAATGACCCGTCTGCTTACCGAAAAAGGCGTTCCGATGGTGACGCCGGCAGGCGGACTGGGCGTCCACATCGACTGTACCCAGTTCCTGCCCCATGTCCCGCCGCTTCAATACCCCGGTGCCGCCGTAGCTTGTGCCCTATACCTAGCCGCCGGAATCCGCGGCACGGAAAGGGGGACCCTTTCGGAAGACCGTGATGAAAGCGGCAACGAGGTCATCGCCAAGATGGAACTCCTGCGCCTCGCCTTACCGCGAAGAGTCTTTACCCTGTCACAGATCCATTATGCGGTAGACCGTATTCTCTGGCTCTATGAGAACCGCGCGCTGATCGGCGGCCTGCAATTTACCCAAGAACCTTCCGTCTTACGTTTTTTCTTCGGAAAACTGGAACCAATCGGCGACTGGCAAGACAAGCTAGTGCAAAAGTTTAAAGAAGACTTTGGCGACAGCCGCTGAAATATGACAATGACCATCCCTCTACACAAAAAGAGCCAGCTGACATTACAATCAGCTGGCCTTGGTTAATTACTCACTCCTATTTCCCGCTACACATTCTTCGGCACATCCTTAATCGAAAAGCTCATCCTCCCCATCTTATCTTTGCCAAGGCAGATAACCGTCACCTTATCACCCAGTGTCAGCACGTCTTCCACCTGTTTGATACGCTCCTTGGCAATCTTAGAAATATGCACCATGCCTTCTTTCCCAGGGGCAAATTCAATGAAGGCGCCGAATTCCTTAATACTGACGACAGTGCCTTGGAAGATCTGGCCTTCCTCAAACTCGGTGACTATCGTCTTGACCATCTCAATCGCCTTGCTCATCATGTCCGCTTCAGTACCGCATACGGCCACTTTACCGTCATCCGTAATATCAATCCTCACGCCGGTACGGGCAATGATCTCGTTAATCGTCTTGCCTCTTTGACCTACGACATCGCCGATCTTCTCAGGATCAATCTGAATAGCAATAATCTTAGGCGCATAAGGGCCGACCTCCGCTCTGGGCTTATCAATACAAGGATTCATGACCTTATCCAAGATATATGTCCGCGCTTCTTTCGTCTTAGCGATAGCTTCCTCCACAATCGCCCTAGTCAGGCCGTGGATCTTGATGTCCATCTGGATCGCCGTGATACCGTCATGGGTACCGGCCACCTTAAAGTCCATATCGCCAAAAAAGTCTTCTAGGCCCTGGATATCCGTCAGCACCAAATAGTCATCGTCCGTTTCTCCGGTAACTAGGCCACAGGAAATACCCGCTACCGGCTTGCTGATCGGAACGCCCGCCGCCATCAGTGACATACTGGAGGCACAGACAGAAGCCTGGGAAGTGGAGCCGTTGGATTCAAAGGTTTCCGATACGGTACGGATGGCGTAGGGGAAAGCCTCTTCACTGGGAAGCACCGGTATCAAAGCTTTTTCCGCCAAGGCGCCGTGGCCGATCTCGCGGCGGCCCGGCCCACGGCTGGGCTTGGTTTCGCCGACGGAATAAGAGGGGAAATTATAATGATGCATATAACGCTTATTGACTTCATTTTCATCTAATCCGTCGATTCTCTGCATATCAGACATGGGTGCCAGCGTGGTGATCGTGCAGATCTGGGTCTGACCTCTGGTAAACATGGCTGACCCATGTACCCGGGGAATGAGATCCACTTCAGCTTCCAGATGCCTGATTTCCGTGATCTGCCGGCCGTCAGGACGCTTTTTGTCCTTTAGGATCATCTTGCGGACGGTTTTCTTCTCATATTGATAGATGGCTTCGTCCAGTATGGCAAGCCATTCTTCCTTGTCGGCAAAGGCTTCTTCCAGCCTAGCGGTGATACTGCGGATATTTTCTTCCCTGACTTGCTTCTCGTCAGTAAAAACAGCTTCTTCCATCTCGGCAGGCGTAACAATTTCCTGCATCGCCGCCGTCATTTCCTCAGGTATCGCGCAGCTGGTGTAAGTATGCTTCGGCCTTCCCACTTCGGCAGTGATCTGGTTTATAAAGGCAATCACAGTCTGATTGATATCGTGAGCCATATAAATCGCTTCCAGCATCTTATCTTCCGGCACCTCATTGGCGCCGGCTTCGATCATGATAACCTTTTCCGCCGTAGATGCTACGGACAGATTCAGGTCGCCGTTCTTCCACTGCTCCTGGCTGGGATTCACAATCAGCTTACCGTCCACCATGCCTATCTGCGTGGTCGCACACGGCCCGTCAAAAGGGATATCGGATATCACGGTGGCGATTGCCGAACCCAGCATTGCCACCAGCTCCGGACGGCATACGGGATCCACCGAGAGCACCAGATTATTCAGGGTCACATCATTGCGGTAATCCTTGGGAAACAAAGGACGCATCGGACGGTCAATGATACGGCAGGTCAGCACCGCATTTTCACTGGCTTTCCCTTCCCGCTTATTAAACCCGCCGGGAATCTTGCCTACCGAATATAGTTTTTCCTCATACTCTACGCTTAAAGGAAAGAAATCAATCCCTTCCCGCGGTTTGTCCGATGATGTCGCGGTACAAAGTACCGTAGTGTCGCCATACTGCATAAAAGCACAGCCGTTAGCCTGCTTTCCCACCCTGCCGATGTCAACGCGCAGCGTATGACCGGCAAGTTCCATGGTAAATGTTTTGTAATTGCTCATTATCTTCTCCTTTTCTTACTAAATCATCAGGAAGAAGATGTCGAAACTACTGACCCGTACACCGGTACTCCGCAAAAGCTCCTGCTATCCGCCGCTCCGTATCAAGAGCTGCTATAAGACTGCCGGTGGGCGCGTCAGTGGTCTCGATACCATCTTCTTACCTGAAACATTTCCATATAAAATCCTAATGACCGAATGGCCATAAAGCAAAAGGCGGAAAGCCCAAGCCGATTTGGCCACTCCTCCACCTCTTAACACGTAATGTCTATTTCCTGATCTGTAATCTTTCGATTAAGGTACGATATCTCTCAATATCCTTTTCTTTCAAGTAATTCAATAAGCCTCTTCTCTGACCGATCATCTTATGCATTCCTCGTGCCGAATGATAATCCTTGGAATTAGCCTTGAGATGCTGCGTCAGTTCCTGAATCCTAGCTGTAAGTATGGCAATCTGGACTTCCGGGGAACCGGTATCGCCCTCGCTTCTGGCATACTCATTCATAATTGCTGTTTTCTTTTCTTTTGATATCATGTTCTTCCTCCTGCTTTAAACCGCCCAATACCCGGACCAGGGTCGGAGTTTCCCGAATCTGCGTATTAGGTTGCTTTTATCAACTTAACTATAATACCATAACTCCTGTAATGTGTAAACAGGTTAAACTGAATTATTTTCCAAAATTATACTTAATGGCTACTGTTCACGGCCTATCCGAAGTGTATCAAACTACTCCGCGGCAACAACGTTCTGCCAACGTTTATGCCGTGAATAGTAACACTTAATGTCTCAGATCCTCAGACCATCCATATAGGGTAAAGCCTCAACACTCAATCATACAATATACTGACCATCTTAGCCGGCGTCCGGTAATTATAAGAAGAAATCCTGATCCCCGTCTTAGGACTGCTGGCATGGATGACCTGGCCGCCGCCGATATAGATCGCCACATGATTAATAGTTCCGCCTTTAGCGTAAAAAATCAGATCACCGGCCTTCAGTTCCGAAGCAGATATCTTCGTTCCGACACCGGACTGCGCTGACGATGTGCGCGGCAGGCTGACGCCATATTTCTTAAATACGCTTGACACAAAACCGGAGCAGTCGGCTCCATTGGTCAGGCTGGTTCCGCCCCACACATAGGGATTACCCAAAAACTGCTTGGCATATTGACATATATCGACCCGGATATCCGATACCCCTTCTCCGTATAAAAGCTCCGTCATGGTAATTGCCGTCGCCAGATCGGTCTTCACTTCAACATACTCCGCCGAAACAAAGACCTCCTCGTCATCCAGATACACTTCAACCCAGCCGTCATCGCGTACCGCTGAGACATCCATGATCTCTCCACGCGGAACCTGAGTAATGACTTCACAGTCGGTATTGGGCTGCTCCCTTACTTTAAGGGAATCGGTCTGGACAACGGCTATCTCAGTTGCCAGCTCCTGGCCTTTCTTCACGGCGCCAAAGCCCGTCAGGAGGTATTCCGACTTGACATAGCCTTCGACCTTTCCTGACCTTATATAATTCCACCCATTTTCTTCGCTGATGACTTCGCAAGCGGCATTTCTGGGCAGCTTGCCAACCAGCTTGCCTGATTCGTCCGCCGCTTTGCGGACATTCAGGTTGTTTTCCTCGGTATTGCAGATCCCCAGATTGGTATAGCCAAAAGTAGCGCCCTCCGCTTGTAAGGCCGCCTCCTTGTACTGCTCTTCGGTAAGTTCCGATTCAAATAAGGAATCAATACCGACCGGATCAATAATAGTTGCTATATCGCTACTGCTAGAATCCTCCAATACGCCTATCTCCGCGCCCTGTGCCTGCACTGCCGGCATCCCTGTCCATATTACGCCGCCGATACATAGAACGTAAAAAAATGTCTTCTTCACAATTGCCTCCGCTTTAGTTGTTACGAATATGTTACGATTGTTTTAATTATAATCAACCTCCGCCCGGCTGTCAAGCCTAAAATATACTTTTCCTTCCCCGATGTCTCTCTGAAGCTGCTCTTTCAGCGCCTCTGCCCCGGCGAATCTGACCTCCGGCCTTTTGTATTCCAGATACTCCACTTGTATCTCATGGCCATATAAATCCCCGGCAAAGCCATAAAGGTAAGTTTCGGCTCCTAACTCATGGCGGTCGCTCACCGTCGGCTTAAAGCCAACATTGGTAAGTCCTGGATAGCGGTTTGAGCCGACCGTGGTCACCGTATAATATACGCCGCAGGGGGGGAGTATCTTATCCGGCTCCGGAAGCAGATTTAACGTCGGCATCCCCAGCGTCCTTCCGATGCGCTCTCCCGCCACCACCGTTCCTGACATCCAGTAATGATGGCCAAGCAATTCCGCCGCTAACGGCAGATTTCCTTTATTTACCGCTTCCTTAATATAGGAAGAACTGATTTCCCTGTCACCGTACATAATCTTGCCGATCACATCGGCCTGGTAGCCATATAATGCCGCCGCATCCGTTAGCATCCGGGTATTGCCCTTACCGCCTCCCCCGAAGGTAAGATCTTCCCCGGCACAGATATAACTCATTTTCAGCCTGTCTGAGAGAATATCTTTTAAAAAACTATCCGCGGTCACTGACACGGTCTGGCTGTTCATCGGGTAATAGATCAATACATCGAAACCCATCTGCGCAAAGAGCATATTTTTTTCTGATCTCGTCAGCAATACTTTATTTTCACTCCAGCCAAAATATACTTCCGGAGCAGGATCAAAAGTAAAGACTACGCTCTTTAACCCGGTTTTTTTCTGGGCGATGAGTCGATGTAACAGTTCCTGATGTCCTCGGTGCATCCCGTCGAATTTGCCGACCGCTATGGCAGTCGGATCTTCCGATATGATTTTATCTGCTTCGCATATGATTTGCATATAGTGTTTATCTCCTTAAATGCTAACATAAAAACATTTTCACCGGACGAAAGCTTTTATGCGCTTTCTCATATCTGTATATTCCATAAAATTGCCCGTCATGGCTATAGACACGGACTTCGGCCTCCGCATCCGCTTCCGCCATGCCGTCCTGAGCCGGCCAGATGAGCCGTCGCACGGGAATCCGGTTGCCGTTCTGCAACAGGCTATGCTGTTCTTCCGGTACCGCTATCATGGGCAGATGGAGAAACATCGTGTCAATATCCCGGATTACTTCCTGGATCCGGTCCTCCGCTGCCAAACCCGCCAACTGATCTAAAGTGTAAGCATCTTCAACAGTGAAATCGCCTGAGCGGATCCGCTTCAGATAAGTCATTACTGCGCCGCACCCAAGCTTTTCGCCGATATCATGACAAAGCGTCCTGATATATGTTCCTTTGGAACACCGGACCCGGATCCTTGCTTCGGGCAGATCAAGCGACAAGATGTCTATTCCTTTAATCTCGACCCTTCTGGCCGGGCGTTCTACTTCCTGTCCGGCACGCGCCGATTCATAAAGCCGTTTTCCGTTTATCTTAATAGCTGAATACATCGGCGGGAGCTGGTAATAATCACCGCTAAATGAGTAAATCACCCCTGTCAGTTCTGCTTCCGTTGCCGTCACGGCCTTTTTGGCCAGCACTTTGCCGGAAACATCCTGCGTATCCGTAGTGATCCCCAGCCGGAAAGCAGCTTCATATTCCTTCTCTTTGTCGGTAAGCAGGTCGCACAGTTTGGTGCCGCACCCCAGACAGACAGGAAGAACCCCCACCGCATCCGGATCAAGGGTTCCTGTATGGCCGATCTTTTTCTGTTTTAAGATGCCTCGTAGCTTGGCCACCACGTCAAATGACGTAAACCCTGCTTCCTTGTAAACATTTATAATCCCGTGATACATCTTCTCTCCATATTGTACTGCTGATGACTATTTTCCTACGTCAGCCAGCTGTTTCTCGATATGATAAGATAAATTATTGGCAATATCGTGAAAGGTCCCGCTCATATTGACACCGGCTGCCCGCACGTGGCCGCCGCCGCCAAAATATGCCGCAATCATCGCCACATCCACCAACCCTTTGGAACGTAGGCTGACCTTATACTCCAAAGTACCTGTCTGAACCATAAAAATAGCACATTCCACGCCTTTGGTTATCAATAACTGGTTAACAATCCCCTCCATATCATAGGCGGCCGCCCCATAAAAATCGATGGTCTTCTTATCAAGCACACTGGCTATACATCTCCCCTTCATAAACAGAATACTTTCCAAAACCGCCCTAGCCATAATCTGATTCTGTATGTATGTCCTTTCATAGAAAGTATCTATAATCATCTGGGGAAAATCAAAAGGAAATCTTAGCAGCTCGGCCGCTATCTCCAGTGTCCGCGGGGACGTGTTCGAATACTGAAATACCCCCGTATCATGTATGATCCCTATGTAAAATGCCTTGGCAATCGTCACATCAAAGTTACCGATATCATCAATACATTCATAGAGCACTTCACAGGTGGAACCCACGCCCGGCTCAATAATATTGACATCGCCGCAGCCGCTGTTACTGATATGATGATCTATATTGACCCTTTTTCTGGCCCGGTCATAGTACTTTTCCGCTTCTCCCATCCGTTCTTTCACCGTATCTAAGGCGAAAAACACATCATAACAATCCACTGCCGCCGTAAAATCCGACTGGATCGCCGAAATGCCGTCCAGACAGTCAAAAATATCGGCGGGCTTCTCCAGAAACGCATCCACTTTAGCCTCCGGAAGCATTTTCTTCAAATAACGGTATAAACCTACGACCGCACCCACACAATCCCCATCCGGCCTGATATGGCCGCTGATACCGATTGTCCCGGCTCCGGCCGTTAACTCCAAAATCTTATTATTATATTTCACCTTAGCTCCCATGTATCGCCGCCCATATCTTAGCGTAAATCACGCTGATACAAACTGACTTTATATTAGTCATGAAGATTTTCATCTTTTGTGTCTTTATTAACGTCATCAATCAATTTTGACATGGCGACACCATATGCTATCGACTGATCCAAAATAAAGCGCAGCTCCGGTGTATGCCGCAGATTAACCTTATGTGCCAGCTGGCTGCGGATAAAGCCTTCCGCGCTTTTTAGTCCGGCTAAAGTGTCAGCCTGCTCTTGCTCATCGCCCAAAACACTGATCCAGGCTTTGCAGCTCTTCAGATCCGGTGCCACTTCCACGCCTGTCACACTGGTCATGAGATGGATCCGCGGGTCTTTCATATCCCCCCGGATAATCTCCGCCAGCGCTCTTTGTACTTCCCCGTTGATACGGGTACTCTTCATACTGTTCTTTCTCATTATTATACTCCATGTCCGCTATTAAACAGATGCATATCTTTCAATTGTAAACTGTTCACTTAGCGCGGAACCTCCACCATCGTATACGCCTCCACGACATCCAGCTCCTGCACCTGATCAAACCCTTCAAAGACCAGTCCGCACTCATACCCGGCTTTTACCTCTTTAACATCATCCTTAAACCGCTTAAGTGACGCCAGCGCACCTTCAAAGATCTGACTGCCGTCCCTGCTGATCCGCACCTTGCAGTTTCTCGTAAATACCCCGTCCAGGACATAAGATCCGGCAATATTCCCGATGGCCGACGCTTTAAATATCTGCCTGATCTCCGCATGACCAAGAACCTTTTCCTCAAAAATAGGATCCAGCATGCCTTTCATAGCCGCCTCAATATCCTCGATTGCCTGATAAATCACCTTATAAAGCCGGATATCCACACCTTCCTGTTCGGCACTGGCCTTAGCCGTCGCATCAGGACGCACGTTAAATCCGATAATAATCGCCGAAGAAGTACTGGCCAGCGACACATCCGATTCATTGATCGCTCCTACGCCGCCATGAATACACTTAACCACAACCTCCTCATTAGAGAGCTTCAGCAGGCTTTGTTTGACCGCTTCCACGCTGCCCTGCACATCGGCTTTGACAATAATATTAAGTTCTTTGAGATTACCGGCCTGAATCTTGGTAAATAGATCGTCCAGCGACATCTTGGATTTAGTATCTTCCAACATCCGGACTTTATTCTGAGCCTGGTAGGTTTCGGCATAGTTTTTCGCGGTCTTATCATTTTCATGGGCAATGAATATCTCACCGGCACTGGGCACATCTGAAAGCCCCAATATCTCCACCGGGGTAGAAGGAATCGCCTCCTTGACCCGCCGTCCTTTATCATCTACCATGGCTCTTACTTTACCATGGCTGGAACCCGCCGATATAAAGTCGCCGACATGAAGGGTACCTTTTTGTACCAGCACGGTCGCGACCGGTCCCCGGCCTTTATCTAATTCCGCTTCGATCACCAGCCCGCGGGCCTGACGGTTCGGATTGGCTTTCAGTTCCATGATCTCGGCAGTCAGCAGGATCGTTTCCAGCAGGCTTTCCAGACCTTCCCCGGTCTTGGCCGATACCGGCACATATTCCGTCGTTCCGCCCCAGTCGGCCGGAATCAGTTCATATTCCGTCATTTCCTGTTTTACCCTGTCCATATTGGCACTGGGTTTGTCAATCTTATTTACGGCAACAATGATTTCGATGCCGGCTGCTTTGGCATGGCTGATGGCTTCTACCGTCTGCGGCATCACTCCGTCGTCTGCCGCCACGACCAAAATAGCAATGTCGGTGGCATTGGCACCACGCATACGCATCGCTGTAAATGCTTCATGCCCGGGTGTATCCAAGAAGGTGATCTTCTGGTCATGGATCGTTACCGTATAGGCTCCGATATGCTGGGTGATACCGCCGGACTCCTTCTCCGTCACATGTGTCTTGCGGATCGCATCTAACAGAGAGGTCTTACCGTGGTCAACATGCCCCATTACACAGATGATGGGAGCCCGTTTAACCAGTTCTCCTTCGATTTCTTCTTCTTCTTTCAGCAGTTCTTCGATAATATCTACTTTTACCTCCCGTTCACAGATAATGTCGTATTCAATAGCGATGTTTTCCGCTTCTTCATAAGTAAGTTCCGTATTCACGTTCACAACTTTGCCTTGTAAAAACAGCTTTTTGACAATCACCGACGGCTGGATTTTCATCTTATCAGCCAGTTCTTTAATGATCAGTGATTCAGGAAGGACGATTACTTTGATCTGTTCTTCCTGTACATCCGCCGCTTTTTTCTCCGGCTTGATAAAAGCACCTACTTTCCGTTTGGCACCTGTCTTGTTCTTTTCTTCATAAGCAAAATCTTTACGTGATCGTTTATCTTTCTCCTGACTTATCCGGCGTTTTTCTTCTTCACGGTGCTTGGAGCCGTCTTTTCCCACACTATCCGGAACCGGTCCTTTACCTCCTGCCGCACGGCCAAATCGATTGTCCGGCCTTTCATTGCCTTTCTCAAAACGGCCGTCACTGCCAGCAGGCCGGCTGCCACCCGGATGATAGCCGCCAGGACGGCGATCATTTTGATACCCGCCACCGCCCGGCCGATTACCGCCCTCGGGTCTTCTTGCATAATCCGGACGATTACCGCCCTCGAATCTTCTTCCGTCACCGGGACGGGCCGGCCGATCCCCTTGCGGGCCGCCGCTTCTTTGCTGGAATGTTCGTTCACCTCTATTTGTCCTCGCATCTTGATTACGGTTCTGATCGCTGCTTCCCTGCGGATAACGTCTGCCTTGCTGCGCATCCTTCCGATATGCTGGAGCTGTCCGGTTTTCTCCATGAGCTGACTGGCCTTGGGATGTCTGGCCATAGGGAGCATGACCTTGGGCTACACGACCGTGGGTTTGTTGACCATAGGCTGACTGGCCACGGGCTTGCTGGCCATGGGCTTGCTGGCCACGGGCTTGCTGGCCATAGGCTTGCTGGCCTTGGCCTTGCTGGCCATGGACTTGCTGACCATGAGCTTGCTGACCTTGGCCTTGCTGACCATGAGCTTGCTGGCCATGGGCTTGCTGGCCTTGGCCTTGCTGACCATGAGCTTGCTGGCCATGGCCTTGCTGGCCTTGGCCTTGCTGACCATGGGCTTGCTGGCCTTGGCCTTGCTGGCCTTGGCCTTGCTGACCATGGGCTTGCTGGCCTTGGCCTTGCTGGCCATGGGCTTGCTGGCCATGGGCTTGCTGACCATGGGCTTGCTGACCATGATCATCCGGTCTCCTTATGGCATCCTCGTTTCTCGAAACGGTTGCTTCCGCAATGGAAACCTGAGGCTCATTTTGCAGTGTCTCTGGTGTTAAGGATTCCTGAACTTCCGGCCCTTTTTTTACGTTGGGTTTGTTCAGTTTATTGCCCGGCCGCCGATCCGGCTGCGTCATCTCAGGCATAGAAGGAGCCGTTATCGGCCTGATAATCTTATGCGGAACCTCTTGCATCCGGCCGCCTTGATTCCTTCCATTATTAGTGTGGTTGGATGACCGGTTCCCGTTATTGCCGCTTCCGCTGTGATAGGCCTGGCCTCCGTCCGTCCGGTTGGCTCTCCCGGAACGTTGTCCGGATATGTTGCTGTTCTGTGGATTACTTACAAAAATAATCTTTTTCTTTTTTTTCGGTGCTTCTTCCGCTCTGACTTCAGAAGTCCGCTTATCCGCATTATCTGCTTTTGCTTCGGAAGGCTTTGCCACTGATGCCAGACTGGCTTCGGGACCCGGACTGGCTATAACGGCCGGCTTTGCCGCGGGCTGACTAACCATTGTTGTCGACTTGGCCGCGGAGGCCGGATTGGCCGGTTGCAAAGCAGCAAACTTTTTCCTCACCATTTCCGCCGTGTCATCTTCAATGGTGCTCTGCGCGACTTTTGCATCTATTCCTTTATCCTGTAAAAAAGCAAGAATTTCTTTGCTTTGTTTATCTAACTCCTTGGCCAGTTCATGTATTTTTATTTTAGCCATTCTTTACTACCTCCGTCTCATTGTTCGATATTTCTTCCAAATGCTGTACTGCTTTGAGGCAACACTGGTTGTGAATGCTACATACCGTTAAAGCGGGATTTCACTGCTCCAGCAGTTTCCGGATAGATCCGGCAAATCCTTCATCAACAACTGCCAGTGAAGCCCGTGGCTCTTTTCCCATGGAATGTCCCAGTTCTTCTTTCGTTCCGAACAAGTACATGGGTACCTGATAAAATTCACACTTATTGCGGAACAGTTTCTGGGTATTGTCCGAAGCCTCGGCACTGACCAGTACCAATGCCGCTGATCCGGATTTGATTGCCCTTTCGGTCATAAATTCACCGCTGACCACATTCCTTGATCTGGTTGCCAGCCCTAACAGGGAAAAAATCTTATTTTTCTCCACTTTTGTCGAACTCCTTTTCTAAGCCGTCATATACTTCACTTGGAATACTCATCTTGAAAGACCGCTCAAGTCCTTTATTCTTCCTGGCCTTCTTAATACACTCTCCGGAGATACAAAGGTAGGCTCCTCTTCCATTCATTTTACCCGTTACATCCAGTACAATGCTGCCGTCATTGCTTTTAAGGACTCGCATCATTTCCTTTTTGCCCTTCATGGCACCGCATCCGACACATTGCCGCATAGGGATTTTCTTTGCCATATGCTGTTTCCCTTCTGCCGCTTCCGACTGTTTTGTATTTATTATTCTGCAGTCTGACTGCTTTCTGTCAAATCTTCCATTGCTTCCCCCTCTTCCGCATTTTCGTCATGCCAATCATTCTCGTCATATTCCTCGTTCCCGTCATAATCATTGTTTAACTCCCCGCCTTCGTCATAATCCTCAGCATATTCACCGTCTTCGATGTATTCGCCGTCTTCAGCGTACTCGCCGTCTTCATCATACTCATCATATTCATCTATATAATCTTCATAACGGAAGCCAGGAGCATCTTTGGCTTGGGATTCGCTTTTTATGTCGATCTTATATCCGGTCAGGCGGGCTGCCAAGCGGGCATTCTGTCCTTCTTTGCCGATTGCCAGCGACAGCTGATAATCCGGAACTACTACTTTAGCCATTTTTTCATCAGGATCGGCAAAAACCGCAACAATTTTAGCTGGTGAAAGCGCATTCTGAATTAAGTTACCGGGATTCTCATCCCAATTAATTATATCTATTTTTTCACCGCGGAGCTCTTCCACTACCGTGCTGACTCTTGAGCCGTTCATGCCGACACAGGCTCCGACGGCATCCACGTTGGGGTTATGTGACCATACGGCCATCTTCGTCCGGCTGCCGGGTTCACGGGCAATACTCTTAACCTCCACGACACCGTCCCTGATTTCCGTCACTTCTGACTCAAACAGGCGCTTCACCAGTTCTGGATGAGTCCTGCTTACCAGTATCCGGGGGCCTTTTGAGGTATTCTTAACTTCAAGGACATAAACCTTGATACGTTCCGTTGGCTTGAAAAACTCACTTTTTACCTGCTCGCTTTCATTTAAAAGGGCATCGGTCTTTCCTAGGTTGATACTGATATTCCTACCGATATAGCGCTGCACGACGCCGGTTACGATGTCTTTTTCTTTTTCATAAAACTGGTTGAAAATGACGCTTCTTTCTTCTTCTCTTATTTTCTGTAAAATAACGTTTTTCGCATTCTGCGTTGCTATCCTGCCAAATTCCTTGGACTTGATCTCAATCCGTATCTTATCGCCGATCTGCGCCTCTGGCATGATTTCCCTGGCTTCTTCCAGGGTAATCTGGGTAATTGTATCTTCTACGTCTTCCGTCACTTCTTTTTCCGCATAACATAAGAAATCACAAGTCTCACGGTCAATTTCCACCTTGACATGGTCTGACTTGCCAAAATGGTTCTTGCAGGCCGTGATCAGCGAATTTTCAATCGCTTCAAACAAAGTATCTTTACTGATTTCCTTTTCTTTCTCCAGAATATCCAGAGCCTCCATTAATTCCTTGTTCATCGTTATACCCATGCATATCCTAAGCGAGCTTAGGGACAAGCTTTCGCTTGTCATACTGCTAAAATAAGTAAGCTGAAAGAATCGATATGCTGCATGGCTCCTCCACTTTTATTTTCTTTCAGCCTATTAAAAATCAAATGCCAGCCTGACCGATGCAATATCGGCTCTTGCAAAGGTAATATCTGCCCCCTGCGCTTCAATCGTCACCTTATCCTTGTCAAAACTTTTCAGGATACCCGAGAATTCTTTTACCTTGTCTATCGCCTTATAGGTCTTAATTTCCACTTCTTCCCCTAGACTCCCGGCCAGATGCCTGTCTTTACGGAGCAGCCTTCCTAGGCCGGGACTGCTGACTTCTAAGATATAGGCATCATCGATAAAATCATTTTGGTCTAAGGCATCGGAAAGGGCACGGCTCACTGTTTCACAGTCATGGATGGTCACGCCGCCTTGTTTGTCAATGTAGACGCGCAGATAATAATTGCTGCCTTCCCTGACAAACTCAATATCATAAATCTCGACCGGCATCCTGCCGCCGGTGCTGTCTTCTTCCGCCGGACGGGAGTCATTATTTATATTACGTAATACAGGGATCAGGAGCTCCTCTGTTTTTGCTTCATAGGTTTTCGCTCTTGACATAGCCGTCCTTTCTTCTGCCCCTAAAAAAAGTGAACCGGCAGGTTCACTTTAATCGTAATCATTTTTAATTCTATTGTATTTTACTACTTAATTACTGTAATTGCAAGCATTATTTTAAGTTATTTATGAATTAATCAGGGTTTTAATCAGGAACCCGGAAGTTTGACAGCTAAAT
>DBDG01000067.1 GCA_002293475.1 Lachnospiraceae bacterium UBA938
GTTCCTTTATAGCGGGTAATAATTACTTTACCCTGCTCATTATACTCTGACTCCCATAGCGCACAGCCAATATCTGACCGCAAAATCAAGTTGCCGTCGGTTCCTTTATAGCGTTCAACCGTTTGGTTTCCGCGCTCATCATATTCACATTCCGAGATCGCGTAACCATAGTCGGCGTTAAGGATTAACTTTCCGTCGGTTCCTTTATAGTGGGCTACCGTCTGGTTACCCCTGTCGTCATATTCTGCTTCCCGGACTGCATAGCCAGTATCGAGGCGAATAATCAGTTTGTCATCAGTTCCTTTATAGCGAGTTACCGTCTGGTTTCCTCGCTCGTCATATTCTGCCTCCCATACTGCATAGCCGTAATCAGACCGGAGGATCAGTTTACTGTCTGTTCCTTTATAGCGGGATAACGTCTGGTTCCCCCGCTCATCATATTCTGTCTCCCGGATTGCATAGCCGTTATCAGAGCGAAGGATCAGTTCGCCGTCCGTTCCNNCCTTTATGGCGGGTAATAATTTCGTTTCCCTGATCATCATACTCCGACTCCCAAATCGCACAGCCAATATCCGCACGAAGAATCAGCCCCCCGTCCGTTCCTTTATAACGGATAACCGACTGATTTCCCCGCTCATCATAATCGGCCTCCCAGATCGCATAGCCAGTATCATACCGGGGGATCAGTTCGCCGTCTGTTCCTTTGAAACGTATAGCTATCTGGTTCCCCCGCTCATCATATTCTGCCTCCCGCACTGCATAGCCAGTATCAAGCCGTAAAACCGGCTTTTTGGTGCCGTCAAAATACCGCTCCCGGGCAACATTCATCCCATAATATTCATATTCACATAAGGCATAGCCCATTTCTTTATGCAATAGCGGATTACGCTCTTGATCCAGAAAAGATGTTTCAATCAGGCGGTGCTGCGAGTCATATAGTTTCGTGACAAAGTAATGGCCGCCTTCTTGGTTCGCAACCGGTTTATTGTCCTTGTCATAAAAGGATTCCTCGATATAGTAATAATCACCGGAATCGGTATGATAATAAGCAGTTTTAAGTGCCGCATAACCATAGTCTTCGGGAACTGTCAGCTCGCCTTGCGCATCCTGATAGCCTTCCCATATTTTGGCGCCGATATCGTTGTACTGATACTCGACGGCAGCATAGCCCTTGTCACAAGAAGTCTTGTTTCCATTGCTGTCATAGTAAGATTCATTGATAATGTTTTTGTTTTTATCATATGTATATCTACGTTCTGCATACTGATATTCATTTAAAATACTTTTACCGTCTGCTCCTAAATAAACTACTTTTTTTACTGTTCCGCTATTATCCAGCACATGGCTTATGGTAACATATCTGCTTGTCAAGGAGTCAATCGTATTAACCGTCTCAGAAGCGCTAGGGATGCTATCGTCCATTTGATCAGGCACTTGATTTACATCAGCAATCCCATTGTCATCCGCCATGGCCGGCAATAGCGGCGCTGGGGTGAGATTCTCTAGGCTCAGACGTTGCCTGTCATTATAAATGATATTAAAATTCTTCGCGGCGGCGTCATATTCTTTGGAAGTGCAGCCGTCTGTTTTGTGATAGACCGGATTGCCGTCAATTCCATAAAATGATTCTTTTACTATCATGTTATTGCTGTTGTTCATTTCATATTGATAGTAATGAACGCCGTTTTTATCATATACATTGTTGCTATTTTCATCTATAAAGTATATGCTGTCGATGTTGTGATTTCCGTCGTATCTGATCTTCTCTATATGGGCTCCGTTGTACCCGATAGCTACTATTTTCATATCCTGATCGGCATAATAACTGACTGATACTAAATCGTTGTCACTATATTCAAATTTTACGGTTGCAATACCCGTTTCATTTGTCATAACACTAACGTTATTATTAAAGCCGCTTCCTATGTAGTGTAATTCAGACAAAGAATAATTCTCATCGTATTCATATAGCTCTCCATATACACTGCCGATTGATATGCTCTCCAAAGCTTTAAACGTTCTTCTTGCCACTAAGCCGGCCGAATTGTACTCCTGTTTGAGCGAAATGGGCAATGATTTATTGGCAATATTAATCAATCTATGAACAGTAGAATGAAACAGCTGAGGGGTATCATTATAATCAAAATACGATATCTCTAAGTCGTTAAGGCTGTTATATAATATCTGCATAAGTTTTTTCCCATCACTTCGATAATGTGTCGCAGATAAGACTTCTTTAACATTGCCGGCGCCAATCTCATACTTATAGGAAATCATTGCTGATGGCTGAAACAAGGACAGGGAAAACGCTGAAATACTTTCTGCCGCTAAATCAATATTTTTATACTCTGTAATATAAGAAAGCCTTATCGTTCTCGACAATGCATTGTCTGTTATCTTCCAGTATCCAACCCTGCTGTCCCGTGACTGCTTTGATAATTCACTGCCAATTCCCACCGGTAAGCCATATATCTCATTAATATTGCCATAGTAATGAACAGTGATATTCATCTTATAAATAAAAATGCCAAGACCTATTAGCGCAACAACCGAGGAGATTATAATTAACCTAGTTCGGTATCCTAAAAGCAGCATCCCTGCTTTATATGACATATTGATGATTTTCTTGCGGTATTTCCAAATTAAAATAATAATAGCAAAACAAAGAAATACTATTATAGCAGGGATAATATTTCCTGTCGTAATAAGAGTTCCTAATGGCAGGATCACTCCAACTATCGCTTGGGCCAGTCCGGCTATTTTCATTTTAGTATCTAGTTTGTCATCTTTTTCCTGATTGGGGGATAATTCCTGTTTTTCAGCTGACTTGCTTACATGTCTGGCATCGCTGCTAAACTCCGGTTCGGTAGCTAGTGATATATTAAGCGGGGCACCCGGAAAAGCCGGATGTGACTGCTTCATGCTATTGACCCCCGGGTAAAAATGGCGCCGCAAAACAGCAGCACGATTATCATTAACGTTACTTAACAACATTTTTTCAGCCACATATTCGTCAATACCAAACAAACAGAGACATTCATCATTTGATACCGGGCTTGCATCGTCACATTGCGACACGAATATCGGCAGAAAATGATAATCCACATCCTGTTTCATTGTATTAGTTACTTCTGTGCGTTCAAACTCCGCGTAAGGTGAATTAATAGATTGATCAGAAAGAATCTGTATAAAACACCTAGAATACTTTAAGTATTCTTTCAGCTTGGTTTTGTTTTTACCGGCAGCGTTTTCTGTGTTTTTACTCTTAGTGTTTTTATTAGCAGTATTATTATCGCGTATGTAAATATAAGTGCTATATCCTTGTTCTTCAAGAACTCCGGAAACCCATTGCGCCCAAGCCTTATCCGTTTTGCTGCAACTTATCAGAAAATCCCCTCTCGCCAATTAAGTACCTCCTTGTAGACGGATCTAAAGTAAATGGACCTAAAACTGTAGTATAATTGCTTATCTTACAAAATATGGTAATCAATGATAATATATTACAATAGTTTAAATCGTTATGCAACAATATATAGTTGCGACTTGTGCATAGTATCGTTTATGACGGACTTATCAATCGTTCTTGCCGGAGCAATTTTATATACACTAAAAAGATTGCAGCACCTGTCTGCAATCTTTATGTTACACTGTATCTTTACTACGGCCTACCCGATCACCTGGCTCCAGTCGGTGATTCCGATAATCCCCTTAGCAAACTCGGTATACTGGGCATGTTCCGGCGTATCGATGTACTTGAAGACGGTGTATATCTGTTTCTGCCCGCCGCCTTGGTGATTCAGGCCGAAGGCCAAGCCTTGGGCCACTTCTTCCGCCGCGTCGGTCTGGCGGTTCAGCAGCAGGCTGTCGATGTGCGGGTTGTTTTCGACGATGTAATACGCATAAGCGAAGGCGGCGGCCTGCATGGCTTCACCGGTCAGGGAACTGTAGCCCAGCTCGCTTAAGGTAATGGAGCGCACTTCCCCGTCGTCCGTCAGAAAATGGTTCTGTTCCATATAGTTGGTCAGGACAGAAATATTCCCCATCGTCATCATTGGCGTGGACGCGGTATGATTGACATAACGGGAGGGTGCCCAGAAGCTTGATGAAGTCAGCGGCACGCAATAGGGATGCTGAGCCAGCCCCCAGTCGATATTTCCTCGGCCTTGTATGTTTCGGTTGAACTCGTCTAAGATGTCCCTGGCGTCATAGTTGGGATTATTAGACAGATTGCGGTCCCACTGCTGGTCAAGGGAAATATACACCTCAGCGTTGGCGGTCACACTCCGGATGGCATTGTAAAAGATCCGGAAAGCCTTGGCATATTCGTCCGTATATTCCTGAAGGCTGACTTTCTCCATGTGGTTCCATTCTTTGCGGGCGTTGATTTCATTGGCAATGATCCAGCTACTGACCCGCCCATAGCCGTTGCTTCCGGAATAACGCTCGGCCAGAAAAGAACCGATCGCCGCTATGTATTCCACCCCCTGTTCTTCTGCCGCGTTAAAGGCGTAATACTGGGATGCGCTGCCGCTGCGGGACTTGGGATGGATCATCTGCGGATGGGATGCGGAATAGTCATTTAAGAGGATGGCCGTAACGGTGATCCCCTTGGCGGTCAAGGTGCTGAAGACAAGGTCATATTCCGAAATCACTTGTCCGTTAAAAGCATAGCTTTTCCCGTTATACTGGTAGTGCACGGTGGGATATACAGGATCGGTGGTCGGCCCTAGGATCCTGCCGATGAAGATGTTGTAGGCTGCCTGCTTTACGCCCAGTTCATCCAGTTCATTGCCGCGGAGCCGGTTGGGATCCACCAGCAGGCCTTTTTTGGAAGCGCCCTTAGGGAAAGCGGCAGTATATCTGGCAACGGCTTCGGGATTGGTGACATATTGTCCGTGGCTCACCGGGACATAGACGCCGTCCTGTTTCACGGCCACCACGAATTTCTTATATAGGCGGCTGGACTCCGTGTTGTGGTTGAGGTTGACCGAAAAACCGACGGCGCCGCTTTTTTCTTTCTTCAATATATATTCATTTTGTGCCGAGATCGTGCTTTCATAAGGCTGAAGGGCAAACAGATAGTAATATTCATCGTCGCTTATGGGGATGCTGTCCGCCGATACGCGCATGTTAATCTTCTGTCTGGATGTGCTGATCCGGCAAAACTCCATGTCGGCAAAATTATCCCGGTTAAGATCCGTAAGTTCTACGTGGGGCAGATCTGCTTCCCATTCTTCTTCGGTAGTTTTGATCATGCCCGGGAAGTCTTTGGGCTGTGGTACCGGGGTCGGGCTCGGCGTCGGCACCGGCGACGGGGCCGGTGTTCTTCTGGGCCGCGGCGGTATCCTCGCGGCAATGTTCTCGGGGTAAGCGGTAATCTCTACCGCCTCGTTCCTTCGCTGGCCTATCGCTACGGTAATCACGATTAAAACAGCGGCCGCCGCCAGAACACTGCCCATAATCAGGGTGATTTTCTTTAAAAATTCCCTAGTCTCAGCTCTTTTTAAGCGGCGGCGGCGCCGGTCTTGATGCCTTTCAGGGCGCCGAGAGCGGCTAGAACGGCCGACACGGTCATTCTCATTATCGGATGTCAATTTCTTCTCGGTAAAATAAACCTTGTTGATTTTAGGGGCTCTCTTAGAATGCAAAAATGTGTTGTCAGGCTTCTTCACTGCGGCTCATTCACTTTCATTTTATATTAATTAACGATTTGACTTATATTTAATCTATTGATTCAATTATCTTTTGGGGTTTTATTTAAAGACTTTATTTTACGGAAATATTCTTTTACCGTTTTTTCATACCCGTTATCTGAAGGACGGTAAAACTCCCGCCCGGTCAGCTCCGCGGGCAGATACTGCTGCTCAACATAATGGCCCGGGTAGTCATGGGCATATTTATAACCGGTACCCCTGCCCAGCTTGGCGCTTCCCTTGTAGTGCGCATCCTGTAAATGAGACGGTATCGCTAGGTTCCCGGTTTCCTCCACGGTGTGCATGGCCGTAGCGATGGATACAACGGCAGCGTTGCTTTTAGGCGCACAGGCCACATAGGCCGCTGCTTCCGCCAGGATAATCTGCGCTTCCGGCATCCCGACCCTTTCCGCTGCCAGAGAGGCACTTACCGCCACAGTCAAGGCATTGGCATCGGCGATTCCGACGTCTTCGGCCGCACAGATCATGATTCTTCTGGCAATAAATGTCACGCTTTCGCCGGCATAGAGCATCCGCGCTAGGTAATAGACGGCGGCATCGGGATCGGAGCCGCGCATACTCTTGATAAAAGCTGAAATCACATCATAATGGTTGTCGCCGCTCTTATCATAGCGCAGAACCCGTCTCTGGATGCACTCCTGGGCAACTTCCATGGTAATATGTATCTTGCCGTCGGCCTGCCGTTCGGTGGTCATGATCCCCAGTTCCACGGCATTCAAGGCATGTCTGGCATCGCCGCCGGACAGTTCCGCCAGAAAATCCAGCGCCTCCTCGGCAATCACCGCTTCATAGGCTCCCATGCCCTTTTCCGTATCATATACCGCCCTTTTTATCAGTATCTTAATATCTTCTTTATCTAGTGGCTGCAGTTCAAAGACAATAGAACGGGAAATCAGGGCGCCGTTTACTTCAAAATAGGGATTTTCCGTCGTGGCGCCGATCAGGATGACCGTCCCGTCCTCGACAAAAGGCAGCAGATAGTCCTGCTGGCCTTTGTTGAACCGATGGATCTCGTCAATAAAAAGGATCGTCTTCCGCCCGTACATCCCTTGGGCATCGCGCGCCTGCGCGACAGCGGCTTCCATATCCTTCTTGCCGGCCGACGTGGCGTTGATCTGCCGGAACTCCGCACTGGTAGTAGCCGCGATCACCTTGGCTAGGGTGGTCTTCCCGGTGCCCGGCGGCCCATAAAAAATCAGGGAACTCAGCTTGTCCGCCATGATAGCCCGGTAAAGCAGCTTGTCCTTGCCAATGATATGCTGCTGCCCCACCACCTCGTCCAGAACCGTAGGCCGCAGACGGGACGCCAGCGGGGCTTCCTTTTCCATATTGGTGCTTCTCATGTAATCGAACAAATCCATTATCTGCTCTGCTCCTGCTTGGTCGGAAACGCGTTGTTTGATATGTCTGACTGGCTGATGGCTGACTGACTGTCAGCCGTAGGCGTTCTTTTGGATAACTTCATATAGTATAACATAACCATCTCATAAGTTCCATAAGTAATTTTAACCATCATTAACCCGACCGGGATGACCGCTAATCTTGCTTTGTTGTAGTATCCTGCCGCTTCACCCCAAGCAATACCCGGACAACCGGGATGCAAGCGATCGCTTCCGATAACAGCACTGTCAGCACGAAAGAGACGGCAATGATTACGATGATCTGCAGCAAAACGGATGACAGGCGCGGCATAAGCAGGTAAGCCGCCGCCGTTAAAACCAAATAATGAAGTATGTAGTATAACTGTGAATAGGCCGCCGCATGAACCAGCGCCTTGTTTTTCGTGTTAAGGTGTCGTCTGCCGAACCCCAGCAGCGCAAGCAAGGCAACATAGCCATAGAGGAAATACGTCAGGTCATAGGCAAGTCCGCTCCATTCCTGCATAATCGCCATGACATATCCCGCGCCAGAAGTCAAAGCCAAGAGCAGAAACATAAAGCGAAACTTTTCAAGCTTGGCTTGCACTTCCTCATGGGACAGGGCAAAGAGACCGGTTAAAAACAATACGAAGTACTGGGCAAGGCTTTTACCGCCAATATTAAGCAAACCTTCCGCCTGCGCCTGTACTACACCCAACATTATAATCAGGGCAACGGGCCATCCGCTCCCAGCCATAAATCTGGGAAACTTCTGGCATACTAAATAAACAGGCAAGGCGGCCAGCGCAATGATGACGAGGTACATTAAAAACCAGAGATGGGAAAAACCGAACCCACCGTCATAGCCGCTTAAATCTGTCCATCTGGTAAAAAAGATGCCGTAGTGGGCAAGATAACCGCCGCTGTAACCGTTATTGGTAACATCCGCAATATATGCCAAAAAAGGGTTAATTAATAATATGCCGGTCAATAGCGGAAGGCCGATGCGAAACAGCCGCTCAGCGGCGTATTGGGCGGGCCGGCGTTTTTGCAGCGAATAGCGGGCAGATATTCCGGCAATGACAAACAGCAGCGGCATAAACCACGGATATGACAGCCGGATGAACCAGCCTGCTGCCGGCAACGGCACACCAAGGACATACTGGCCCTCCCCCCACGTGTTATACATCATCATGGTGTGAAACGGAACCAGCCACAATACAGCTAAAAGCCGCAATATATCAAGATACTTTTTTCGCATATCCCTTCTCCCACATGGTAATTCTCTGTTACGTTTTGTCGATTCCATCCAGGCAGAAACGTCCTGAATTTTATGCACCTGTTCTGATCGGACATCCCTTTTTTAGCCATCGTACAACACCACGTTTTTTTCTATCAGCCTTACTCAGCTTGCTATATTCCGGAGTATAGAAGAGTATATATAAAATAATCAAAGCTGCCGATACTTCCTCCCCAAAACGCACTGTCCGCTAATGCGCCAATTATTTCCGTTATACCAAAAAATATTGCCATCTTAGGTAAATTATTGTGTTTCTCCGAAAGAAATAAGCAATAGCGGGATAGCAAAATCACTACACTAAACCTATAATACTAAATATAATTATAGCCAGCAAGGGCTTTTTTTCCCCAAGCAAGCTGCCTAAATAATTCATATGGATATTTTGCACCGGTTTAAAGAGAAATATATTGGGTATGAGAACAAATTTCCTGCCCATATACTTCGTAAAAATAATAATATTTACACTTTGATCTGTAGTTATCAGCAATGCCGTCAAAAAGACATTCCTTCTGTTTATCATTATCTCTCTCCTGAAGTTCCCTGAGAGTTTCGTAGTTATGTGGTTGTTGAATTAAAAGTATGCAAATTCGACCCTGCGTTTACTGGACAATTAGGTGCTTACGTAGCCGCTATTAATCATCAAAAGAAAAAGGACACTGATAATGAAACAATAGGACTGTTAATATGCAAAACAAAAGATAATATAATGGCTGAATACTCCTTGGACGCAAAGACTTTGAAAGATCTTTGAGGCAGTTATGATCAACATTCCCCAATTCCCCCAATCTGAGACAACTTGTCAAAGATGTTTTAATCACTCTGATTATTTAAATTGAGACATAAGATATTATTCGGAGATTCGAATCTCTAGAAAAGCAATTATGCTAATCCCAAAATTCATATTGCTACTCGCATGAGGGTATGATATACTTCTTGCATGGGACAATCGCGTTGCAGGGTGCGTTGACCTCATTCCAAAAGAATGGGGGTGATGCCTATGAGAAATCTTTATGATTTCAAGGACTTACTGACTTTTGGTATGTTCCTTCTGGCTCTCCTTACGTTCGTATTTACGTTCTGTAAGTAGCTACATAGAAAAACCACCCTGACACTTGACCAGTTCGGGTGGAATTTCTGCTTTAACAATTGGTCAACCCCTTGTGGGCGGTTGTTCCTTTTATATTTATAGAATAGCATTGTCAGATTTTTATGTCAACATAAAAATAACAACACCTCAGAATAACAACAATCCTCAATTCCCCCAACCAGAGACAACTTGTCAAGGATGTTTTAATCACTCTTAGTATTTCAAATGACATCATATATCAATATTCGGAAATAAAGATTTTTAATAAACAGATTCCGTTAATCCCAATATCCATGTTGCTACTCTCATGAGGGTATGATATACTTCTTGCA
>DBDG01000027.1 GCA_002293475.1 Lachnospiraceae bacterium UBA938
CATTATGTTGGATCTTAAGTTTTTTAGTAATATATATTAATTGTATTATAATAAATTTAAATATTGTTGTACAAATAGAAAACAGGAGAACAAATATAACAAACAATGAAGTTATTGAAAACAATATAAAAGCAACATAAAAAACTTAAGATCCAACATAATGAGGCAACTATAATTAGTGTTTTTATAGTATCTAATATTTTATTTATGTGAGAGGAGATAAGTATGCTAAAGAGAAAAGCAGGAACAAAAATCTTTGCCCCGAAAAGAAATCAGAGGCACATCGCCAAGCCTTTTCTTTGCATGGCGCTGAGCCTGATTATGGTTGTGGCATTTATGCCTTTGAACCGGTTGCCTGTGGCTTATGCGGCTGAGTACCATGAGCTGACAACGGTGAATGAGCCGGAGGCAGACGCAGAACAAGTGGAGGGCATGGCTGAAGAAGCATTAGAAGGAGCATCGGAAGAGAGCATAGCCGAAGAGGAAATATCTGAAGAGCAAACAAATGAAGATGAAATAAATGAAGAAGAGCAAGAGGATCCAAACGCAGGACCTGGCGACGAGGGAACTGAATTATTGATTGCCAATGCTAGGGTCAGCAACTTTGCAACCAATGAGGGGAACGGATACTACCGCGCCCTGCTTGACGGCGACTACAGTACGCACTGGCATGATGTCTGGGTCAGCGGATCCGGGCAAGGTTCCCAGAATGGGGCGGTCACCGGACACTATATTGATCTTGACTTAGGCAGCGAACGGACGTTAAACAGCCTGAAGCTGTATGCACGTACCAGTAACGCCATCTTTCCGGATAGCGTTACGGTTTATATACCCAAGAATCAAAAGTATACCGACGGCTGGCCGAACGGCGAAGTGAACACAGCAACGACATCCGCGGCTTATAATACCAGTGTGCCGAGCTGGGCCGATTCGGCTTCCATGGATTTATGGACGGCGGTAAACGGTATTACGGCAAGTGATTTTGCGGCGGCTTCGGGAGTTCCCAAAGGCCGGACGTTAAGCTTTTCCGCTGAGATATCTACGCGTTATATTCGTTTGTACGTTAAAAATAACAGTACTGTTAATATTGCGCTAAGCGAGATCAAGGCATATGGGACAGCTGACGCTAACGCGGCGGTGCGTCTGCCGGTGGCAAGCGTCCGTGCTACCAATACGATGAGCGGCGATGGCTTGATTGCCAACATGGTTGACGATGCGGCAGCCACCTACTGGCAAAGTAACTATAATACCGCCACGGATGCGGTGATCGAAGTGGACCTTGGAGCTGTTCAGGATGTCATGTGGATTGAGATTGACAAGCGGCCGAACAATTCAAATAAAGCAATCCCATCGGCAACCCTTCAGGCCAATGCCAATGCCTCGTCATACTGGACGACCGGAACAGGTACGACCATCGTTGCCGGTGATAACGCGGCTCAGGTCTGGACGAATGTCGGTCTGACGGCACCGACGGGTACCCCGACAGCATCCGACCGAGCTTATACCCAGACCTATATCTTGCGGCCTTCGACTATCCTTAATACTCGCTATCTGCGTATTAATCCGGCCCATGGCCTGGCTGGCAGCACAGGCGATGTGACCATATCGGAGATCCGTGTATACGGCCGGAATCTAAACGGAGCGCCGCCGTCTTATCGGTTGACAGGAGCGGCCAGCGCACCGGACAGCGAACTGTCCCTGTGGTACCGCGAGCCGGCAACAGGGCCGTGGATGGGTAATTCCAACGTCAACAGCGACAAGGAAGATCGTCTGCCCATCGGCAACGGGCGCATGGGTGCGCTGATTGCCGGCGGTGTCATGAGTGAGGAGATTCAGTTCAATGAAGAAACGCTGTGGAGCGGCGGACCGGGTGGCGTGGAACGCGACACGGACGGCAATCTCGGCAATGTTCCCGCCGGCGAATCGACCTATAACTATGGTTATGGCAACGGTACCCCGGACCGTACCTCTATCTACAATGCCTTGAAGGCGGGCACGAATACCAGTGGCTCGTCCTCTGTGGCGACCAATACAATACAGGGCAATTATCTGGGTTTTGGGCGTTATAAGAACTTCGGTTATCTGACGCTTGACTATAACTTCCCCGGCGGTGAGTCACTCGTAAATAACTACCGCCGCATGCTTGACCTAGAAAACAGCACGGCATCTGTGAGCTATGTAATCGATGGCACTATCTATACCCGTGAGTATATTGCCAGCTATCCCGGTGATGTCATGGCTGTAAGGCTTACTGTCAGCGGAGGAACAGGTAAACTTAATGTGGACGTATCGGCCAGATCGGGACAGAGCGACTATAAAACATCGGCTCCGGTGGTTACGGCGACAGGGGATACTGTTTTGCTGACCGGTGACCTGAAGGACAATGGGCTGAGATACGCTGCCGCTTTCAAAGTGACGCAGACCGGTGGTACTCTGATGACTGGAAGCACGGAAGTAAGCGTCAGAGGAGCATCTTCCATAACAATCTATTATGATGCCGCCACCGATTACCGGGACGATTCTGGACAAAGCCTTGGGGCGGCTAACGACTACAATGCTTTTGACGGCTGGACTTGGCGAACGGGCGAGACCCTTTCCGCCCTTGCGAACCGGGTAATCAATGAAGTTTCTTCTTATACAGACAGCGGCTATGCTGCCATAAGAACGGCTCATGTTGCCGACTATCAGGAACTGTTTGGCCGGGTAGAGCTTGATCTTGGCGGAACCAACAACCTTCCTACCAAGGAAGCCCTGACGGCATATCGGTCTAATACCTCTGGCACATCGGCCAAGATGCTGCAGACGATACTTTATCAGTACGGCCGTTATTTACTGATCTCGTCAGGGCGGGGCGGAACCTTACCGGCCAACCTACAGGGAGTGTGGAACAGCAGCAATAACCCGCCTTGGAGTTCTGACTATCATATGAATATCAATCTCCAAATGAATTATTGGCCGGCCGGCGGAGCCAATCTGGTGGAATTGATTGACCCGCTCAAGGATTATGTCGACGGGCTGCGAACCACCGGCCGGCTGACCGCTCAGAAATACAGCTATCCCTCCAGCATCGCCGCCGGCGCGTGGAAAGCCACCGACGGCAGCGCAGGATGGACAGTACATACCAGTTCGAATATATGGGGGCAGACTACACCTGGCCCAAGCTGGAGCTGGGGCTGGTCGCCGGCCGCCAATGCCTTTATGGCGCAGAATCTATATCAGTATCTGCAGTACGGCGGTGATGAGACTACTTTCCGGAATGAATACTGGCCAATCATCCGCGAGGCAGCTGTTATGTGGACCAAAGCCTTGTACAAGCCGACCGATGGCTTTTGGGCAGGTAAATATGTGGCACTGCCCAGTTACTCACCGGAACACGGGCCGCTGACAGTAGCTACCGCATATGACCAGCAGCTGATCTGGGAGCTGTTTACCTTGACGCTGGACTGTATGGATCAGCTCGGTATCAATGACCCGTCATTCAAAGCCAATATCGAAGAAAAGCTGCAAAACCTTTATAGGCCGGTTAATATCGGTACTAACGGATCAATACTGGAGTGGACCTCCTTTAGCCGTAATTCCGCCGTAAACAGCGGTGAGAGCAGCCATCGCCATATGTCGCATGTGGTCGGCATGTATCCGGGTACCAGTATCATGGACGGATATACGATTGACAGTGCTACTGGGAAGCTGGTGGCAAGCAGTAATAACCGGGATTTTAATGCCGGCCTGCAGTCGCTGCAGATTCGCGGTCTGGGCGCGACCGGGTGGTCGATGGGCTGGAAAATTAATCTGTTCGCCCGTGCCAAGGACAGCGCGAACGTAAATCAGCTGATTAACAATATGTTCCTCGGCGGCAGCGGACAGAGCCAGTTACCGCCTAACCTGTTCGGGATGCACGATACCCGGTTCCAGATCGACAGTAACTTCGGCTATACCGCCGGGATTCAGGAAGCTTTGCTGCAAAGCCACCGTGATTCTCTGGATCTGTTGCCCGCCTTGCCGACTTCGTGGGCGGATGGCGAGGTAAGCGGCCTTCGTTCGATCGGAGGTCATGAGGTAGACATGGAATGGTCAGGCAGGCAGTTGGCAGAAGCGCGGATTACCGCCCATAGCACCGGCAACATCGTGGTGCGTAATGACCGGTTCAGAACATCGGGCGTATTGGTGGACGGCATCCAGAAGACGGCTGTCGGCGGTGCTGTTACGATTGACGCCGTGCAGGGAGAGACCTATGTAATCACGATGGATACAGGGGCGGTCATAGGGGATGATTTCTTTACTGATTTTAGTGATAACCAGGTGGGAACATGGTATTCGGCAAGGGCTGCCGGCGGAACTGCCGCGTTGGTAGATGACGCTTCCCTGGGTAAAAAGGTGCTACGGCTCAGCAATCTGGGCAATGGTGTAGCTATGTATAACACTGAGTGGCCACAGTATGAGGATTTCACTTTTACGGCACGGATCCGCACGACGACAAGCAATCCGGTATTGGGAATGGCTTATCGTGCTGGCAACGCGACACCGAATACGCCGAGTGCGACGACGCTTGGCTTGCTTACGGCTCAGAGTTATAACAATAGTAATATTGAATTTAAATCTTATACCGGGACAGCGGAGAGTTATGTGAATCTGACGACGCAGAACGGTTATGGACAGGGCTACTTGCAGGCTAATAAATGGTACACCCTTAGTATGACTATGGATGATTCGGGGGTGGAATTTTATATTGATGATGTGTTGATGGCTCAGAACTCGTATACACCGGCCAGTTCGCCGGGGCAGAGCCTAGGCGGGGTAATGAGTCGGATCAAGGATAGAGAAGGGTATTTTGGATTTGCTGCGTGGGGAAGTTATGCACAGACTTATGAGATCGACTGGGTGCGGATTACGAATCTGGAGGATTAGAGGGTAGGTTGCCGGGGCGGGTGCGGCTGTGGGGGCGCGGTCATCGCGCTTGGGGTCATCGCGCTTGGTGGTTATCGCGCTTGGGCAATATGACGATTCGGTATTCCAAGCTGGAAGTATAGACTTGTATTGGTGCACAGGGATGGTTAGGCCGGTGGAGACGGTCTGCCGATTACTAAGGAAGGAGAGAGGTATGGGAAGTAAAGCAAAGAGGTATGTCGGGATGTCGCGATTAATCAGGAAAAATACAGGGAAAACTTTGCTGTGTTTTGCTTTGAGCCTGATTATGACAGTTACATTACCAATGAATCTGTTGCCGACAGTTTTTGCGACGGAGAATGTTCTCATGGTAGAAAGCGATGATGAAAGTATCGCGGTTGAAACCTATGACGGTGAAGAAGAGGTAGCGGAAGCCGGTGGTGAAGATGAGGTAGCGGAGGCCGGCGAAGAAGCGGCGGAGGCTGGTGACGGCGGGAATGAGGAAGCAGATCCTGGTGCGCCAGATAGTGCTCCGGTGTCGGGGGATGGGTTTTTTACGGACTTTGGCGATAACGTGCTGGGGACTTGGTATTCGGCTAGGAGCAGCGGTGGAACGGCCTCGTTGGCGACGGATGTGGCTTTGGGGAAGAAGGTGCTGAAGCTTAGTAATCTGGGGAACGGCGTGGCGATGTATAATACTGAGTGGCCGCAGATGGAAGATTTTACTTTTACGGCACGGATGCGGACGACGACGAGTAATCCGGTACTGGGTATGGCTTACCGGGGTACGAATGCGACGCCGGCGACGCCGAGCGCAGCGAATATTGGGTTGCTTTCGGCTCATAGTTATAACAATAATAATATTGAGTTTAAGTCTTATACGGGGTCGGCGGAAAGTTATGCCAACCTGACGACACAGAACGGGTATGCCAAGGGATATTTGAAGGCGAATGAGTGGTATGTGCTTAGTATGACCTTGGATGATACTGGGGTGGAATTTTATATTGACGGGGTGCTGGTGGCGCAGAACAGTTATACGCCAGCCTCTTCTCCGGGACAGAGCCCTGGCGGGGTTATGAACCGGATCAAGGATAAGGAAGGTTATTTTGGTTTTTCGGCATGGGGAAGTTATGCGCAGAATTATGAGATCGACTGGGTCAGCATTAGTCCTTATGGGACTGGCGGGGCGGTGGCCAGCGTGGTTCCGGCGCTTAGTGATGTCAGTGTAGCGGACGGCGGAGCGGTTGTTTTGGACGCGTCGGCGGCGCAGGCCAGCAATGGCGGGATTTTGTCTTTCCGTTGGCAGAGCAGTACAGACAATGTGACTTGGACAGATATTGCCGGAGCGAGTGGGGCAGAGTATAGCTTTACGGCTGGGACGGTGAATGATGGGACTTATTATCGTTGTGCGGTGATTAATACTGATGAGAATTCGCGTACTAATGTAAGTTATACGAATGCGGCACAGCTGACGATTGGCAGTGGCGGTACTTCGGAAATCACGACACAGCCTAAGGATACCGTTGCTGCGTTGGGCGGCAGTGCTACTTTTACGGTTGGTGTTACGGCTGCAAGCGGGATTACTCCGGTTTATAAGTGGCAGGTGAGTACGAACAACGGTGCGTGGACGGATATCAGCGGCGCGAATGCGGCGTCTTATACGGTCAGCAATACTGCCAGTTATGCGAATAACGGGAATAAATACCGGGTTGGCGTGAAGTTTGGCGGCAATGAGTATGTTTATTCGGATGTAGCGTTATTGATGGTGCAAAAGGACTGGGAATCGACTTCAGCCTTCTATACGACGTTTGGGGCGAATGAAGCTCAGCTGGACAGCGCTTCCGACTGGCGGACGGTCAACGGTTCGGGTGTGCCGACCGGAAATAATCTGGAGGTAGTTACGGATCCGAGTGCTTTTAATGATAAAGCGCTTAAGATGAATTTTACGGATACGGGGAATCACCGGATCGAAGCAGTGCCGATGCCGGATAATATTACCGATGGTGAGTATGCGATTCGTTTTAAGGCCGGGAAGCCGAATGCGGATCAGTATACGGATGAGATCCGGATGGCCTTGTTGTTTAGAACGAATGGCTCGAATTTCCAGGAAATGGCCCGCTCCGGGGCGATCTGGAGCAGTGAAAGCCAAGCTGGTTACAGCGGCGGCACTTTGACGGCGCAATATAGTCCCAGCGGGCTAGTTTCGCCTGGCGTATGGCACACCTTGCGGATGACAGTGTATGGCGACCGTGTTTCGGTGTGGTTTGATGACGCGCTGGTAATTGATAATCAGAAAAGTAATTATTATACGCCGACGGGGGGAAGTTTCGGAATCCGATCCTTCTTTACCAGTCAGCAATTTTTCTTTGACAATATGTATGCCGGACCCATCCGCGATAAGGACGATCTGCCGGATGAGTTCACCGTAACCAAAGAGGCACCGGCAGCGGAAGAATATCAGTCCGACTATGCCGGCACGGCACCGGCGTTTATCAATGCTCAGACGCTGGCGAGTTACCCGGCGACCTATGAAGCCGACAGTGAAGCACCTGGCGGCGGGGCGGTCGAGCTAGAATTTGCCGGAACGGCAAAAACGGGCGTGATTGATACCCAGTCTGGTTATATTAAGGATCTTAATCTAGAGATGTCGATTAAGCCGGTACCCGAGGAAGATGTTATTTATACCTATGCGGATATCGTAGTCGATGACAATGATCCGGAGAAGGAAGCCAAGAGGAGAGTGAAATCTACCGGTGACTTTGGTGTGGTCTTCCATCATGAATCCGGTTCGACCTTTGCGGTTCTGTATTATGATGCTGCTACCAGGGTCTGGAGTCTGCGAGATGCCAATGATCTGAATACGACCCGTGTCGCGATTGGTACCGGTCCGGTTCTGCGGGCTGAAGAATGGGCTACCGTGCGGATGCGGGCCAACGATAACACGGTCAAGCTCTGGGTGACGGGCGGAGACGGCGAAGAACAGCTCGTCGGAACGGCACGGATTACCAGTGCTTATTATCCCCGTGTCGCCGGCCGGGTAGGGGTTATGTCCGGTAAGGAAGCTAAGACCCTTTATCTTGCCGACAGCGTCAACGAAACAATATTTGTCGGTGTTCAGGAACCGGGTATGGAACCGGCTTATGATCCGATTACGATCGCATCTTCGGCGATGACGGTGAAGATGGACAATCGTTATCCGGTACCTAATGAGTATACTCTGACCAATGGTAACAAGAAGCTGATGGGTTATGAAGACTATGCTTACACTCTGGAAATCAATGGCGAGGAGTGGTTTGCCTATGTGGAAAGCGTGGAAGTGTCCAGTACCAACAGCAGCAACGACACATTAACCTATACCGTGTATGCCATGGAGGATATCTCAGTACCGAATGATTATATTGAATTCCGCTTTGTTTATACGGTGAAGGGAGCGGCGCTTACCTGCGAAGTAACCCTGCCGGAAGGCGATCCGGGCGTGTATACGGTTGAGATGCCGGATATCTATTTTGCCGCTTTTGCCAACGGGATGTTAGGAAGCACGACGACTAACGTTAGGATGGCCGGTTTTGTCAATCCCGGATCATGGAATAATATGAGTGATTATTTCAATACCATGTCAGGGAGAGGACCGAGCTCTAATATGTATTCAATTGGCTTTATCTCTAACGGAAACGTAGCGGCCGGTATCTGGAACGACAGTCCCGACACGCCTACCCGCAATATCATTAGCATCCTGGAGGCCGATGCTTCTACCGGTAATCCGATGACGATGACGCTGCGCAATGGCCCGTGGACCTATGCAGCCAATACGGCGTCATATGGTGCAGGATCTTATGCGGCCCAGAAGTTTGAACCGTTGGAGAAAATGGCTTTCACGGTTGTGGTAGCTGATGACAATAACAGCAGCGGTTCAGCTGACTGGCAAGATGCGGCTAATCTCTATCGGGATTATGCGGTAGTACCGACCGGTGCGAGCGAGATCCGCGATTATTATACCTACGTATCCATGAACTTTGTCAGCATGGCACAAAATCCTTTCCTGCGTGGCTTGGATGATGCCAAGAAGCTGGCTAATTATACCGATGGCTTCGGACAGATGATCCTGGAAAAAGGTTATCAGGCTGAAGGGCACGATGACAGCCACCCCGATGTCGGCGGCCACATCGGCATCCGCCAGGGCGGCGTGACCGATTTCCGCACCCTGATCAGCGAAGCGCATAAGATCAATGCCAGGGTCGGCATCCATGTCAATGTTGGCGAATATATGAAGGACTCTTTCTTCGGACCACCGTCAAGCGTTTATACTTCAAGCAATGGCTGGGGCTGGCTGGATCAGGCGATCCTGATCGATCAGAACAAGGATCTGATGACCGGTGAACTGGAGAAACGTTTCCAGATTCTTTATGATGAAGTGGGCGGCCGGGATTCCGGCGGTGCTTACACCGGTAAGCCGAACGACGGCTCAGGTCTGGATATGGTTTATGTCGATATTTATTCCGGCTCCGACTGGCGGGCCAAACAGGTATCCAATATCTTGAATGGCTTTAACTGGATCAATGCCACGGAATTCTCCGGCCCGATGGAACAGAATGTCATCTGGACCCACTGGGGAACCGACCTTTATTACCCGACCAGCGGCGACGGCAGTCAGATATTCCGATATATTTATAACGATACCAAGGATGCTTTCCCGACCTCCAGCAGAAAGGTCAGCACTATCCTTCGTGGCGCGAACCAGGCGGGAATCGGCGCGTGGCAGAGCCGCAGCAGCATTACGGAAGGCGTTGAAGTCTTCTATAACCAGAACTTAGCGTCTAAATATATGCAGTACTTCCCGGTCAATTCTTGGGCAGACAACAACCTGCGCATCAACTTTGGCGCACCGAGAGAATATACTTATGATGCCGACGGCAATGTCACCGGCTTCACCACAGTCGCGGGCAAGGCCGGCGCATATGCTACAGCTACCGCGTTAGGCGGCGAGACCAGGGTCTATTCACCCGACGGCAATCTGGTAGCAGTTATGGGTGCAGCATCTGGAAGCACCTATTCTCGTAAAGAAGCCAGTGAGCTCTTCATCCCGTGGAGCCCCATTACCGAAGAAAAGATTTACTATTGGCAGGGCAAGACTTCCGGTGGACAGACGAGCTGGACATTCCCCGCCAGCTGGGGCAGCAATCTTAGCAATAGCAGTGTAAAAGTCTATAAACTGACCGATGTGGGTCCGGTTGAAGTGACCACCGGCTTTACCGTCAGCGGCAATACTTTTACCCCCAATGTCAATACTTTGGGACGCAAGGTACCTTATGTCATCTACAAGGCGAACAGCGGCAAGACCCCGATGACAGCAGGCGATTTCGGTGCGACTACAGCGACCGGCGCCAACTCTACTCCTGGCTATCTGGCCGATCCTGGCTTTGATACGCATGGTTACAGTGCATGGACAGTAACGTCCGGTAGCAGCAACGTTGCCATGACGACGGACAACCGCGGTAACAGCAGGATGGAAGTTGCCGGCCAGACTTCTGGCAATGAAATCGGCGTGGAAAATACTATCAGGAACCTGACGCCGGGCCAGACCTATACCGCCTCGATCTGGTATCAGGTGGGCGGAAACGGTGCCGGCGGAGCTCCGGCCACAACCGATAAGCGTAATGTCACATTAAGCGTGCTGAACGGCGCCACTCAGCTGGCAACCACCACGTTTAACCGTACCACTCACAAGAACCTCGACTTTACCAATAAATGGTATCAAGGCAGTACAGCGACCGGTGATGCGACGAACAGCCCGACCCCGTACATGTCACGGCTCAACGTGGCATTTACGGCAACCGGCACGACGGCGACCTTCCGGCTGCAGTTTGGTAATGCCAATGCCAAGGTCTATCTGGACGATGCGCGCATCTGGCACCATCCTTATGCACCAAAGGCAAACGCGCCTACAAATGCCTATTACTTTACCGATTTTGAAAACATCTATGAGCAATGGGGACCGTTCGTGTACGCCCGTACCGGCGATAATAACCACACCCATCTCGTAGAGAAAGCTCCGGCAACCGTTGACCTAGGCGGAACGACCGTCAATACTCAGCAGTTAGAAAATTATGTGCTGGATGGCCGCTGGTCACTCAAGGCGCATAACGACGGGGCCTACACCAACTTCTTGGTCACGACGCCCAATACCCTTGAGCTGAAGGCCGGAAAAACTTACCGGGTAGAGTTTGATTATAACGTCTCCGTTGCCTATTATACCTTGGGCGTATACAACGGAAATACCCTGTTAAGCGGCACGGCGGCACAGACCTTAGCAGCTACCGGCGCCCAGAATAACCCGTCGCAGCAGCGCCGGTTCAGCTATACCTTCACCGTACCGGCAGGTGCCGGAGAGAACTGCCGGATCGGTATTTCGACCAAATCCAATCCGAGTTCAATCCATACGATGGGGCTGGTAATTGATAATTTTGCGGTATATGAATCATAATATGATACAAGGGTCAAAAGGTCATGATTTTCATGCTGGGACCCGCACAACATGAGAAAGCAGCCTGATTAGGGCGGATTTCGAATGTTGCGGATTATGAGAGCACGAAGTGCGAGAAATAATCCGTAGTACCATAGGGAAGTATTTTTAACAAAAACCGGGACGGTTATCTGATGGATGCCGTCCCGGTTACCATTTGATCTTAAATAAAGATGTTCTTGGCGGACGGTAAGGCGGTGGTGGATGTTATTAAGTATGATCTGGTCTAGCAGATATATATTTAAGTAATTGACACTATCACAGATTCCGTGTATATTGGAATCATATTCCCGATTATACGAACGGAGTGATTGCTTATGTATTTTCATAGACATCTTGAGCCGGTGGTTGAGCGGATTGCCGCGCGTAAACCGGTGCTGATCCTGACCGGAGCGAGACAGGTCGGCAAATCAACCATGCTTAAGGAAGTGTTTCGCGATATCAATTATATAACCATGAACCGTCCTCTTGTGCGGGAAAGTGCCAAGGATAACCCTTCGCTCTTTTTTGAAGCGAACAAGCCACCGGTCATTGTGGACGAGATTCAGAAGGCCGCAGAGCTTTTTGATTATATCAAAGACATCGTTGATGATGACCCAAGGAAAGGACAGTTTTATCTAACCGGTTCCCAAAGTATGAAGCTGATGAAAAATGTCAGTGAGAGCTTGGCCGGACGTGCCGGTGTCATTAAGATGCTGGGCCTTTCAATGCGAGAAATCAATCAGTTGGCCTATCGCCGTCCGTTTGTGCCGACTGTCGGCCACGCGGAAGCGATACTGCAGGAGGGAACAGCGTTTGATTATGGTGTCATTCTCTCCTGCATTCACAAGGGCTTTTTCCCCGAACTGCATGAAACGAAGGTCAGCCTGTCTGACTGGTCGGATTATTACAGTTCTTATTTTCAGACCTATATTGAAAAGGACATCAAGGACGTCCTCAATATTCAGGATGAGTCGGCTTTTATTAAATTTGTCCGCTCCACGGCTTCCCTTACGGGTCAGATGCTGAACCTGACCACAATAGCGGAGACCTGTGGCAAAGATGTCAAAACAGTCAGAGCCTGGCTGTCGGTCATGGAGTCCAGCGGGCTGGTCTATCTTTTGGAGCCTTATTATAATAATTATAGTAAGAGGCTTTTAAAGACCCCGAAGCTGTATTTCCTGGATACCGGCCTCGCCTGCTGGCTGTTGGGGTGGAATTCACCGGAACAGCTTGCCAACGGTGCGATGCTGGGGCCGATCTTTGAAAGCTTTGTGATTGCCGAAATCCTCAAGAGCTACTATAACGACGGGATAGTGAATCCGCCTTTATTCTATTACCGCGATGTGGATAAGAATGAAATAGACTTGCTGATTGAGGAAGGGGATGTACTATATCCGGCAGAAATCAAGACATCGAGCGACCCATCCAAGTCAATGGTCAGCGCGTTTCGCTGTCTGAATAAGATACCCGGCAAAAGGACCGGTACAGGTGCCTTGATATGCCTGGCCAAGGAGCGTCTGCCGCTGACGGAGAGGGATTGGATATTGCCAGTACATTTGCTGTAGCCGACTGCGATCGTGTCAGCGGGTAAGCATGGAACTGTTAAGGAGCTATTATCCGGAGGCTGGTGAGGTATTCGCCCATATCTGGTCCAAAACATTCAGAAGCGTAGCATAAAGCTAAAATAAACTCAAATTGCATCTAATATTAATAATTGACACTATCACTCCTGTCGGATTATTAAGAAACAATTACATAATAATTTGAACATCACAAAAATCACATTCCCACATATTATTATTATGAGGCTAGATATTTCGATATCAGACCAATGAATAATAAATCCAAAAGAAAAGAAAAGGAGACTATACTATGGGAATGCCTATTATTACGCCAGGTACTGGTACACGTGATCAGGCAATAACAGACTTAATTCAATCTGTTGCTTTACAGGAAACTGCACTTGCGCATATCATGAATGCTGAAGGAGAAAAGATGCAGGCGATCATTGAAATGCCTGACGTAACGACAGAACAGTTAATGGAACTTAACGATTCCGTAAATAGGATGCTTAATTCAGTAGCACGTCTGGAGATGTTATTCCAGACCAAATTGGAACTTTTCCCGGTTGATATGCCCGTTACGCCAGAGCCGGGGCTTACGGCACCGGAACAGCTTAGCAATATTGATGTGGGCAGTGTCACCATCGCTGTTCCGCTGGATGGCCTTACCGCCGAAGCCGATGCTGTTCAATTGGCAATTGATGCGGCGCAGGCGCAGGTGGCACCGGGCTATACCGTCACTTTTGACGTGGTCAGCTACAGCAGCGGCACAATGGTTCAGCCAGCCTTTACGCGCGCTGTTTCCGTTGCTTACTGGCTCCTGACCGGAAGATTCCGGGTTACGAAAGACGATAACCCGCTTGATACAGCACTCGGAGAATTGGTGACTATCCTAGTTTATACCACGTATGTGCCGACAACGGCAGCGGATGAATGGGCCAAAATAGACGTGTCTTCCGTAAGCATTGCCGTGCCGCTTGACAGTGTCCAGGCAAGCGATGCAGCTGTCGCAAGTGCCATAGCAGCCGCCGTCGCCCAAGTGTCACCAGCTTATGAAGTAAGCTTTGTAAGGGACAGTTATGATCCCGTTAACGGTATCCTGTATGGTAAATACACCGTAACTAATCCCAATGATCCTACCGATACGATGAGCGATACCGCCAGCAGGACGATAACCGTGACGTCCACCTATGTGCCATCGACGGCAACGGATGAACTGGCTAAGATAGATGTAACCACTGTAAGTATCAACGTACCTCTTGATGATTCCGGCGCTAGGGACGCGGCCGTTGCCCAGGCAATCGCGGCGGCGACTGCTCAAGTATCCCCGGAATATGCGGTCAGCTTCATACCGGTAAGCCAAGACGTAGTCAACGGGACACTGACAGGCCGGTTCAACGTCACCAATATTAACGACCTAAGTGATACAGCTACCGATACCGATCCTAGGACGATTGCGGTAACCTATACGGATCCGGGCACGCCCACAACTTATTCCAATGCCACCGCGCAGTTCTTAAGCGGGTCAGTGGCAGGAATCGACCTGGGCGGTCTTTCCGGCCTAGGCGGGGTTACGGCAACTTATGAAAACGGCGTGACGCCGGGTACGGAAGTAACCAACACGTCACAGCCCAATTTCGACTCTTTAAATCAGCTATTTGAAGTAGGCGGCGTACCGCTTAACCTTGGGGAGCTCCTTCAGATCGGCTTGGTTAACCAATATGCCCAGGCATCGATAGACGGGGCATCAAGAGCCTATGCGGGTGCTGTAAGTGACAGCGGTATCATAAGCGCAGACGGCACGGATGGCTACCCCGCTAATGCCAAACTGGATCTGATGAAGCTGATTCCTGGCCAGGTAACCGACCTTCTATCCGCCGCCAACATTACCATCGGCGCGATTACGGGAGAAGCGGGTCTGGATCTGAGCACCGAACCAGATACGGTAGTACAGAATTATAATATTGCCGGTGCCGGCTTTGAGATTGTATCGCCAGTAATCGGTGGTCTGACGACAACGCTTGATACGGCGATAGATACGATCAGCAGCACGATCAACACGTTGCAAACTACGCTCTCAAACACCATAAACGATACCATCCTAGATAATTTGGCGGCCATACTCTCTGTTGTGCCGGGAATGACACTGGATTCAAACAGCATAACCGCAACTATCAATATTGATCCGGATGTCGCTTTGGCCCCGATCTTATCGGAACCGATTGTCCTTCCGGGCAATCTGGAAGATCCGAATGCACTGCCGGAAGGGAGTGTGATCCTAGATCTCTCCGCGGGAAGCCTTGTTGTCGACCTTGCCAAGTTCTGGGGCGGGACATTGAATAACCTAGATCCCAATACGGTTTTGTTCGGAACAGAAATTGTGAGTATGCTGGAAGACGGCAAGACGGAACTCTTGGTTTATGTGACCAACCTGCTGTCCAGTACACTGAAAAACTTGCTGGATACCGCTACCGTTGTTATTGGCGGAGATTTTGCATTTTCAGTTCCGCTTTTGGGTCCTGCGGGGTTAGCGTTTAATTTTACCGGTTCATTGGCCGACTTGCTGGACGGAACGGCGACGATAGAGATTGTCCCTTCCGGTTTACTGGGTTCTGTCCCGGTATCGCTTTTAACTCCGATCATTGAGGCAATTCAGTTAACCTTGTCGACAGTTATTGAGCCGCTGGTATTTGGTGATGACACAAGTATTGTGAATATAGCCTGGGAAACCATGAATAATATGGTTAATGCAGCATTGGATGCCGTTGAACCGGTATTCCAGATTCTGGCCGGCGTCATTTCGATCAATGTCAATGTTCAGTCGGCAACCGCGGATACGGTTACGGAAATACCGGTGCAGCTCAGCCTGCTGGGTACCGGCCTCGCGGAATTGAGCCTTGGTAAAGCGGTTGCAGGACCCAACGCATATGTGGCGCCTGTTTAACCAGTAAAGAGAATATTATAAAATAACAGTCAAGAAGGCTGCAAAGAAAAGGAGACTATGCTTTATGGGAATGCCAATTATCACACCTGGAACGGGGACCCGCGAACAGGCAATTACTGACCTCATTCAATCCGTTGCTTTACAGGAGACTGCACTTTCGCATATCTTAAATGCCGAAGGAGAAAAGATGCAGGCAATCATTGCCATGTCTTCAACAACACCCGAACAGATGCTGTTAGTCAATGACTCTGTTAATAAACTGATCAATGCAGCCACCCGTCTGGAAATCATGTTCCAGGCAAAGCTTGAGCTGTTTGCCGATACGGTTATGTCTGGACAGTAAAGTAAAGATATAATTTAATATAAAGCAGCGGGCGGCTTTTCAGACAGAAAGCCGCCCGCTGCTTTTGATAACGCTTTGTTATGGGAATAAGTATGAATCCTTGAGCCATATAATAAAATAGTAGTGAGTATCAAAATTACAGGAGGAAGCATGAGTCCGAGCAAATTAGGAAACAGTATTAATAATCAGTCTAATACGGCATACATAACAGAACAGTCCTTAAGTGATATGATCGAATCGATTGCCTTGGTTGAGGCGGCACTTTCACATATTCTTAACGCCGAAGGCGAGAAGATTCAAGCAATTGAAGTTTCCGGGGGGATCGAGGAACTGCTGACGATCAACCGTTCCATCAATAAAACGATAGCAAATGCCATCCATTTAGAGCAGGCTTACTATATGAGGCTGGAAGCGGTGAACGAAATGTATTGGATAGAGCGCGCCAGATGCCAGGAGCCCAGCTTGTATAATCCGGACTATCCCTGCCCGGATCCCCGGTATCCCGATCCGTGCTATCCGGCTTACCCTAGTGCGGCTCCCCAGCCGGTCGTGTCGGTATTTTCGGCGGCTTCGGCCGGGGGAGCCTGGCAGGGCAACTCGGCCATGAAGTTTAAACAAGATTCCTGCTTTGACAACAAACTGACCATGAATTGTGATAAATGCTCTACCTCCATCCTGCTTCCGGCCGGCAAAAAGTACCAGATTTTATATAATATAGAACTGGAGAACGGCTATGCCAGGCCGGTTACGCTTGAAATAAGGCTTTCACATAATAATACAGTTCTGCAGTCAAAAAGACTGTTTACCCGCGATGAAAGAACCTCACTCATTGACAACAATTACTTGGTTTTGGATATTCCTTCCGGTTATGATAAGAGCACGCTCAGTGTCTGGCTGCTGTCGTCGGTAAGCCTGACAATTATTAAAGGGAAAATTGTAATAATGGAGTTGTAAGGTTATTGGGCTGGCCTTTATTAAACTATTAGTTCTAATAGTATGAATGGCTGTCTGCTGTAGGGATAGCAGACAGATTCATTCATTTAGATACTATGGAAATAAATCGTGGTTCCGATCTAAGTTCTTAAGCATATTATTATCATAGTAAATCTATTCTGTAATTTCGGCAAGGAGATCTCCACAATGAAAAAATATAAAGTCTACGTTTATGCGATCAGCAAGAATGAGAGCGCTTTTATTGACCGCTGGATGGATTCTGTCAGCGAGGCTGACGGGGTGATCGTGGTCGATACCGGATCGGAGGATGACACGGCGGCTAAATTAAGGGCGCGGGGAGCCATAGTATTTGAAGAAAAGATAACCCCTTGGCGGTTCGATGTTGCCCGGAACTCCGCTATGAGCCATATTCCCGAGGATGCCGATATCTGCGTTTCCAATGACATTGACGAAGTTTTTGAACCCGGATGGCGGGAAAAGCTGGAAAATGCCTGGGACGACTGGTGTACCCGCGCCAGATACTGGTTCGTCTGGGAATATCACCCCGATTTAGCTTATCAGAAGAAATTTTATATGGAAAAAATTCACCGAAGGCACGGTTTTCAATGGGTTCATCCGGTCCACGAGGTTCTGCAGTATACCGGGGCGCAGGAGGACAGGACAGTCGTCATCAATGATCTGTATCTGATTCATAAGCCCGATCCTATGAAATCTCGGGGTCAGTACCTGCCGCTGTTGGAGATGTCGGCCGCAGAAAACCCTCAGGACGATCGGACTAGGTTCTGGCTTGGCCGTGAATATTTCTATAAGCAGCTATATGACAAGGCGATCGCCACATTGCAGGACTACCTGAAGATCGAGAGCGCCGTATGGCCCGAAGAGCGGAGCGCCGCCATGCGCTTCATCGCCAAGTCCTTCCGTGCCCAGAATAAAGATGAGGAAGCGCTCGGCTGGCTATACAAAGCGGCGGCCGAATGTCCGATGGTACGTGAGCCGTGGCTGGAGCTGGCCCGGCTGGGCTATGAAAAAGAAAACTGGCCGCTGACCCTTTGGGCCGCTGAAAAAGGCCTGGAGGTCAAGGAATCCACCAACAGCTATCTGGTCGAAAGCGCGTCATGGGGGTTTTTGCTGGATGACTTTGCCGCGATTGCCGCCTATTGGCTCGGCTTATACCCGAAAGCCTTGGAACATGCTAAGAAAGCCTGTGATATAAGCCCTGAAGATAAGCGGCTTCTCAATAACTTTAATATTGTGGCTGCCAAAGCGGAGCCAGAGAAGGCATTGTAAAGGGAGGAAGAAGCATGAGTGAAAATAAATATCATATTTGTGTATATGCCATATGTAAAAACGAAGAAAAATTCGTGGACCGCTGGATGGATTCGATGCAGGAGGCCGATCTTATCGTTGTTACGGATACCGGTTCGGATGACAACACAGTCAAAAAACTGCGGGAACGGGGCGCGCTTGTCTACGAAGAGAAAATCGACCCATGGCGGTTCGACGTCGCCAGAAACCTGTCGCTTTCTCATGTACCGGATCATGCGGATATAGCGGTATGCACCGATCTGGACGAAGTGTTCCGGCCTGGCTGGCGCAAGATCCTTGAAGAGGTATGGAACCCCTCTTTAACTATGGTCAACTATTTATATAACTGGAGCATCAACCCGGACGGGACGCCCCACACGCAGTTTACCTATTTTAAGATCCATGCGAAGGAACATTATCGGTGGGCCTGCCCGGTGCATGAGTTCCTTAGATTCACCCCTGCTATACCAGGACTGAGAGAAAATAAAGTATTTGTGCCGGATATTATCCTAGACCATTTTCCGGACAGCACAAAATCAAGATCTTCTTATATGGGCCTTCTCAAGCTCGGTGTCGCGGAAAATCCCCAAGATGACCGGATGGCTTACTATCTTGGCCGGGAATATATGTATGTCGGAGACTGGCAAAACTGTATCAGCACCTTGACCGCCTATCTCAAGCTGGAAACCGCTTTATGGCGCGAAGAGCGCGGTGCCGCCATGCGCTGGATTGCCCAAAGCTATGCCAATATGCAGCAGAATAACGAGGCTTACAATTGGTATCTGCGGGCTATTGCCGAAGTTCCTTTTATGCGCGATCCATATATTGAGTGCGCCAAGCTGGCCTATCACTTAAGCGACTGGGTGACTGTTATGTTCATGACGACAGAGGCACTTAAAATAAAAGAAAAGTCCCACGTCTATGTCAACCAGGGCTATTCTTGGGATTTTACCCCCAATGACCTGGCCGCGATTGCCTTGTACCGGCTAGGTAACTATCAGGAAGCCCTTACCCATGCTCGGCTGGCCTTGGATCATGCCCCCGAAGACCCGCGGATGATGAAAAATTACGACTTGATCAAGGAACATATCTCTTAGTTAGATCTTCCGGAACTATGGCATTTTGATGACAGATCAAGTATAATGATGTTGTGGGGGGCGGAACTGTTAACGTATCAGTCAGGAGGAAATATTTATGAAGTACTGGATGATGTTTATCGGCGTATTCGGGTTAGACACCGCTATCAAAAATCATATTGAAGAAAAAGAGGACTGGGATAAGGAGGCCGGCCGGCAAAGCGGCCCGTTGCTTATCAGGAAAAGCCATAACAGCGGCATGGCCATGAACCTTGGCGATAAGTATCCGAATATTACGGCGCTGCTGTCGCTGCTGATTACGGCCGTGTTAACATTTAGCTTTCTTATTTCTCTGAAAAGCAAGGGGAAACTACGTGCCGGCCTGTCCCTTTTGCTGGGCGGGGCGTTCAGTAATACCTATGACCGGCTGCGGCGCAATTATGTGGTAGATTATGTTAGCTTCAATGTACCGGTTAAGAGACTGCGTAATGTTGTGTTTAATATTGGCGATTTTGCCATATTTCTGGGTGCGTTGATGATTATCTTTAAACAGGCGACGGAAAATCAGTATTGACATAAAGCGGATAGTTGTGTATATTCATAATATACAAAACCTAGTAATATAGTAGGAATTTCAGGACAATGTGATCGGTGCATCCATTTCCCGTAAGAATCAGTAAGCGAGGGCAGACAATGAAGATTTCATCAAGAGGCCGTTATGCGGTTCGGATCATGGTAGACTTGGCAGTCAATAACACCGGCGAATATGCTAAGGTCAACCAGATAGCCAAGCGCCAGGATATTTCTGAGAAATACTTGGAACAGATCATCAGTGTACTGAATAAGGCGGGATATGTGAAAAGCACTAGGGGTGCCCAGGGCGGCTATAAGCTTGCCAGAGACGCAAGCCTATATACGGTGGGCATGATCCTGAGGCTGACGGAAGGGAGCCTGTGCCCGGTAGCCTGTCTGGAAGGTGATGTCAATGAGTGTGAGCGCTGTGATACCTGCGAGACACTTGATGTCTGGAAACAGCTGAATACGGCCATCAATCATGTCGTTGACGGGGTAACCATAGCCGACCTAGCAGAAAAACAGCTTGCCCGGCAGAACTCCATGGACTGCCTGATCTGACTTCTGATCCATTTTATGCCAGATTAAGAAATAATTAAGATAATCCTACCCGGTTCTTAAGATTCACATGGTACATTTACTGTGAACATTTTGGAATCATAAGGGGTTATCTGATGGTATTCTCAAGTAATTTGTTTCTATTTTTATTTTTGCCGTTTACATTAATCGGATATTATTTGATCCGTAAGCCATATCGTAACTTTTTCCTTCTGGTTATGAGTATGGTCTTTTATGCCAGCGGCGAACCAGGGTTTATTTTCATCATGGCGGGTCTGATCCTGTTTGACTACATTATGGCCTTGCTGATCGACCGCTTCCGGGAGCAGAAGAAGCTTCGGATTATGTTCATGGCTATCTGCCTAGCCGGCAATCTTGGCCTTTTGTTTACCTATAAATATCTGGATTTCCTGATCGTTAACCTTAACAGCATGGGATTTGAAATACCGCTTTTAAACCTGCTGTTTCCTATCGGGATATCCTTTTTTACCTTTCAGGCGATGTCATATGTCATTGATGTATACCGTGGCAGCAGCGAAGTCAGGCGCAATCTGTTACATGTAAGCTTATATATTGCCCTTTTTCCGCAGCTGATCGCCGGACCTGTCGTGCGTTTTAAAGATATTGAGACGCAGCTGGCAAAACGTGGGATCAATCTTAAGATATTCAGCGAAGGGGTCAGGCGCTTCCTGATCGGTCTTTGTAAGAAGATCCTGTTAGCCAATAACCTGGCTCTGATCGCCGATCATGCCTTTGGCCTGCCGGACGGGGAACGGTCGGTTATTTATGCCTGGCTTGGCGCGGCCGCTTACGCTTTACAGATTCTGTTCGACTTTTCCGGCTATTCAGACATGGCTATCGGCTTGGGGCTGATGTTCGGTTTCCGCTTTCCGGAGAATTTCAACTATCCTTACATAGCAGCATCGGTCACGGAGTTCTGGCGGCGGTGGCATATGACGCTGGGGCAGTGGTTCCGGGATTATGTATATATTCCGCTGGGCGGTTCACGGGTCAGCTCGCATGGGCGGCTGGTTTTTAATCTCTTAGTTGTCTGGCTCCTGACCGGGATATGGCATGGGGCGGGATGGAATTTTATCATGTGGGGTATGATGTATTTTATCCTGATTGCTTTTGAGAAACTTACCGGCTATCCGCAAAGGTGCAAAACCGCGGCAGCGGCAGCCGCCTATCGTGTTTTTACGATGCTGGCCGTCCTCGCGGGCTGGGTGCTTTTCCGTACGGAAGGGATAAGGGAAGCAGCCGGTTACGGGCTTTCGATGCTTGCCGTTAAGGGTAATCCGCTTATCTGCGATTATGTGATCATGAGTTTCCGGGATTACTGGCTGTTTTTACTGGCGGGTCTGCTATGCTGTACGAGGCTGCCGGCGGTGCTTAGTGCTTATATCGACAGCCGGGGGGCGCTATGGCTCCGGCTGGGAACCAACATCCTGCGGGCGGGATTTTACCTGTTCGGCTTTTTGTGGTCGGTTTCATATCTGGTTCTGGGGGCGCACAATCCGTTTATTTATTTTGATTTCTAAGAATCAGGAAAGGACTGGGAGATGATTCAAAAATTACTGGCTTCCATAATTTCATCTATAGACAATAATATGCTAGGGAAAAAGCTGGTGGCGGTGGGCTTTACCGGGATCATGTTTTATATTGCGGCGGTTGTGTTTATTCCTTCCATGGCCGCTATTGGCTCCTTTGCCAAAAACGAAAGCCAGGATGTGGAACAGATATTGGACAAGTTCAATGAAGTATATGATAATATATTAGGTTATGAGGGCAATTTCCTGAAGAACAAGGGAGCCTATATTGAACTAAACGGTTTTATGGCGGCGGCCATGGGACAGCGCCAGATGAATGACATAATCAAGCTGGACAACGGGCATGTGACGGAAATCAGCGAGCCGCAGGAGACTGTTGCCGCGGCCGCGCAGATGAAGGAGCTGTATGACCGGCAGACGGAAAAAGGCAAACATTTCCTGTTTGTACTTGCCCCATGCCAGATTCCTGAGAACGAGGATATCCTGCCGCCCGGTTATAACGATTACAGCAATCAGAATGCCGATGATCTGGTCGGACGTCTCCAAGAAGAGGGCATCCCGGTACTGGATCTGCGTAAGAAGATGCAGAGGGACGGGATCGGCTATACCGAGGCGTTTTTTGTGACAGACCATCACTGGCGGAGCGAGACGGCCTTCTGGGCTTATACGGAGATAGTGGATTACTTGGTCAGGGCAGACATCATGGAGCCGGTCGATGCGCGCTATGTCGATATCGGCGCATTTCATGTCGAGGTATATGAAGACTGGTATCTGGGACCGACCGGAAGGCGGACAGGCAGCAGCTTTGCAGGCGTGGATGACTTTTCGGTTATCTGGCCGGAGTTTGCTACCGATATCAGGCTGGAAGTACCGACGCTGGGCATCTTCAAGCAGGGGGAGTTCGGTGACGTGGTCTATGACCTGGAGGATAATAAGAAAGACTTTTTTGTCAATTTATTGTATGATCATTATACATACGGGGGGCATAACCGGAAATACTTTAATGGGGCGGCACCGAATAAGCTTAAGGTAATGGCCGTTGCCGATTCATTTGCCTGGTCATCGGCAATCTATCTGCCGCTGGTGGTCAGCCGCTATGAGGAGATGGACATGCGGTATTTCGGCGGGAACTTTGCGGAGTATTATGCCGGTTATGACCCGGATGTGCTGCTGGTGTTTGTCAATACCGCCAGTGCGGCGGAGAGCGCCAATACAAACTATGATTTTTTTCAGTAGGAAGGGTAATCGTAACAAGGTGAACTGATGGATGAGGAAGAACGGATCAAAAAACGGCTAGCGGACATGGCGGGCAAATGCTGCCGCAGCCATGTTTTTGTCTTCACCGGTTTTTTGAGTGTGGCGGAGCAGGATGTTTTTCGGCGGCTGCGGCTGGCCGATTCCGGTATGGATCAGGCCGGCTGGGCATTGTTTGGCGGCAGGGAGGACAGTGAGCGGTGTATGATCCGGTTTGGCAAGGAGGAAGAACTGGGCTATGCCGAAGACTTTCCGATTGTCTGCGTGGAGATGGCGCCACTGATGCAGAAATTTGCCGACCAGCTGACACACCGGGATTTTTTAGGAGCCCTGATGCATCTGGGGATTGAAAGGGCTACGTTAGGCGATATTATTATATTGGATAACAAGGGTTATGTTTTCTGTACGGCGGTAATTGCGCCATTTATCGTGAATGAGCTGGAACGGATCAAGCAAACTCCGGTCAAATGCCGTGTCACGGAACTGCCGGCGGCGGCAGCGGCGACGGCGGCAGTGGAGCGCCGGATCCAGGTGCCATCCGAACGGATTGACGCAGTGATTGCAAAAGCTTACCAGCTGTCCCGTGGCGAAAGCCTGGAGCTTTTTCGCCAGAAAAAAGTTTTTCTGAACGGGCTTTTGTTCGAGAACAGCAGCGGTTTGCTGAAGCCGGAGGATGTAGTTACCGTAAGAGGTTTTGGGAAGTTTACCTATCTGGGGTGTGAAGGCGTCAGCAAGAAGGGGAAGAAGAATATTGTGGTTAGTATGAAGTAGATAATATGAAGTGACCTC
>DBDG01000070.1 GCA_002293475.1 Lachnospiraceae bacterium UBA938
TACGCAACACAGCGATGACCAGTGCGCAACACAGCGATGACCAGTACGCAATATAGCAATGACCAGTAAGCCACACGTCAATGGCCAGCAAACATCCCCGCTACTCCCCTCCGAAACACTATGTACACTTATTATATGCGAACCTCCTAATTATTGATAAACTTATCCGCCTCATTATTCCAGCTATAAAGCTTCCTAATCTCTTCCCCGACAACCTCAGCCGGATGTTCCGCCGCGCGCTTTTTCATCGCTTTAAAATGCGCCTGCCCCCCAGCCGCGGACATATCCAGCAAAAAGTCCTTCGCAAACGCTCCCGACTGAATATCGGCAAGTATCTTCTTCATATTCTTCTTCGTCTCATCCGTAATAATCTTCGGCCCGGTAATATAATCCCCATATTCCGCCGTATTAGAAATCGAATACCGCATCCCCGCAAACCCAGACTGATAGATCAGGTCAACGATCAGCTTCATCTCATGGATACATTCAAAATAAGCATTCCTAGCATCATAGCCAGCCTCTACCAGCGTCTCATAGCCCGCCTGCATCAAAGCACACACACCGCCGCACAGAACCGCCTGCTCGCCAAATAAGTCGGTCTCCGTCTCCGTCCTGAACGTAGTCTCTAAAACCCCGGCTCTCGCTCCGCCGATCGCCATTGCATAAGCCAGCGCCTTATCCAAAGCTTTTCCGCTGGCATCCTGATGAACCGCCACCAGACAAGGAACGCCTTTTCCGGCCTGATATTCACTTCTGACCGTATGGCCGGGACCTTTCGGGGCTATCATCGTCACGTCGATGTTGGCCGGAGGGATAATCTGGTTAAAATGAATGGAGAATCCATGCGCAAACATCAGCATATTGCCCTCTTCCAGGTTCGGCGCAATATCCGCATTGTACATCTGCGCCTGCTTCTCGTCATTGATCAGAATCATGATGATATCGGCTTTTTTCGCCGCCTCAGCCGCCGTATATACCTCAAATCCCTGTTTCACGGCCTTGTCCCACGACGGTGATCCTTCATAAAGGCCGATGATAACATGACAACCCGACTCCTTGGCATTCAGCGCATGGGCATGTCCCTGGCTGCCATAGCCGATGACCGCAATGGTTTTTCCTTCCAGTATTGATAAGTTACAGTCCTCCTGATAATAAATATTAGCCATCCTTAAATATCCTCCTCTTTCTAAATTGATATTATATTTATTGAATTAAGCATTGGCCGCATGGCCATCGACATATTTATGACTACGTCATAAATATGTCACGCTTTCCGTACCACGCGCCAACCCGGCGAGTCCCGTCCTCGCCAGTTCCTGAATCTCGTAGCCTTCCAGCAGGTCAATGAAAGCACTGATTTTGCTTTGATCGCCGGTCAGCTCAATAATCATGCTCTCCGGAGCAACATCAATAATATTCGCCCGGAAGATATCCGCGATCGTGATAATGCCCTGTCTCTCCTTGACCGATGCCCGCACCTTGATCAGGGCAAGTTCCCGGTATACGCTGCTTTGCGGCTTCAATTCCTTGATTTCACGGATGTCAATCAATTTGGCAACCTGTTTCTCGATCTGTTCCAGGATCACGTCATCCCCTGCCGCCACGATCGTAATCCGGGTAAAACGGGGGTCGGCAGTAACTCCGGCGGTAATGCTTTCGATACTGTATCCCCTTCTGGAGAACAAACCGGAAATACGGCTCAAGACCCCGGCAGTATTGTCTACCAGCAGCTGAAATACTTTTTTCTGCATATGCCATCCTCCTGTATGTTATTTTGTATTGTATCAATTTCATCTTTAAAAGTCAACAAGCTCAGTCCTGGCATTTGGACAGCGCCAGCGTGCCGGTACGTGCCACTTCGACGATACTGATCGACTGCAGCATCGAAAGCAGCAGGGCGATTTTATCCGGAATGTCGCAGATCTGGATCATCATCTGGGTTTTGGACATATCGACGATATCCGCTTTCAGGATGTCACAGATTTCAATGATATCACGTCTGGTGCCCTTGTTGTACCGGACTTTGATCAGCATCAGTTCCCGGCTGATGCAGGCTGTTTCATCAAAGGTCTTCACCTTGATGACATCTAGTTTTTTATTCAGCTGCTTTTCAATCTGCTCAATGGTCCTTTTGTCGCCGCTGCTGACAATGGTCATACAGGAAACCGTGGGATCATCCGTCTCACCTACGGCAAGGGAATCTATGTTAAAACAGCGGCGCGAAAAAAGCCCTGCCACTTTACAGAGCACGCCCGCCCGGTTTTCTACTAAAACAGAATATATTCTTTTCATCAGCATCCTCCTCTATTTCGATAAATCCATGGGGTCGATCAGACATTCCATGAGCATTGACTTATCTTCTTTTAAGAAATCCTCAATCACAGCTTCGGCATCATCCATAGCCGCCAGCCGGACAAAGTCCAGGTCATAGGCCGTGGCCAGTTTTTCCAGATCCGGGCTTCCCGTCAGGTCAACCGCCGAATAATGATCTTGATAAGAGTAATGCTGCAGCTCCCGGACAAGCCCTAGATAGTTGTTCTTAAAGACTATGATCTTGACCGGTATATCGTGCTGGCGGAGGGTCGCCAGCTCCATCATCGACATCTGGAAGGCTCCGTCGCCGCATACTGCCACAACCTGCTTGGTCGGATCGGCTGCCTTGGCACCCATGGCGGCCGGAATCGAATAACCCATCGTTCCCATTCCGCCCGTGGTCAGGAATTTCCCTTCTCGAACGATGTGGTAGCCACAGGACCACATCTGATTCTGCCCGACGTCAGCCACATAAATACCGTCTTTCTTCATCTTCCGGCTGAGCAGCCGGATAAAAGCAGCCGGATCGACATAGTCAGGGTTAGGGCGTCGCACCGGTGCCATAGCTTCGCGGTACTGCTCCAAAAGGCTGATCCACTCGTTATGTTCACAGTCGCATTTCTGCTCCAGCAATTCCTGAAAGATATGTCTGGCATCGCCTACCAAGGGGATGCCGGGACCGACATTTTTACCGATTTCTGCTGTATCTACGTCGATATGGATCAAAACTTTATGGGCGGTAATCAGATCCGGCTGGCTGACCGCCCGGTCAGCCACTCTGGCACCGACCATAATCAGCAGATCCGATTCGTTCATGGCGCGGTTAGCATAGGGCTTGCCGTTGTTGCCTACCATCCCGAAGTAAAGCGGATGCTCGGTAGGCATGACACCGATTCCCATCATGGTCGAAACCACGGGAATATGATGAGTCTCGGCAAACTGCCGGAGTTCCGCTTCCGCCTGTGACAGCAGCACCCCGCCGCCGGCACATAGGATCGGCTTCTTCGCTTTCTCCAGTTCATGGATGACTTTTTTGATCTGGACGACATGCCCTTTTACCGTCGGTTTATAGGTGCGCATGGAGACCTGTTCCGGATAAACAAAGTTCTTGACAGCAGCATTCTGAATGTCTACGGGCAGATCAATCAGCACCGGACCCTTGCGGCCGGAATTGGCAATATAAAAAGCTTCCTTGAATACCCTAGGTATGTCGTTGGCATTTTTAATCAGATAACTATACTTAACAAAGGATTCTACCGCCCCGGTAATATCCGCTTCCTGAAAAACATCGCTGCCAATCAGTTCCGAATTTACTTGGCCGGTAAGACAGATCAGCGGAATGCTGTCTGCAAAAGCAGTTGCCACGCCGGTAATGACGTTCGTGGCGCCCGGCCCGGAGGTCACCGCACATACGCCGGCTTTTCCGGTGATACGCGCAAAGCCACTGGCGGCATGGGCCGCATTCTGCTCGGTCCTGACCAGCACCGTCCTGATCGGTGAATAGGAAAGGCTGTTGTAAAAAGGATTAATGGCCGCTCCCGGATAACCGAATACGATACTGACACCTTCCGCTTCCAAACACTTAATTATCGCATCTGCTCCTATCATATAATGCTCCTCGACTTTCTCATTGCTTTCGTTCAAATTCATTAAACATGGTAACATGATTTCCCCAAAACTACAATTAAGAATCTGCATTAATTTAAATTTTATTTTTAATCTTGCTCTTGGATGTCCTCATATGGTATTGTCCTTTTAACTTAAAAGCACTTATTTTTACTAATTTCTTGATTAATCTCATCGCTTATGGTACTTTATAATATATATTACATATTATTTACAAATCTATATCACATTGCCTTGGCTAATGTGAGGTAATCCACACTGGAGGAATGATCTTGAAAATATCAGCAATGCTTATTTTAATATGTTCCGGGCTTTTGTTCGGCATGACCGGCTGCGGCAGCGACCCGGAACTGGAGCACTATAAAGAGAATATGAATATTTTTTTCGAAAACGTTGCCACTTACGATGCCTCTATTAACGCGATCGACCCTGCTTCAGAAGATGCGGTCACGCAGCTACTCACCCTTCTGGACAATATGTCGACTTCTTTTTCGCAGATGGCCGAACTGACTGTTCCCCAAGTTTTCATCGGCGTGGAGCAGCTGGCCGACGAAGCGGATGAATATATGAAGGAAGCCGTCTCGCTATACCATCAGGCATTTGAAGCGGAAGTATTTGACGAAAATATTGAAGAGGCAGCCCAGGAAAACTACAGCCGGGCCAACCTCCGTCTACAATACATTCTATCAATTTTACATGGCGACATACCTGAGGAAATCATCACATATGACGAAACCCCGGCTGCCGATGAACAGTTAACAGAGCAGTGATCGGACATTAATTATTTGAGCAGTCTGATCTGGCCGATCAGCGGCACCTCTTTCTCCTCCTGATTGATAGCGGCAATCAGACCTAAGATCCAGCACACAAAAACAAAAATCAAACACAGCCATCCTATGCAGGGAATAAACGCACAGATCAAACCGAACAAGGTTATTACCAAGGCCTGGTTAAGATGAAACTTGGCCCCTTCCCTGTCGCCGGCCGCAAGAGCAATGATTAAACCGATCCATGTTATGTACGCTACAATTGACGTTGTCTTAGCATCCATTAGATAACCTCCTGTTTATTAATTAATAATAATAATTTCCGCTATCAATGACAAAGGAAATTACAAAGATAAACAAATAAAACAAAATAGAAACGGCACTTGTTACGATTCCGCCGATAGCCATTCCTTTACCGGGGTTTTTCTTGCTAAGTGATATGATGCCAAGCACGATGGAGGTTATTGACAGCGGAATGGTTAAAATACAGCATACCAATGCTGAGATACCACATACCAAGGATGCTATGGACAGACCCGATGATTTGTTCACCTCTTCGGGAGCCTCCTGTACATAATAAGGTGATGATGTGTTATAATCCATATTTGCCGGGCCGGTGCTGTAATAAGGATTGGATACGCTGTCCTGCCAAGGCGTGGAAGCGACTTCTTCTGCTTCTATTTTAGAATTAGCCGTAGAAGCAGCCGTAGAATAAGCTGTAGAATTATCGGCAGAATCAGCAGAACTTGGTTGCGGCGCATTTGGTGGCTCATTATACATATTATTTTCGGGTGCTTTTGCCAGTCCTTCACCGCAATTCATACAAAACTTTGCTTCTGACGTATTACCCCAACCGCATTTAGGGCAAAAAACCTTGCTGTTTTCATTTAAATCACTCATTTTACTCCTTTTACCCTTCCTATGTCAATTTTTAATATAATATTATTATAATTCTAACTGTATGCAAGCCCCTTGTCAACAACTTCTATTAAGAAGCCAGAAGAGATGATAATCAAAATCGAATACTCCTTTTCAGGAACGGAATGTGGCTGTTGTTTTTATCCGGTTTTGGTTTAAGTCTTTTAAATCCGCACGATGTTTAAGCCAGTCAGCTGATAGCAAATATGATAAAATCAAAAAATCCCGCAAGCGAGATTCTTTGATTCTGTCATATATAGATCTTTATTCAGATTACTAATTTTAGTAGGTAAAAAGCTGCGACCAGTAATTAACCCCTTTGGCGTTTTGGTAATAACCTACGCCGATTTTCGTATAACTGGCATTCAGAATATTAGCTCTATGGCCTGCGCTGTTCATCCATCCTTCAACTACTTCTTCCGGGGTTTTTTGTCCCCAGGCGATATTTTCTCCTGAGCCGCGGTATTGTACCCCTGCTTCTGTTAAAGCCGTGCTAAAGCTGGATCCGTTTGGCCTGGTATGGGAGAAGCTGGTTGCTGATTCCTGAGCCCTTACCTGGGCTGCCGACTGAACTGACGCGTCCAGAGTCAAGGCGGATAGTCCTGCTTTTGCCCGCTCTTCATTTACCAGCTTGACCACCTGTTCCTGATACGTAAGGCTTTCTTTCACTTCATTGTCCGGTGTTGTGTTAGCAGCCGGCGTTTCTTTAGCACCAGTGTTTGTTTCCTGGACAGGTTTTGTTTCCGGTACTGGTTTTGCTTCCGTTGCCGGTGCCTGAGGAGCCGGCGTAGGCGTAGCGGCAGGGGCGGCCGTGACGCAGCCGTTATTATTACTGTTCTGCGACATGTTATTGGTATTATTTTTGATGACTTCATCTAAATTAATGCCATATCTTGACAGTTGGTTTTTTATATCCTGGGTATTGCAATTATTATTGGAACCTGCCACGATTACCTTTATCTGGTTTTGACCGCAGGGCGCTGCTTGGGCTGTCATTGGCATTCCGATAGTACCTATTAAAGCTAGAACCGATGCTGCTAAGATTGATATCCTTTTCATTTTTGATATCCTCCTTTAATATGATTAATTTTTATTTGTAGCAAAGTAAGTTGTTACGAATTTGTTACATCTTTGTTACAAACTAATCATAGCACATCGAATTCAAAAAATAAACAGGTAAAAAATGTTAATTTTTTAATGATCAGGACTTTTTATCGTAGGCTACATTTTTTCGGGAAGCTGACTTCTCGACAATGCGTATATTAGGTATGTTCTCTACAAACCTTACAAATTGAGAATAGCCGAAATCTTTGTGGTTAAACTCTGTAAACCGCTCATGTACTTTCTGTCCCAGCTTTGCCAGGTCAACATCGGTTTTCTTTACTACAGAAACAATATAATTTTCCACTTCGTCCCGAGCATAACCTTGTTTTTTCCTTTCTACATAAACAGAAGTATTTTCCGTCCTGACCTCAAATTCCTTCATGTCTTTCACAAAGGTAGTCATGGAGTTATAGCCGTAATTTCTTTCGTCAAAATCGGTGTATATCCTTTGCAGCTGGCTTTTGATTCCGCCTAGTCCGGCACGTTCTCCGTTGTTTTCGCACTGCTGGACGATTTCCAGGATGATTTTCTTGATTTCGTCCAAAGCAATGATGGTATAATTCTCCGTGGCACTTTCCGAGCTTTCACCGAATAATTTTTCCAGGTTCTTATATTCGGTACAGGCCGCTTTTAACGCTTTGGATGCATCGCTTTTACCCATTCCGATTACCAGCATGCCGCCCTCGCGCAGGCGGTTGACAAGTCTTGTAAAATCACTGTCGGAAGAAACGATGCAGAACCCGTCTACGTTCCCTTCATAAAGGATGTCCATCACGTCGATAACCAGCATAATATCCGCGGCATTTTTAACTTTAGAGTACCGGGGCTGCTGGATCGGCACTATGGCATATTCCATTGCCTTGTCGTTCCAGCTCTTGAGGCTGCTGTCAGTAAAATCCCCATACATTCGTTTGTAAGTAACAATGCCATATTCCCGGAGCTCTTTCAGTATGTCATCAAGATACTTCACACTGGTATTCTCCGCATCAATAACCAGCGCGATTTTTTTGTCCATATTTTTTTCCATCACGGCTCCCATCCGCACATTCATGTGCTCTCTTCATTTCCCAATTATAGCAAACTATCATCAAAAACACAAAAATAATATGAAGCTGACTTTATCAAGCTGCCTTTAACTAGTATTTATCATTATCAGCGCATGAAACAAATAATAATTCCCATACTATAAATAAGGAGGATTGTTCTGGTGAGTGATCTGAAGATGCTGAAAAAAATATATGATCGCTTGGGAAATGATTTTGTACGGAGCAAGGTCTTGTCTTCGGCAGAACTGTTTGGGGTGCGCAAGGATGTCTTGCGGATGGATACCAACAATTACTGTAATATCCGGTGTATAATGTGTAACCGTGACCATACCGCCGGCGAAAAACATTTTATGCCCTTGGAAAATTATACTGCCATCATCGACAAATTCGCGCCAAAACTCCGCAATCTTTACCTTTCATGTGCCTGCGAGCCATTGGCAACCCCCCATTTTGCCGAATACCTAAAATATGCCAAGTTAAAAGGAATCCCCCATGTATCCTTTTGCACCAATGCCCTGCTGCTTAATCAAGATATTATCGCCGCGGCTGTAGATCACAATGTCAATGAAATAATTGTTTCTTTTAACGGTTTTAACCGGGCGGATTACAACCGCATAATGTCCGGTTCGGATTTTGATAAGGTATGTGACAACATTAAATCATTCAATCAATATAAAGCATCTAATCAAAAAGAAGCTGTCCGGAACCGCAAGCCTTTGCTTCGTCTTAACACAGTGCTGCTTAAAGCTAATCTTTCCCAGCCGGAAGCATTGATTGCCTTTGTTCGGGAAAACGATGTCAAGACCGTTCAGTTCCGGGATCTGATTGCATTGGAAAATCAAAACAATCCTTGTGCCGTCAAAGCGGAACTGCTTACCGCGACTGACGTAAAATATCAAGAATTGCTGGAAAACGCCCGCTATATTGCTGATGCTCTTCGCTCTCATAATATTGAAGTCATCCTGCCGCTGTCTGTTTTAGACGGCCAGCCAGCCGCATCAGACCACAGCCGCCATGCCGTCTCATCATCTCCTAAAGCAGCTTCGGCAGCAAGGCATACGTGTTCTGTCCCTTTTTTTTCTTATTGGATAGACTGGGAAGGCAATGTCCGGGTATGCGGATATGATGAAAAGGGTATCATCGGCAATGCGCTTTCGGAGGACCCTGACCGGCTTAAGGAACAACGAAAATCATTCCAGAAACTGGCATTGCGCGGCGAGTGCAGCAGCGAACTTTGTACTATGAATATCAATACGTCATCTATCCTCTAATCCTCATATAAAGCAGCCAGTTCTTTGATGGTCTTTTTCATCTCTTCTGCCACGTCTTCCGGTGCCATTATCTTCGCCCCCCGCCCTAAGCCGATCACCCATGCTAAGAACTGACGGCTGACGGCAACCTTTACATGAACAATAAAATGGTTTTCATCCACCGGGCGCAGATATACGTCTTGGCCAAAACGGTCGATCACTACCCCCGCCAAGTCATTGGCAAACCGGATCTTAACCGTCTGTTCTGTGCCATGATACATCCCAAACATTTTCCGGGTATAGGCGGCCATGTTGAATTGTTCAAAATAGTCCCGCCCCTCCCGCTTTTCATCAGTCAGAGTCAGCTTCATCATCTTATCTACCCGGTAATGCTTAATAATCGCTGCGGCGCTATCGAAAGCTACCAGATAGTAGTTTTCATTGTCCCACGACAAGGCCCATGGACTGACTTCGTAAAGTTCACCGTTTTTTTTCATTTCCAGTTCCTTGCTCACGGTCCACTGGGTATATTGGAAACGGATCTTGATGTTACGGCTGATGGCATTATGAAGAATATCGACATTATAATAGATGCTTTCATTCATCGTCTTAATGCGGTCAGCCACATAAACTTGCCTTTGCAGCTGTCTGGCCTCATGGATACTGGTCAGTCCTTCCAGCTTTTTGATTAACTGGGAGGATTTTTTGACAGTAATGAACTTGGAAGCCTGGACGGCATCCACAAGCAGTTTTAGCTCGGCCAGTTCAAACTGGCGTTCACCGATATGATACTCATAGCTTTTCCCTTTGGCTTCGCCGATGACATCAATGCCGTAATTGCGCAAAGCCTCGATGTCATCATATAGGCTTTTGCGTTCTGCATTGATATCATAGGCATTAAGGGCCGACTGGATTCCGTGCAGGGTAATGCTGTGGTTATCATCGGTCTGCTCGCTCAGTATTTTGATTAAGTACAGCAGTTTTAATTTCTGGTTGCTTGATTTTGCCATATCGTCCTCGGTCAGCCGGCATCTTTGCCGGGTACCCGTATGTCTTCATATCCTTCCAGTACGCAGCCTTTGAGCTTTATGACTTTTTTCACACGCTCACGGCAGTTGCTTTGCCCACCGGCTGAATTCATCTTCACGGAGATTTTTTTCCCTTTGGGCAGCTGGGCAAACAGGCCGTTAACAGCGGGCGGCGGATTCCCTGCCCATATGGGTGACAAGATGATCAGCCGGTCGTAGGCAGCCGGATCCTTGTCTAATGCCTGTATGGGCCAGGCTTTTCCCCTGATGGCGGCTAAACAGCCCAGCGGAAAAGCTTTTTTCCGGCGGACATCTTTTACTTCTGTGATATCGGCGGCTTCTTTGGCGGCCAGTTCGATGGCGGCCTCTTTCGTGTGTCCGGTGTAGGAATAGTAAATTACCAGTGTCTTCATATATTGTAACCTCCTTTTTATTGTCGGCCTGTTGTTGGCCTGTTGTTTGCCTATTGTTGGCCTGTTGTTTGCCTGTTGTTGGCCTGTTGTTTGCCTGTTGTCAACTGACAGCTGCGGTCTTATTTCTGGCATATGGGGCAGAAATAGGTGCCACGGCCATGCACCGCTTTTTTGGTTATCTTGGCGCCACATATGGGGCAGAACTTCTGCATATGCACCTGCAGTTCATTTTGAAACCGTCCGGATATCCCGTTCGCGTCAAAAGAATGGACAGTTGTGCCACCCTGCACGATGGCCGCATCCAATATTTCCATCGCTGCCTCCAGCATTTCCTGAGTGCGTTTTAGACTTATCCGGCTTCCCGGTGTCTCCGGATTTACTTTCATGCGGAAACAGATTTCATTGGCATAGATATTCCCGATTCCGGCGAGGATCGTCTGATCCAGCAACAGCGTTTTGACGGGCACGCTGCTTTTGTGGATTTTTTGATATATGTCCTCAGCTTTTGCCAGCCAAGGTTCCGGCCCTAAGTTGCACAATGGTACATCATGGTAACAGGAATCCGCTTCTGTCAGCTTCATCCGCCCAAATTTACGGGTGTCATGATATCGCAGCTCCATTCCATCGCTTAAATGGAATGAGATATGTTCGTGTTTATTTATCTCTTGACCGATATTAACGATAAGATATTTTCCTTCCATCCGCAGATGTGAGATAAAGGCATTTTTATCCAAGAAAAATATCAGGTATTTCCCTACTCTGCCGATATCACGCACCGTTTGTCCCTTCAGCGTTTCGATGAACACCAAGGGATCTCCGTCAATGATCCTGTCGTAGCGTATGCTGATATCATGAATCTTCTTATCTAATATCTTATTCTTTAACGTTCGGCGGACGGTTTCCACTTCCGGCAATTCTGGCATGGCTATGCTCCTTATCTGTCATTCCTTTTTGTATGATAAACCACTAGTATGTTAAAACTACCGTATGATACAGGAGAAACCGGCCGTCTTTAAGTTCTTCCGCTTCCACTGCCACCTCGATATAAACAGCACCCAGTTCTGATATCGCCTGATATGCATAGCCATCGGCAAAGCCCTCGTTATCATAGGCATCCAAGCAGGCATACAGCAGGTTGACATCGGCTATTACGTTCTGGAACTGAATGTTTCCGCCGCTTTGAACGATATGATCATAACAGTCTGTATAATATGCTCCCATATCGGTCAGTATATCCTGCTCGGTAAAGCCGGCATCTTCCAAGGTGCGCATGGCAGTATCCTGAATCATATATGGGGTTATGTCTTGCGGGGTTACATCTTGCGGGGTTACGTCTTGCGGGGTTACGTCTTGCAGGGTTACGATGCCGCCGGTATTGTCAGGAGGATTGGCGTCTTGCCGGTCGGCTTCCAGACCCGCATACCGCGTACCGTTGCAGGCAGGCAGGTAAACGGAAAGTTCCTCACGGGCATGAGTCGCAGCAAAATCGGCATCTGTCTTGTTGAAATAATCATAGGTATTGGGCTCGGTATCGTCCCATGTCGTATCCACGTTATAGTAATCCCCGTCAAGTTTAACGATATTCCAAGCATGGTTCTCACCGGCAAACCCGGTACAGTAATAGCAGGGAATCCCTAACTGCTGAAGGAGATACTGGTAAGCCCGGGCATAGCCGGCACATACAGTCTGCTCTCCCACCATGGCGCTGTAAGCGTTCTGGTTTAACGGAGCCTGAAGGTTATATCTTACTTTATCAAGCAGGGCATCATGTACATATACTTCCTTTTGATAATCGTCGCCCAGGGTTCTTGCGCCGGCCAGGATTTCTTCCGCCTCATTTTCAAAGGCCGCTTTAGAAGCACTTAAGTCATTGGCCGTACGGTTAAAGGATAATCTTACTTCCACAAGAACACGGTCTTCTGCCATCGTCCCCCGGTAAGCTGATTCCAGCCAGAACAGTTCCGGATGATCATTGAATACTGCCATGTAGGCGGTCTTGAACTGAGACGGATCAACTGCTATCACGGGCGAAAATACAGCATTTCCGGCGGCACTGTTGGCATAAATCTGCCGGTACAGCTCCTGCAGGCCGCTGTCAAGCATCCAGTAATAAGGATACATTTCTTCGTCAAACGTAAGCCCTTCACCAGTTTCGCCATAACCGGCCAGTTCTTTGATCTGCTGTGCCTGTGTTTCGTCAACCTGTTCGGTTTCCTCTTCAACCGGTTTGTATCCGTTCCTTCCGGACACCTCCGCGGGAGTCTGTATATCGGTTTTTTCCGGCGGCACATAGTCGGACGGACGTAAGTCCGCCGGCCGGTTCGATTCGGAACCATCCGGCAACAGATCGCCGGCTTCATCCTGGGATCCGGGCAGCGTGCCGTCAGACCCGGGCGATGTGGATGAAATAAGCGAGGACGTATTTTCTTCCGTGAGCCGGCTATTGTTAGCAGCGGCATAAGGGAAGGCCGCGATGGCCGCTTCAGAGGAATCCCGGCGGCCGGCATCTGTTTCGCCGGTCAGCAGGAACTCTGTGACTGAGACAGCCAGAACCGGATTGATAGAACATATCATAACAAACAGGCTTAGCAGCAACGCTAAGCCTGATATGACATATAATATCCTTCTGGCTATATTCATAAAAAACACCTCTTTATTGATCTGCGTCCTAAACTGTTCGGGAAATCAGGTTACTGTACCAGCTTAAGGAATCAACATAAGCCGCATGTAACTGACTGAGACTGATATTGTGTATAATCATCAGCCGGGAGACTTCCTGCCATTCGGCCGCTTCATATTTAAGGATGAACTCAAATATCGGATAAAACTTTCCTTTCTGCCGCACCAGCGCATCGTGTACATCCTTGGAAACCTGCACAATCTTCAAGGCCTCTTCCATGCTGAGTTCCAGGATAACGTCTATAACCGAAAACAGCCCCATCAGGAAGAGTTCCGGCGCGTGGACCGCCATCTCAAAAGCCGGTGCGAGGTTTTCTAAGAACTTGGCCCGGATCAAGGAAAATCTAGTTATTTCATTGGGTTTATCGGCATAAAGCTCTTTAGTCACCGCTGTATTGATCCATTTTTTCAGTTCCTTCTGTCCCAGCATCGCCGCGGCATGACGGATCGAAGTGATCTCGGAATTGATGGCTCTGGTATTCACCATCTTTAACAGGGAGATGACCAAGGCTGTATCTTGGCCGATGATGTCGGCCGCATCCGCCAGCTCAAAATTACTGCTGTTCACAATATTCAGCAGGCGGATGTAGTTTACCTTCAGCGGCGAGACGTCATGCTGCCCGCGGTTTAAAGGAAGACGGAAAAACTCGCCTTCATACATGGCATAACCGCCGATCTTCTTGATCTCTTCATAACGGTCGCCGGTAGCAATGTTGCCGGCGATTAACTTCAGGTCAGGAAAAATCCTGTCAAAATAAAACTTGACGTTCTGGAGGTTCACTTTTTTGTCGTCCAGAATAATATAGTCCATCAGTAGCAGAATCTGCTTGTAATGATCAAATTCCTGCAGGCTCAGCTTGCGGACCGCAATCTTGTACCCCATCTGCTTCAGTTCTTTGATACGGTCAATATACATATCCTGAGGCTTTACATGATTATCAATAAGCAGGATAAGCTTCTCCAGCGGGCCGTCATACTGTGATGAAATATCGGCAAAAATATTGACGTTGTTAAGGGGAACGAATAGCTCCTTACCGCCGGTCAGCGCATCAATACCGATCTTCTGGATCAGGTCAAACGCGAGGATGTTCACGGCTCCGTCATTAAGTCCGGTACTCTGCAGGCTTGGTTCCAATAAATTGTTATTTTTCTGTGAAAAAAAAGAATATGCATTAACTGCCATGGAATCATCAAAAAAAGGCACCAGTGTAATCAGCATAAATTACCCTCCCGGATGGTCTTATTATAGTTACCTGATGCTATTATAATATAAAACTACATCTATTAACAATCTATTTTTTAACTTTGGATAATTTTTGTATATAATTTCTGGACCAGACTTTCTTTCAGGTACTGGCTTTCAAACAGCAGGATCTTTAATTCTGCCACACTTAAGCAGCCTTACCTCTTTTTTTGTTGATCAGCAGGTGACAGCACTGCAGGAGCAAAATGCCGGCCGCAGACATAAAAAACAGTAGTCTGATATCCCAAAACCGTGTTAATCCGGACAGGCTCATCCGTGCGGCAAGCCCTTCTTTGATACTGACGCCTATAAACGGACCAAGGAGCAGGGCCAGGCCGATGACCGCACTGTAAAAACAGTCGTACACCATTCTTCCGTCTTCCGGTATGATCTCATACCGGCGGTTAAACAATGCTATCGCAAAACCGGAGTTGCCTACCGAAGCAATTAAATATCCCAGCGGAACAAAAATAAAATAATTATTGGAATCAGTCAGTCCAAACAGGAAGGTCTCGCCGATAAAAAACCATACCGACATAAATAAAACAAATTTATGCCCTGATTTATCACTGATTGTTCCCCAAATACGGAACAGGAAAATCTGCGGCAGCTGCATCATAAGCATGAAGACAACGATCTGGCTATAGGGAAGCTGTAGATACTTCATCATGAACACCGTAAGGAAGCTGTCGGATATATTGAGCAAGATATAAAACATAAATATGTAAACCACATAACTCATAAAGAGCCGGTTACGTAAGGGCAGACGGAAGATATCAGATATCTTAAGAGACCGTCTTGCCGCTGTAATGACATTGACATCTTCGATCCGTAACAAGGTAATCAGTTCCGCGGCCGCCATCACCATGCCCAGCAGATATAAAATCAGATATCCGTTATAAGTTCTATTGGCCGCTTCCATCTCATCCATAAACCAGCTGGCCGACAGGGATAATATGACAGTCGCGACAAGGGACCATGTCTGCCTCATGGAGATGACTCTGCCTTCTTTGCTTTTAGGGATAAAATGAAGCATCCAGTTATTCAGTGATACCGTACTCAACGCCTGGAGGGTATAGGACAAGACGACCAGCGCCATGAATACCAGGATCTGATACTTCTCAGTCACCGCCAGCGGGATGAATATGATCAGGCTGCTGCTCAGTTTGGCAATGAAGGTCAGCCATATCGTCAGGCTTTTTTTGCTTGTGAACTTTTCCAGCAGGAAGGAAAGGAACAATATCGTAATACCGCTTAAGTTGGGGATTACCTGACAATAACTGACGATTAGGTCACTGGCATTCATATAGAGCGCTAGGCCGCTTAAAAAAACGCCTCCGGTAAGCATCATAAACGCTGTTGCAAACGCGAACTGAATGTAAAAACAATAATTTCTGTTTTCCTGATTAGACACTGTCATATCTTCCTTTATTTATTTATTTTATTTATTTATATTAAATTTTATTTAAAAGATTCCCTAGTTTTTGCGATGTTTTTCTTAAATCGCCGGTCACGCCGTTATGCACCAGCCATTGATTCAGTTTCAGCTCATGAATGTCATACCACTTTCTTAGGGTATCCAACGGGTATTTACTGTAAAGATATTTTTGTTTGTCGAGCAGTTCCTGCTGAGCCAGCTCTGGATCCTTGATCAGGTTATGGATCTTAGAATGAGGATAATGGGCGCTTGCACAGCCTCTTTCTAGGATGAACTCCGCACCGTGCATGTATAAAGCAAGGGCAAGGTCGTTATCTTCTCCGCCCCAGGTGTCATAGCTTTCATCAAAAAGCCCTACTTCAAAGAGAAAATCCCTGTCTGCCGACATATGGCCGGCCCAATACAATACCCATGAGGCGGGATAATTATTTAAGTCATCTCCCAGTTCCTGATATACTGCTTCCCGGCAGTCATAGTATTGCTTCGCTTCCAATATCTCAACTGCCTGGTCAATGCTGTGATTATCAATGATTTCCCTTATCTCTTCCGAAAATATATCCATATCGTCAAACCCGTATACATATCCTGTAACGGCACACTTTCTATGCTTATGGGCTTTGACATGACATTCCAGAGCCTGGGAAGCAAGGAGAATACCATTGTCCAGCAGCATGCATAGCTTAGCGTGTGACATCCTGATGCCCATATTGCGTGCTGCTGCCGCACAGAATCCCCGGTCCGGCTGATAGCAATAACGTAAGTTCAATTGGTCTTCATATTTTTTGGCTACGCCGAGGATGTCTTCCCGGGAACCGTCGTCGCATACGATGACTTCAAACCGGTTCCTGTCGATTGACTGATTGCATATGGAATCTAAGGTCAGAGCCAGTTCGTCCGTGCGGTTGTATACGGATAATATCACCGATATATCATAAATAATTTCGTTCATCTTAAATCTTCTCCTTTGGTCAGCGGATTGTGTGTTTGGCAAGCACTTTCTTAAAATAATCGATACAGATCCTGATATCCTCTTCTTCCCAGGTGGGATGGAGATACAAGGATAATGTCCGGGAACGCAGCGATGCAGCAACTTCACATGACACCGTGGTGTAATCGGCCGCCGAAGCATCGGTATATTCTTTAGATTCAAACGGGAATCTGGCGCTCCCGAAACCGTTATGTTCCCGGTATACCCGTTCTTTGTATGCTTCCGGCCATTGAATCTTAAATACCGGTATCCCGAGGTCTCTTAGTTCCATGATGATACCGTTCGCATCCGTGTCCAGACAATTAAGATCAAGGATCACCGGATACTCCCAATAAGCGTTTTGCCGTTCCGCCGTATTTAAGGGCAGTGACTCAATTCCCTTCATTCCGCTTAATGCTTCATCATACATTTTAGCATACCGGAATCGATTTGGCAAATTCCAATTTTCAAATCGTTTTAATTCGTTAATCCCGATAATGGATTGTATTTCCGTCATCCGGTAATTATAACCTACCGAATTGTGGACATAATCGCTTTCTTCTTCCAGAGACAATAAATCAAAGCGTTTTTTGACATCGAAACCGTGGTCGCGGAAGGCGCGGCACCGCCAGCCGATTTCCTCATTGGTCGTAATTACCATGCCCCCTTCACCGCCGGTAGTAAAATGCTTGCTTTGACAGAAACTGAAGGTGCCTACATCTCCGACCGTCCCGACCTTTTTACCTTTATATATGCCGCCTAGGCATTGCGCAGAATCTTCAATTACATAAAGATTATGTCTGGCCGCTATCGCCATAACAGCATCCATATCACAGACAACACCATATAAATGTACGACGATGATTGCTTTTGTCCTTTTACTGATTAAGGGTTCAAGCTTGGCCGGGTCGATGGTATGATCGGTCGATGTATCACAAAATACCGGTATCGCCCCCGCCTGTAAAACCGCAAAGGAAGTGGCAATAAAAGTATAAGACGGAACGATGACTTCGTCCCCAGGGCCTATCCCCAGACCGGAAACCGCAATATGTACAGCCGAGGTTCCGCTTGTGCAGGAGACGGCCATTTTGGCGCCGCTGTAGGCGGCAAACATCTCTTCAAATTCTTTACCTTTCTTCCCTGTCCAATAATTCACTTTGCCCGACCTTAAAGGTTCAATGATATCCGTATAGCTTTGTTCACAAAACTGCGGCCAGGCCGGAAATTTGTGTTCTGTTCTTTCCATAGCGCAATCCTTTCTTGTAGTTTATTTTTAATTTGTTATGAGCGGCTTTTTAATTTAAAAGAAAAAAGACTCTCCATACTCCACACTGTCAGATATCGTTTCATAATTATCTTTTACGATCTGGTTGATAACTCCCGTTATCCGGCAACAATCCTCCACCCCGCGGCAATAACTGTCTGCCAGCTCAAAATACTTCAGTTCATTTTCATAGATGGCATCATAATGATCGGTTATAATATTACCGATTTTGATACTTTCGTTGGTCGCCTTCATTACACAGGAGTACATATCTCCATTGGTCTTAATCAGCCACTTTGCCAGAGCCATATAGCAATGCTTGAAATCATAGGCATGGCTGCGCCTTTCCGATATCTGATCAAAATTGGTCTGATTATGAACAAATTCCGCGAATTGTGTATCGCCGTACCATTCCTCCGCCTCCGCCCGAATCTGTTTGATTGCCCCGTTCCACCAGGTATACTGATCGGGGGTAAGCAGCAGTTTTCCTTCGTAATTGCCGGACGGACATTCACAGCTTTCTATCGGACAGGTGGGACGAAACTGAATATTTATCTTATATAAGCTGCTTTCTCCGAGCTCATTGATAATCATATCGTACATGGATTTGATAAAGCGCGGGATTCTTCCCAGAGAAAACCTATTATATAAGTACCCGATTCCGACATTCCGGCACCGGCTTCCGGCATAGAACAAAATATTTTTTAGCCTCTTCGCAAAATCACCATTTTTTAACTGGTTGAAAATCTCCTGTGTGTCCGCATCCAAAGAAACACGAATCCAGTCCTTATCATCGAAAACATCACAGTTTACTAACTTATAGCCGTTTGTTATAACACCTACACTGATCTCATGCTGCTTAAAAAAACTTATTACGTCATCAATATTCTTATCGCCATCCTGATATAGCGTAGGCTCACCGCCGCCGGCTAAGACCACTGCTTTGGGTCTTGCTTCCGCGATGTGGCGGAGCGATTGAAAGGGAAAATCATTGAAAGTCTTATTATTAATTTTTAAATTTGCTCCGTAACTGCAATAAATACAGTTCAGATCGCATTTGTCGGTCAGATGGAGTTCTACCAAACCGATCCTTTGTACCTTGTCGTAATTATTGTTAGCTGCTTTTTCTTTAATCATTTTAAGATGGTTTAATATCTTGTTGTTGTTTCTTAATTCAGAAACCGTGTTCATCCTATTCCTCCTCAGTTTAATTTAATTGACCTCGCGGAAACAATTCTTTTGGCAGATCATAAAGTCAATATGTTATATTTGCAAACAAAAATCCCGTTGTTTTACATAGGGTAATTAAAATATATACTCTTTCTATATTATATTACGTCAACAAAAAAACAATATGTTTTGTCTAATTAACAGTTTTTGTGTATATTCGACAACTCTGCACCTTTTTGTGGTTTTGTTATAGTAATTCATGCTGGCTATGAAACCGGATATGCAATATTTTAGAATAAGTGCATGATTAAATTGACCATTTTACTGTCAGGTGATAGTATTAAAATATAAAACACATTGGATAAAGGTGTTCGTTTAGAAATCATATGTTTTTAAATGGAGGCAATCATGATGCGTAGATTTAAAATAATGGCCGCAACGCTTACGGTAATCGTATTTTCGGCAATACTATCTGTTTTCTCTGACATGACTGCGGTATATGCGGCCGGCCGTCCTGTCAATATCGATTCTTGTGTGATATCCGGATCAGAGGTAATATGCCGCCTCAGCGCTGCCGACATTCCGGCAAGTGACGACGGCAAATACTATATATACGCCAACGAAGTTTATCAGGACGGCACTGACGGACAGGTGGTCGCAACTGGCGATATCGGCGATTCGGTTTCGGTCAGCTTCCCTTTAAATTATGGAACCGCCGCTTCCAATCTGAGCCGGAAGTTTTTGATTGCCGTTAAACGCGGTGGCCAGATGACACAGGTCAGCAATGAACACTATATTACGAATCCTGAGAGCATCGCTGCCTACAGCTCGGCGCGCATGACGGCCGGCATCAAGGGGATTCTCCCTGGGCCGGCAGTCAATGACGGAAGCCTGCAAGATCTGGGGATTCAGCAGGTGGTTTACAATATCAACCTTGGCGACATCTGTTCTGATGGTTCGGATCCTGGGAACATTCCTTTTACATATAACGATAAAATCTTTTATTTTAATGGAACCGTGATCTCGAATTATGATGCCTTAGTAAAGTATCTGAACAACAGCGGCATCCAAGTAACTATGGTGATTTTGAATACCGGCAAAGGCGGTGCCTATGCGCAAGACCTTATTCATCCGCTGGCAGTGGGCGGAGACTGCCCGGGATATGCCTTAAACATCGCCAATGAAGCCGGCGTCGGACATCTTAAGGCAATCAGTGCGTTCCTAGGGAAAAGATATAGCGGCACGCAGGGCTGCGGCCAAGTCGATAACTGGATCCTGGGCAACGAAACCAATGCCCGCACGTCATGGTGGTACAGCAGTTCAGCCTCCTTGGACTTAAATGTCAATATGTATGTGAAGGCATTTCGGATATTTTATAACGAAGTAAAAAGCAATAACGGCAATGCGAGAATCTACAATTCTATTGACCAGGAGTGGAACCGCAAGTCCAATCCGGGCAGTTTCCTAGCTAAGGAGTATCTGGATCAGTTTAACTACTATATGTTGCGGGAAGGGAATATCAACTGGGATCTTTCCTATCATCCCTATAACTCGCCTCTGTATGATCCTTATGCTTGGAACGGCCCGGCCGTCTGGGTAAAAGAAAACATCACCACACCTTATATTACCATGCAGAACATCGGCATCCTGATTGATTATATGCATCAGCCGGCCTTTCTCAATCCGGCCGGCGAGGTGAGAAGCATTTCCTTGGCTGAGATTGGCTATACATCCGCTTTCGGCACCGATAATCAGGAAGCCTCCGTGGCCTATGGCTATCTGAAAGCCGCCTCCCTTCCAGACGTGGATGCCTTCATGCTCTACCGGCAGACAGATGATACTCACGAGATGTTGAGCAATCTGGCGCTAGGACTTGAGGACGTTGCGGGCAATCACAAACCGGCCTATGATATCTATAAATATCTAGGCACCGAAAAGGAAGCACTTGCTAAAGCAAGAGCTTCCGAAATAATCGGCATGGACATTGATACGATGATCCGGGAGAATATCATCTGGACTAGGGGCGGGGACGGGGTTACGAACTGACGTGGAAAGCGCTTTTATTAGCGGTTTGGAGTACTTGACGACAAAAAACAGGGCCTCCCACAGCATACCACCGCTTGGGAAACCCTGTAACATCAATCTTTCTTAGAACCGGCCGTCCTTCGCGGCTTCCTCTATGGAGACGGCCACCGCCACTGTCATCCCGACCATCGGGTTGTTTCCGGCACCCATCAGGCCCATCATTTCAACGTGGGCGGGCACGGAAGAGGATCCGGCAAACTGGGCATCAGAATGCATCCGTCCCATGGTATCCGTCATGCCGTAAGAAGCCGGGCCAGCCGCCATATTATCGGGATGTAAGGTACGCCCTGTACCGCCGCCCGAGGCAACGGAGAAATACTTCTTCCCCTGTTCCATACACTCTTTTTTATAAGTGCCGGCAACCGGATGCTGGAACCTAGTCGGATTGGTGGAGTTGCCGGTGATGGACACGTCCACTTTTTCCTTGTGCATGATAGCGACACCTTCCGTTACGTCATTGGCGCCGTAGCAGTTTACTTTCGAACGCAGTCCTTCGGAATAAGACTTGCGGTATATTTCCTTAACTTCACCAGCATAATAATCCATCTCCGTTTCCACAAAGGTAAAGCCGTTAATCCGGGAAATCACCTGTGCCGCATCCTTGCCAAGGCCGTTCAGGATCACGCGCAAAGGCTTCTGGCGCACTTTATTGGCTTTTTCGGCGATACCGATGGCACCTTCCGCCGCGGCAAATGATTCATGACCGGCCAGAAAAGCAAAGCACTCGGTTTCTTCTTCCAGCAGCATCTTGCCAAGGTTACCGTGCCCTAATCCTACCTTACGCTGGTCGGCCACTGAGCCGGGAATACAAAACGACTGTAGCCCTTCGCCAATCGCCGCCGCCGCATCGGCAGCCCGGCGGCAGCCTTTCTTGATGGCTATCGCGGCACCTACGACATAGGCCCACTTGGCATTTTCAAAACATATAGGCTGGATGCCTTCCACTTGCTTATAGACATCAAGGCCGGCATCTTTGGTTATTTTTTCAGCTTCTTCGATGGAAGAAATTCCATAACTGTTAAGTACTTCATTGATTTGGTTGATACGTCTTTCATATGATTCAAATAAAGCCATTATCTATTTCCTCCTTCTTCTATTCATGTCTGGGGTCTATGATCTTCACCGCATCGGCCACCCGTCCGTACTGGCCCTTGGCTTTTTCCCACGCGGTATTCGGATCGTCGCCCTTTTTAATAAAATCCGTCATCTTGCCCAGACTGACAAACTGATATCCGATAATCTGGTCTTCATCGTCAAGAGCAATGCCGGTCACATAACCTTCCGCCATCTCCAGATACCGGGGACCCTTTTCCAGAGTGCCGTACATCGTACCGACCTGACTACGCAGCCCCTTGCCAAGATCCTCAAGACCGGCGCCGACCGGCAGCCCGTCTTCGGAAAACGCGCTTTGCGTCCTTCCGTAAACAATCTGCAGGAAAAGTTCCCGCATTGCTGTATTGATTGCATCACAGACAAGGTCCGTGTTCAGTGCCTCAAGCAACGTCCTGCCAGGAAGGATCTCGGAGGCCATCGCGGCCGAATGTGTCATCCCGGAACAGCCGATCGTCTCAACCAAAGCTTCTTGGATAATCCCCTCTTTTACATTCAAAGTCAGCTTACAGGCACCCTGCTGCGGTGCACACCAGCCCACGCCATGAGTCAGGCCGGAAATATCTTTTACTTCTTTGGCTTTCACCCATTTTGCTTCTTCCGGTATGGGAGCACAGCCATGGCATACGCCCTGCGCCACCTTACACATCTCTTCCACTTCTTTAGAATAAATCATGTGAATCTCCTTTCAATATGTATTACTGAGTGCCCAAATCCTTTAAACATCTTCCTGCACACATTACCTATTTTCGCATACTTACGACAAAAAATCCAGTCCTAATTAGAGTTTTATGGCCACTTCCCCCTGGCATTTATAAATACTGTCGGCCGGAACAAACCCCCGCACCGCTGAAAGCGGATAAATAATCGTTCTTGGCCCAATCACCGTCCCGGGATTCAAGACACTGTTACACCCGACTTCCACGCCGTCACCGATCATTGCGCCGCATTTCTTTAGCCCGGTCTCCACACACTCCCCGCCCAGCTTAATCTTCACTAAACTACTGTCGCTTTTCACATTTGACGTAATCGCCCCTGCCCCCATATGCGCCCGAAAGCCTAATATGCTGTCCCCTATATAATTAAAATGCGGTACCTGGACCCGATTAAAAAGAATCACGTTCTTCAGTTCCGTAGAATTCCCCACCACAGCCTTCTTCCCGACAATCGCCGCTCCCCTGATAAAAGCGCAGTGGCGTATTTCCGCCTCTTCATCAATAATAGCCGGCCCGTTAATAAACGCCGATGAAGCCACCTTAGCCGATCTGGCAATCCATACATCAGGCGCCGCCTTCGTAAACCGTTCCGGGTCTAGCATATTTCCCAGTTCCCGAATATACTCTTTGATCTTCCCTAGTATCTGCCAAGGATATTCCTCCGTTTCCAGAAGCGCACCAGCTATCGTTTCATCCCGATCATACAGACTGACAATCTTTAAATCTTCCATGAATCCTCGAATCCTCCACTATTAACTACTTCTTCCTGTACCCGGCGGCGGCCGCCTCAAAAAACCGGTACATATCCCCCTGGTTCCCCGCCTGCTTAACCTGATCGGTCCGCCGCGATATAAAATCGCTCAATTTCCGCATATATTCCGCCTCAGATATTGCCCCCTCAGCGACCATCGTCAGCCCTTTCTCCCAGCTCGCTGTAAGCGCCGGATCTAACAGCGCCCTGATCGAATTGTTCACTATATCAAAAATCATCTCGCCCATCAGCGTCGGCGCAATGATCTGGGTCTTCTTATTCAGGGAAAGATATTTAATCGTCACCAGCTTCTTTAATATCTCCGCCCTGGTCGCCGAAGTACCGATTCCGCTTCCCTTGATCTGTGCCCTTAGCTCCTCATCCTCAATAAACTGGCCGGCATTTTCCATCGTCAGTATCATACTGCCCGAATTATACCGCTTGGGAGGGCTGGTCTCCCCCTCCTTTATTTCCAGCTTCCTGACTTCCAGCTCCCTGCCCTTTTTCAGTGCCGACAATGTCTTCCAAAACTCTGTGTCACTACCGACATCAATATCTTCCGGCTTATCTGTGCTGCTATTATTCTCTTTATCCCCATCTGATGCCGGCGCGGTTTTTTCCGTTTTCTTCCTGCCATAAGAATGGCTGGCCACCTTGAGATAGCCTTCCTCCGCAAGCACCTTAAAGCTCATAAAAAACTTTTCGCCTTTGCCGTCCAGCGTCAGGCTGACTTTCTGGTAAACCGCCGCCGGATAGAAGATGCTGAGGAACCGCCTGACGATGATCTCATAGACACCCGCTGCCGCCGGGGACAGACCGCTAAGATTATTGAGCCCTTGACCGGTCGGTATGATCGCATAATGGTCGGTGATCTGTTTGTCGTTTACATAACGGCTTTTCATAAGGCCACGGTACAGCTCTTTATTAAGCACTTCCGCCGCATAGCTGCCACAAGGAGCATAAGCGGCCAGCCCCCGGATATTGCCGGCTATTTCCTTGCTTACTGCCGTTGACAGTACGCGGGCATCGGTCCTAGGATAGGTGGTCAGCTTCTTTTCATAAAGCTCTTGGACGATCCGCAGGGTTTCATCCGGGCTTAACCGGAAAAAACGGGAACAGTCATTCTGCAGCTCGGCCAGATTGTAAAGCAGGGGCGGGGTCTTTACCTCTTTTTTATTTTCTGTCCGCGCAACGATAAGCGTCATCGGTTCCGGCTGCGACAGATAAGTAATCAGTTCCTGGGCCGTGGCTTCCGCTTTAAATCCGTTTTCTTTATATAGCAACGGGGAATTAAAATAGCGGGTATTTGCTACGGCCTTCCATTCCGCTTCACAGTCACGGCCGCCTATTTCCGTCTGGGCAATCACCCGGTAAAAAGGCGTCTTGACAAAGCTCCTGATTTCCCGTTCGCGCTTTACTGCCATTCCGAGGACACAGGTCATCACGCGGCCCACGGAGACGACGGCCTTTTCCAGTTTCAGATAGGATTTCACCGAATCACCGTATTTAAGCGTAAGCACCCGGGAAAAATTGATCCCCATCAGATAATCCTCTTTGGCTCGCAGATACGCGGCTGAACCCAGATTGTCATATTCCGAGAGGTTCTTCGCCTCCCTGATGCCGCGCAGGATCTCCGCTTCGGTCTGGGAATCGATCCAGACCCGGCGGCGTTCCTTGCCGGTAAGCCCGGCCTGACGCTCCACCAGCCGGTAGATGTACTCACCTTCCCGTCCGGAATCCGTGCACACATAAATAATGTCAACATCCTTACGGTGCAGGAGGGTGCTGACCACCTTGAACTGTTTCTTGACATTTTCTATTACTTCATATTGAAATTCCTGCGGAATAAAGGGAAGTGTACTTAAAGACCAGCGTTTGTATTTCACATCATATGCATCGGGATAGCTCATGGTCACCAGATGGCCGACACACCAGGTTATGATGGCCGCATCCGCCTCCATGTACCCGTCCTTATTAATGGTTTGTAATTTGAGCGCCTTGGCAAATTCTCTGGCGACGCTCGGTTTTTCCGCAATATACAGGCTCTTTCCCATTCTTTTTCATCCTATCCGATATATCCCTAAAATTCATCCACGCCGATCAGCTTGATATTGGCCTTTACCTTGGCCTCAAGATTAAGTTTTTCATCAAATCGGCCGATGGAAAACAGATATATATGATTCGGCTTCAGCTTGGCCTTGCCGGTGCTAAAAAGCAGCCATTCATAATCCTCATATGTCATCATGGGTTTTTCCCAGTTACAAAGGCCGATCAGGGTATTGGCGTTGTCGTCCTGCGCCACGATATCAATGGTTCCGGTTTTGCCGACCCATTCCCCGCTCTGCTCATATAAAAACGGCAAACGGTTCCGCTTGTTCCACTGCTCTAATTTCTGGGTGCACACCATCCGGAAATAATCCGCGACATAGCTTTTAAAGGTAGGAGCAATGTAACGGGTGTAGTACTCTGTTACGCTTAAGCTGTTCAACGCACTGATATGGGGATAAAAATAGGTGAAGTAAAAATCAACGTAATGGTTGCTGATCCGGTAAACTCCCTTCTGAACGTTTTCCTTTCCTTCGGCATCGTAGGAAAAGACCTTCTCCACCAGTTCCAGTTCCATCAGGTTTTTCAGGTAGACGCTGATCTTGGCCCGCGAAAACTCCGTATGCAGGTAAAGGTCGTTGAGTTTATGGCTGCCCTCGGCGATGGCCGCCAGAATGGTATTATAGACGCCGGTTTCCCGTAATTCTTCCGCAACTATGCGCTCTCCGTGCTTGTGTAAAAAGCACCGGGGAGACAGGATATTCCGGCATATGTTTTCCCGTATGCTTAGTTTATCGTCAAAATACTGCCACATCCCCGGGACGCCGCCCAAGATGGCATAGGCCTCGACACATTCTTCAAGCCGGAAGCCGGAAAAGTAATCGGACATTTCCTGAAAGCTAAGCTCCTTGATCTTCAAAAAACCGGACAGCTCATATGCCGCTTCCCCGATCTTCCCGACCATGCTGTTTTCCACCCAGCCGATCGAAGAACTGCACAGAATCACCATGAGCTGGCCGCTGTTCCACTGACTGTGGACAAAAGCAACCAGTTCCTTCATGAAGGAACGGCTGTTTTTAACGATATAATGAAAATCATCGATGACAATCACTTTTTTAAATCTTCCGGTTTCGGTAACAGCCTCAAAAACATCCGTAAAAGCCGGATACTTCTGTACCTTTTTCCCCTGCTTCCTCAGCTCTTTGCTCCACTGGTAAAGCTGTTCCCGCTCAGAACATGAACGGGCCCGGTAATAATAATATGGCTTGTCCTTTATAAACTCATTAATGACCGCCGTTTTACCGATGCCCTTCTGACCATAGATGACAATGGTCTGGCTTCCCTCGCGGTCATAATAAGCATTCAAATATTTCACTTCTGAAGTACGCCCAATTATCATAATGTGTCTCCATGAAACAAAAATAAGGCAACTGTCACAGGCGCTCAAGCACCGTTTTCTCCAGATCCCCCGGCGGCATCGGACGCCCTAACAAATATCCTTGGATGCAGTCACAGCCGATCGACTTCAGGTATTCAAACTGTTCTTCGGTCTCAACGCCTTCCGCCACCGTCTCAAATCCTAGTTTTTTTACCATATATATGATGGATTCGGTAATGATCCGGGTATTATTGTCCGTTATGACGGTATCAACAAAGCTCTTGTCAATTTTCAGCGTATCAATGGGCAGGCCTTTCAGATAGGACAACGAAGAAAACCCGGTCCCGAAATCATCCAGCGAAATACGGATTCCGTACTCTCTCAGGATATGCAGCTTTTCCGTGATGTCGTTAAAATCATTGATCAGGACGCTTTCCGTGATTTCCAGCTCAATCTCCTTGGGATTCACGCCATATTTGGCGATGATGTTTATGACGGTATCGATAAAGTCTTTTCTGGCATACTGGATCGCGGAAATATTTAAGGACAATATCATATTATGCCGGTAGCTTTTTTTCCATATGGAATATATGCGGATGCTTTCTTCGATTACCCAGGTACCGATCGGGATGATCGCGCCGTTCTTTTCCGCAATCGGGATAAATGTCATCGGGCTGATCATCTTCCCGTCATAATCGCGCCAGCGTATCAGGGTTTCCATACCCCGCAGCTTTTTACCATTGATGGTATACTGGGGCTGAAAATGAAGCATGAAGTTCTGATTAAAGACAGCTTCCTTTAACTTGTTTTCTATTGCCACGTTATTAAGAAACTCCTGCAATATCGGTGCGTCAAAATATTGTATTGACCCGCTGCCGTTTGATTTGGCCTTGAACATGACGATTTCAGCACAGTTGATCAGCTCTAGGGTCGTCCGCGCGGCTTCAGGGTATTCCGCCACCCCGACGCTGACCGATATCGTCACTTCCTGGCCGGTGCTGAGAGAAAACGGCAAGCGCAGCCGCTCCTGGAGCGCCTTATAGATCGCTTCCACGCTGCGCTTCCCCATCGGATTATAGATGGCAATACAGTAAATATCCCCATTGAAGTGCGACACCAGGACATGCTCGCTCTTAAACTCGCTCAGGAACTGCCCGAACTGCTGCATGATCTCATCACCGATGATAATCCCCATGCTGTCATTTACCTTCCGGAAATCATCAATATCAACAAACATAACCGATATAATATCGTTCGCCGCTTCGGCCTTCCGGAGAAAGTCGCCCAGCAGACGGACAAAGTAATTACGGTTGTAAAGCCCGGTCAGAATGTCGTAGTAGGCCATATAGGTCAGCTCATCGTTTTGATTCTTCAGTTTGGTTATATTCTTAAAGCGCAGCACTTTTTCCGCTGGGGTGCCAAAATCATCATAGATGACGGCGGCCTCACACTCTACCCAGATATGGGAACCACGGAGCTTAATGATGGCACTGTCCCGTTTCAGGCCAATGTTTTCCAGATCCAGCAAATCGTGGAGTGCGCTTACATAGTTTTCTTCCACATAGTTAAACAGAAGTATGATATCTTTGGCATCGCTGATCGTAAAATCAAAATAAAAACTCCAGTTGCCGGCTGTACGGACGCTTTTTTCTTGAAGATCCTGATAAATAAACGCGCTATTGGATGTATTGCAGATCCGGCGGTACATTTTCTCATCATTGGACAGCTTTTGATTGATTGCATTCAGCAAATCTACTTGATAGCGTAATTCGTCCATATTTACCCCCCATCCCCCATAAAACTGACACAAAATCCAACAGTTTACCGAAGCCTGGCTTTAATATAGCCTTGCGCTTTTAACAGTTCGGCACTGAGAACGCCGCCGCCGGCCGCCCCGCGCACCGTGTTATGGGACAGGCCGATGAATTTGAAATCATACAGGGAGTCTTCCCGGATCCGTCCGACCGTAATGCCCATGCCGTTTTCGTAGTCAACGTCCAGCTTTACCTGAGGACGGTTTTCTTCTTCAAAATACCGGATAAACTGCTGCGGGGCACTGGGTAGATTCAGCCGCTGCGGTTCGCCCTGGAAGTTCTTAAGCTTGTCGATCAATTGTTCTAGAGTGGGCTTGTTCTTAAAGTTAACAAAAACAGCCGCCATGTGTCCGTTCAAGACCGGCACCCGGATGCACTGGCAGGTGATGGCCGGAGCCACGGCCGGCTCAATGACGCCGTTCTTGACTTCGCCCCAGATGCGTAAGGGCTCTTTTTCACTTTTCTCTTCTTCACCGCCGATATAGGGAATCACGTTTTCCACCATTTCCGGCCAGTCTTTAAAGGTCTTACCGGCACCGGAGATAGCCTGGTAGGTAGTAACGACGACCTCCGTCGGCTCGAATTCCTGCCATGCGGATAAAACCGGCGTGTAGCTTTGGATGGAGCAGTTGGGCTTTACCGCAATGAAACCGTTTTTCGTCCCCAGTCTCTTTTGCTGAGACGCGATCACCTGCATATGTCCGGGGTTTATTTCCGGTATGAGCATGGGCACATCAGGCGTCCACCGGTGCGCCGAATTATTGGAGACTACCGGCACTTCCGCCCGGGCATAAGCCTCTTCGATCTTTTTGATCTCATCTTTGCTCATGTCCACGGCACTGAATACAAAATCAACGCCGGCGGCTACTTGCTCTACGTCATTGACGTTCATGACGACAAGGTCTTTGACGGCTTCCGGCATCGGCACCGGCATTTTCCAGCGCTCCCCCACGGCAGCTTCATAGGTCTGGCCGGCTGATCGGGGACTGGCGGCAATCACGGCCACTTCAAACCAAGGGTGATTTTCCAGCAAGGTGATGAAGCGTTGTCCCACCATACCGGTTCCTCCTAATATTCCTGCCTTTAACTTGTCACTCATCACAGTATGTCTCCTTTGTTGTTATTATTATTTTCTTTGATCCAGTAGGTGGCCAGATACTTCTTATTGAGGGTTATGGCTTCTGACATCGCCGCTTGGCCGGGAGCACCGAGCGTCAGCCGTTTTTCCACACAGGCCTTCAGGCTGACCGCCTCATAAATATCCTCTTCAAACACGTCACTGATGGTTCGCAGTTCTTCTATGGAAAGTTCTTCTATGGAAATCTTTTTCGGGGATGTACCTGCGCTGCCGGTTTCCTTACTCAGACAGTATAGTACCAGCCGGCCGATGATGCTGTGAGCATCCCGGAAGGGAACGCCTTTATTGACCAGATAGTCGGCGGCATCGGTGGCATTGGTAAAACCGTTCATGGCACTGGCTGCCATGGTGCCGGCGTTAAACTTCATGGTTTTAAGCATGCCGTTGAACAAGTACAGGCATTGCTTCACTGTGTCGATGGCATCAAAGGTGGCCTCTTTGTCTTCCTGCATATCTTTATTGTATGCCAGGGGAAGTCCTTTCATGGTGGTCAGGATGGCCAGTAAGGCGCCGTATACGCGGCCGGTCTTGCCGCGGATGAGTTCGGCGATGTCGGGGTTTTTCTTCTGGGGCATGATGCTGCTGCCGGTTGCGTAGGCATCATCAAGCTCGATAAAGCGGTATTCGTTGGAATTCCATAGGATGATTTCCTCACTGAAACGGCTCAGATGCATCATGACCGTCGCAAGGGCACTTAAAAACTCAATGATGTAATCACGGTCGGAGACCGCGTCCATACTGTTGAGCGCCGGCCCCTCAAAACCCATCAGGGAGGCGGTATAGCTCCGGTCAAGCGGGTAGGTGGTCCCGGCAAAAGCACCGGAGCCTAAGGGGCAGTAATTCATCCGCCGGTAAATGTCATGCAGGCGGTCACTGTCCCGTTTGAACATTTCAAAGTAGGCACCCATATGATGGGCAACGGTGGTCGGCTGGGCTTTCTGTAAATGGGTAAAACCCGGCATATAAGTAGTGAGATGGTTTTCCATCAGATTCATTAGCGTTTCCAAAAGCTCGTAGATACCGCCGGCCGTTCTAATGACTTCCTGACGGGTGTACAGCTTCATATCCAAGGCAACCTGATCGTTACGGCTCCGTCCCGTATGCAGTTTCTTGCCGGCCGCGCCGACCCGTTCCGTCAGAACCGTCTCCACAAAGCTATGGATGTCCTCATATTCATGGGTAATCGCCAGCCGGCCGCTTTGTACATCCTCACGGATGCCGACCAGACCCTTGACAATGATATCCTTTTCCTCCTGAGACAGGATGCCTTGTTTTTCCAGCATCACGACATGGGCGATGCTGCCCTCGATATCCTGCTCAAATAACCGCTTGTCAAAAGGCAGGGAGGCATTGAACTCAAAAACCGCATCTTCTGTTTTTTTGGTAAAACGCCCGCCCCATAACTGTGCCATGTAAGTATCCTCCATTTATTAAATCTGAATTTGATATTAGCACACTTCATGGTTCTTTTCAATCTTTTTTGGTAACAGAAATGGAAGAAATTCATAAAATGTTATTATATCTGACCATCTCTTTCCCTCATCCTGCCGGCATTTTAGCATGGCCGGTTCCGTTCGTTAAAACCCATCCAAATGTGCTGACACATCAGTGAAAGCGCCATGATCTTCGCTTCCCAGCAAAAATATGGCGCCTTTGTTTTATATCATATCTCGTCTTGTCATTTCTGTATCATGTCTTACTATCTTCTATCAGCTTTCCGGTTCCTGCGCGGCTCTTCCCTTTCTCTTCTTGACGCACTCTGTCAACAGATATTCTATCTGCCCGTTCAGGGACCGGAAATCGTCTTCCGCCCATGCGTTCAGTTCCCGCCAAAGTGATGTCGACAAACGCAGCGGCACTTGCTTTTTACCATTGTCTTTATTTTCCAAATCTTATCTCCTCAATGGGTTAATAAAGGGTCCCGCTGTTGACGATCGGCTGGGCATCCTTATTGCCGCACAGGACTACCAGCAGGTTGCTTACCATTGCTGCTTTACGTTCCTCATCCAAATCCACGATATTGCTGTCGCTCAGCCTAGCCAAGGCCATTTCCACCATGCCTACCGCACCGTCCACGATCATCTGTCTGGCATCCACTATAGCCGAAGCCTGTTGTCTTTGCAGCATCGCGGCGGCTATCTCCTGGGCATAAGACAAGTGGGTGATGCGCGCCTCCGTGATTTCCAAGCCGGCTATTTCGACCTTTGCCTGGATCTCTTCCTTCAGTCGCTGGGAAACCTCATCACTGCTCCCGCGCAAGGATTTTTCGCCGGAACCGTCAATATTCTCTCCGGCACAGTCATAGGGATAAAGCCTGACGATATTCCTGAGTGCCGAATCACACTGGATGGACAGGAACTCCTTATAATTATCGACGTTAAATACGGCCTTAGCTGTATTGGCCACCTTCCAGATGACAACGATACCGATGACGATCGGGTTGCCCAGCTGGTCATTGATCTTTTGCTTGTCATTACTGAGCGTCATGGCTTTTAGGGATATCTTCTTATTTTTCTTCTGAAGACCCATATCTAACTGGAGTGACGCTGCCGAAACTTTGAGCGGCTGTTCAGGAGTGCCGGTCTTGCCGGTGGTGGTTGCCGTATCCGCGGCCGGATTGATCGCGCTGACAAAGGGATTGACAAAGAAATATCCGGCTCCGCGCAAGGTTCCGTAGTATTTACCGAAGAAAGTCAGCACCAATGCCTCGTTGGGCCCCAGTATCTTAAGCCCGGCAAAAAGGATCGGCCCGACTATAGATGAATACAAAAGCGAGACGATAAGGAGCAGTACCCCGAACAATGTGTCGTTGCCGCCGCTGACAGATATGAGGACGACAGCTACGACGAAAATAAAGATACTCAATAGCATGAGCAGGATATTGATGATCAATATTGGCATGCCGGCATATGACTTTGCCTGTTTCTCCTCATAAACAAGTTTGCTTTCTGATTCTTGACTGGTCTGTGACATAATAAACCCTCCTCTGATTTTATTTGTATGTATTTATATTGATATATATTTGATATCATTATTATATACAAATGATTGCCATTTGTCAAGACCCAGTTATATGCGAAAATTATATATGATCCGATAAGATATTTTGTCTTTTACAAGTCGTAATACTGCTCAAATTCGGCCGGGTGCGGAATCTGTTCGATCCGGATCAGTTCCTTGCGCTTTCTCTCAATCCATATATTGATCAGTCTTTCTGGGAAAACATTGTTTTTGGTCAGGTAATCGTGATCCTGTTCCAATGCTTTTAACGCCTCCCGCAGCGAACGGGGCAGGGATTGAATGGCCGCCTGCTGTTCCTTGGATAATTCATACAAGTTAAAGTCATAAGGTCCCCAGTGATTTTCCCGGGGATCTATTTTATTTTCAATCCCGTCCAAGCCCGCCATCAGGATGGCGGCATAGGCATAGTAAGGATTGGCGGTGGCATCCGGGCAACGCAGTTCAAAACGCTTGGCCTCCGGCGCTTTGGCATAAGCCGGTATCCTGACGACGGCACTGCGGTTTGCTGTTGCATAGCCGATCGTCACCGGTGCCTCATAGCCTGGTACCAGACGCTTGAAGGAATTGGTCGAGGGATTCGTAAACGCGCATAAAGACGCGGCATGCTTTAACAGCCCGCCGATAAAATAGTGGGCGGTCTGGCTTAGGCCGGAATAGCCTTGCGGATCGTAGAAAATCGGCTGGCCGTCCTTGTAGAGTAGCATGTGCACGTGCATGCCGCTACCGGCTTCCTCATAAATCGGTTTGGGCATGAAAGTTGCGGTCTTGCCGGCTTGTACGGCAGCATTCTTGATGATATATTTTACCAGCATGGTCCCATCGGCCATATCGACCATATCACCGAGCTCCACTTCTATTTCCATCTGGCCGGGACCGCCGACTTCATGGTGATGATATTTCACCTTGACTCCCCAGTCTTCCAGCATCAGACACATCTTGCTCCGCAAGTCACAGCCCATATCATGAGGCGCGCCGATGTGATAGCCGCCTTTATAGGGGATCTGATAACCGGCATTGTTGACCATGCCCCGGTTCCAGACGGCCTGAGCCGCATCTATGGAAAAAAAGGTGTTCTGCGGCTGGATATCATAGGCAACATGATCGAGGAGGTAGAACTCAAACTCCGGCCCGATCAGCATCCGGTCAGCGATGCCGCTTCCTTTCATATATTCAATCGCCCGCAGGCTGACATTGCGGGGATACTGGTCAAAAGGAATGTTTTCCTGTGCTTCGATGATATAGACATCCCCGCACATAGACAGCGTGGGAACCTTCTCAAAGGGATCGATGACCGAAGACTCCGGCCGGGGAATAAACACCATATCGCTTTTTTCCACCGGTGCATAACCGTAATTTGATCCATCGAATCCGATTCCGTACTGGAACAGCTTTTCGTCAAACCGGCTCACCGGAATCGTGATGTGCCGCCATCTCCCATCTAGGTCAATCATCTTAAAGTCAATCATCTGAATCCCGTTCTCTTCGCATATTTTCTTAACATTCAGTTCTGTCGCCATATTTATCCTCCGTTGTTGTTTATGCCTGTTACATATAGTAACATACCCTTTACACAAGCACAATATTGAATTGATTTGTCATAGCTTACGCGGTACGCTGGCGGAGCGGCGGGGAACGAACCGGTAAATGGTTAATTTCAGCAAGAAACAGCTTACAGCGATAATAAAACGTTGATTATAGAAACTTGCTTTCATTTAACGGGTTTGCTATACTTTTAGTTGTATGGTAGTTTGTGAGGTTAAATAATGGGAAGGAGGGTATTATATGGTGTTTCGTTTGTTGCCCGGCATGCAGCTGGGGGTGTCCAGCGCACCGGCGCAGATTGAAGGCGGGGATGTTGATCATAACTGGAATCATTGGTATCGGCTTGGTAAAATCAAGGACGGTTCTAGCCCTGGTCGGGCAAACCGCCATCTCGAACTCTGGCGGGAGGACATCGACCTGATGCATAGCATGGGGATCAGGCATTACCGGCTGGGGATTGAGTGGGCCAGACTGGAGCCAGAAGAAGGTTCTTGGGACAAAGAGGCGGTACGATATTATCGAAAACTGCTTAAATACATGAAAAAACGCGGCATTGAGCCGCTTCTGACCTTGCATCATTTTACAAACCCCATGTGGTTTGAAAGTCAGGGCGGGTTTGCCGATGAACAGAATATCTCAGCTTTTTTACGGTATGTTTCGTTTGCCGTGCGGGCTTTTGGTGACTTGGTGGCGGAATATATTACAGTAAATGAGCCCAATGTCTACGCGACACTGGGTTATTATGACGGCGGCTTTCCGCCGGGGGAAGATTCGGTTATGCTGGCTTCCAAGGTAATGTCGGTCATGGCCGCTTGTCATATCCGTTCTTACCGGATGATTCACCGGCTCCGCCGGAAAATGGGCTATCATGACACAAAAGTCGGTTATGCACATCACGCCAGGGTTTTTGCTCCGGCCGACCGGAAAAACCCTTTGCATACTAGTTTTGCGAAGATCAGCCGGTGGATGTTTCAAGGAGCCCTTGCCAAAGCATGCCTGACCGGTTATTTCCGGCCGCCGCTGCGGAATATTATCGACATTACCCCCGGCGAATACGCGGATTTCTTAGCCCTTAATTATTATACCCGCTCTACGGTCAGCCGGCTCGGTGACGGAACCGCGCCGGATGTTGCCAAGAATGATCTTGGCTGGGAAATCTATCCTTCGGGAATCATACAATGCGCCCGTGAGCTGTATGCGATCCTTGACCGCCCGATCTACATAACTGAAAACGGTACTTGTGATAATCAGGATGACTTCCGGTGCCGCTACATCTATGAACATCTGAAAGCGCTGTGCGAAGAGGAACTTCCGGTTGAGCGTTACTATCACTGGTGCTTCTGTGATAATTTTGAATGGCTGGAGGGGGAAAGCGCCCGGTTCGGTATCGTTCATATTGATTATGAGACGCAGCAAAGGACGATCAAAAAAAGCGGCCGTTTCTATAGTGAGGTCATCGCCCAGGGCGGCGTGACGGAAATGCTTTATCAGGAATATGTTGCCGGGGAGGCTTATCATTTATGACTGCTGACATGACGACGGATTTTAATAACAAGGTCGATTCGGGTATGAGTTATGATAAGATGCCGGGGCTGATTACCCATGAAAAAGATCAGCGGGTTTTCTGGCTAGATACGGATCATACTTCCTATGTTTTCCGTATTACGGCTTACGGGCATCCGGAACATATTTATTATGGGCCGAAGCTGGTGCGGCAGCCGGTGGACGCTCTGGCGCTTAAGCGTTCTGCCGTGATCGGTGCTTCGGTGCTTTATGAGCCCTCGGATCCGTTATACTGTCTTGACCATCTTTGTCTGGAGTGGTCGGGCATCGGGAAAGGTGATTACCGCTATAGTCCGGCGGAGATCAAAATGCCGGATGGGAGCTTTACGAATGACCTTGTCTATCGTTCCTATCACATTACAAGCGGTTGTGTGCCGCCGGCGGAACTGCCTCATGCTAAAGGCGATGAAGGTCAGACCTTGGAAATAGTCATGACCGATCAGGCCGGCCAGATTGCTCTGAGCCTTTATTATACCGTTTTTGCCCAGACGGATGTCATTGCTAGGCATTGCGTCTTAAAAAATCTTGGCAGGGAACCTGATGAAATATCCGATGATTCCGCTTCATCAGACAGCACTTTGGTTATCCGCCGGCTTATGAGTATGATGTTCGACATGCCGGATCAGGGCTACCGGCTGATCACCTTAGACGGCGACTGGATCAAGGAAGCGCATCGGCACGAGCGGCAGCTGATGCCGGGGATGTATGTCAACAGCTCTGCTACCGGCGCTAGTTCCAACCGCCACAACCCCGGGCTTATCCTAGCCAGTGAGCGGGCGGATGAAAATCATGGTATGGTATATGGGTTTAACCTGATTTACAGCGGGAATCATTTCGGCTGCGCCGAACTGTCCCCGTTCGGGCTGGTCCGAGTGATGCTGGGGATCAATCCGCATTGCTTTGAATGGGAGCTGAAAGCGGGGGATTCCTTTACTTCGCCGCAGGCGGTCATGACTTGTTCCGATCAGGGCTTCCATGGGATGAGCCGCCATTTTCATGATTTTATTAACCGTCATATTGTGCCGCAATATTGGCAGGGGCGGGAGCGTCCGGTTCTTTATAACAGCTGGGAAGCCCATTTTTTCAAGTTCAACGAACGCAAGCTGATGAAAACCGCTAGGCTGGCCGGCTCGCTTGGCATTGAGCTGTTTGTCCTTGATGACGGCTGGTTCGGCAAGCGGAACGATGATCAGGCCGGGCTTGGTGATTATCAGGTGAACAAAAGGAAATTTCCCCATGGCCTTGCCGCTTTTTCCCGCCGGCTGAACCGGCTGGGAATGGATTTTGGGCTTTGGTTTGAGCCGGAAATGGTCAATGAGGATTCAAAGCTTTACCGGGAGCATCCCGACTGGGCGGTCCGTATCCCGGGACGGCGGCCTTCCTATGGTAGAAACCAGCTGGTCCTAGACCTGTGCAACCCGCGGGTGCGGGACTATATCGTCACCGCAGTCGGCGGTGTGATGGATGACGCGTCGGTTTCTTATGTTAAATGGGATATGAACCGGCATATCAGCGATGCTTATTCGGCATTTGTTAACGGCCAAGGAGAGTTTTTTCATCGTTATATATTGGGGCTTTATGATGTCCTAGGGCGGATCTTTGAACCCCGTCCCCAGGTCCTGCTGGAGACTTGTTCCAGCGGCGGTAACCGTTTTGACCTAGGTATGCTGAGTTTCGGGCCGCAGGTCTGGGTCTCGGACTGCACTGACCCGATTGAGCGGCTGGCGATACAGGGCGGTTTATCTTATCTCTATCCGCCGTCCGCCTTCGGTGCCCATGTATCGGATGCCCCCCACCAGCAGACCCTGCGTTTAAGCCCGCTGTCCTCGCGGTTCCATGCGTCCTGCTTCGGCTGTCTAGGGTACGAGCTGGAACTGAAATACCTTTCCCGGATGGAGCGGGCGGAAATCAGGGAGCAGATTGCCTTCTATAAACTTCACCGCAACACCTTGCAGTTCGGGCGGTTCCGGCGGCTTACGCCGGTCAGGGCGGGGACGGTTCAATGGCAATGTACCGATGACGATGATGAAAAGGCGGTTGCCGGGCATTTTCAAGTCCTGACGGAAGCCAGCCCGGGATATGACATCCTGGCTCTGGCGGATCTGGCCGACGACCGGCGTTACCGGGTCACCACTAAGCCGCAGCGGCTGTTTGTCAAGCGGTTCGGCAGTCTTATCAAACATGTGCTGCCATTTTCGCTTAATCCGGACGGGCTGCTATTACGGATGGTCAACCGTGTATATGCGCTGAATGACTGCGTCGAGGCCTATGCCGGTGACGGACGGCTGTTAAAACAGGGGATCGTACTTAACAATCAATTTATGGGAAGCCATTATAATGCCAATACGCGGCTGCTAGGTGATTTCGGTTCCAATCTCTACCTAGTGGCGGTGGAAGGCGGTCCAATGAAGGAGGGGCAGAGTATATGAATCAGAATTATAAACGTAACCGTTTTACTTTTGGAATCGGAACCATCGGTCGGGACATGGTCTACTCGCTGATCAGTATGTTCCTGATGTTTTATCTTACGGATGTCATTAAGATACCAACCGATATCCTTTGGTGGGTCAACGGTATTATTCTGGCGGCGCGGGTGTTTGATGCCTGCAACGATCCGGTCATGGGGCTGATTGTCGATAATACCCGGTCACGGTTTGGCAAATTCAAGCCGTGGATTGCCTTGGGAGCCTTTCTCTCCGGCCTCCTTACAATCCTGCTGTTTGTTGATTTCGGCCTGAGCGGTACCGCCTATCTGATTCTATTCGGGATCTTATATGTGGCATGGGGTGTCAGTTTCACCATCAATGATATTTCTTATTGGTCGATGCTGCCGTCGCTCAGCCTGATGCAGAGCGAACGGGAAAAGATCGGCGCGCTTGCCCGGATCTGTGCCAATGTGGGGCTGTTTTTCGTGGTTGCCGGTATTGTACCGATTACGACCGCATGGAGCCCCGGCCTCGGCGGCCTTCCCAAGGCTTATCTGATATTTGCGGGACTGGTCGTGGCTGTCATGTGGGCCGGCCAGCTGGTTACTTTATTGGGCGTCAAGGAATCACATCAGATCAAGGACCAGAAGCAGCATACCTCTTTGCGTGAGCTTCTGGCGGTCATCTTTAAAAACGACCAGCTCACAGTGACGGCATTGGCGATGGCACTGTTTATGATCGGTTATATGACGACGACGAGCTTCGGGCTTTACTTTTTCAAATATGCCTACGGGGATGAAGGGATGTATTCTATCTTTGCGGCGATACTCGGCATCTCGCAGATTGCCGCCCTGATCGTCTTTCCGCTATTTGCCAGACGCTATGAGCGGAAAACGCTGTTCAGCCTAGCAATTGTCTTGGTGCTGGCCGGCTACCTGCTGTTCTTCTTCTCTCCCAATAACAATATGGTGCTGATCGGTATATCCGGCGTGCTGCTGTTTGTCGGCCAGGCCTTTGTCCAGATCATGATGCTGATGTTCCTAGCGGACTCGGTGGATTACGGACACTGGAAACTGGGCAAACGCAATGATTCGATCTCCTTTTCCCTCCAGCCGTTTATTAATAAGATGGGAGGGGCGGTTGCCAGCGGAATCGTCGGCGCGGTTATCATCGTTTCCGGGATCAAGGATGCCGAATCTGCCGCCGACGTTACGGAGGAAGGCCTGTTGATGATGAAGGCGGCCATGCTTCTGTTCCCGATGTTCTGTATTCTTGGCAGCTATCTGCTGTACCGCAGCAAATACCGGATCGACCGGAAGATGCATGAAAACATCCTCAGGGAACTGACGGAACGCGGTGAACTGGCGGAACATAATGAACTGGCAAAACAGGGCGGCTTGGCAACGCCCGGCGAATCTGGCTCAGAGACTTAAACGGGGTTTCAACGGAAGCTTAAACGAGGTTTCGAGGGAGGCTTAAACGAGGTTTCGAGGGAGGCTTAAGATGATGTTTACAAGAAAAAGTAAGCTGCGGGATCTGTATGACCATCCGCTAGGTTATGACGTTATCAGCAAGATTTTATTGCAGTCCGGCCTGCCGCGGCGGCTGGTCTTCAATCCTTTGACGGGTAATATTTCATTGGGGCGGCTGGATAAGCTGGCCGGAAAGAAGCTGGGCACCGGATTTTTTGACGCCTTGCTGGCCTTGCTGAACCAGGCGCCGGATACGCTCGGACATGAGCCGCGGCGTGAAACATCCCGCATCTGGTGGAAGGAGGCGGTTTTCTATCAGATATATCCGCGCAGTTTCATGGACGGCAACGGGGACGGCATCGGGGATCTTCCAGGGCTACTGTCCCGGCTGGATTATCTGAAGGCGCTGGGCATTGATGCGCTGTGGCTCTCGCCGATCTATGACTCACCCGGGGACGATAACGGCTATGACATCCGTGATTATCATAGCATAGACCCGCAGTTCGGAACGATGGAGGACTTTGACACACTGCTTAAGGAAGTGCATGACCGCGGGATGCGGCTGGTGATGGATCTGGTGGTAAACCATACCTCGGATGAGCATCCTTGGTTCAAGGCTGCCCTCCGCTCCCCTGCTTCGGCATACCGGGACTACTATTTCCTGCACGAGAAGCCCAATAACTGGACCTCTTTCTTTGGCGGCAGCGCCTGGAACGAGTATTCTGCACAACAATCATGGGGCCTGCATCTGTTTTCCAAGAAGCAGATGGATCTGAACTGGGATAATCCGCAACTGCGGCAGGATGTATACGGGATGATCCGCTGGTGGCTGGAAAAAGGGGTGGACGGCTTCCGGCTGGACGTGATCAACTATATCTCCAAGACTAGGACAGCGGACGGAAAACTGCCGGACGGCAACGGTTTTATCGGTATCCTGATGGGCTTCACGGGCATCGAGCATTATTTTTACGGCCCGAACCTGCATCGCTATCTACAGGAAATGCAGCGGGAAGCCTTTGCGCCTTATAAGGCTTTTTCTGTGGGCGAGACGCCGGGAATCGGCATGAAGACGGGTAAACTGCTGACGGACGAAAGCCGGGGCGAGCTGGATATGATATTCTCCTTTGACCATCTGGAGACAAGCGGCCATGCCCGTTTTGACCGTTATGAGTATGACCTTAATTATTATAAGTCCTATATCATGGACTGGATGGAGCATTATGCGGATACTTCCTGGATGGCGCTTTTTTTCGATAACCACGACAATCCCCGGATGGTTTCCAAAGTGGACCACAGCCATCAATACCGCTTTGAGCTGGCCAAGATGCTGGCTATTGTCCAGCTAACGCTTAAAGGGACGCCGTTTCTTTTCCAAGGCCAGGAACTGGGGATGATCAATAAAGATTATAAAGACATCGGTGACTTTCGGGATGTGGAAAGCTTAAATAAATACCGTGAGCTCAGCGCTGATATGCCGGAAGAAGAAGCTTTTCTGCATATCTTGGCCGGCAGCCGCGACCATGCGCGGGCTCCGATGCAGTGGTCGGCTATTGGCGGCTTCTCAGACGCGGTTCCCTGGATTGGCGGCGACGGCGATGAACTAAACTGCAATGCCGAGGCACAGGCTGACGAACCTGGCTCCGTCCTAGCTTTTTATCGTGAGATGATCGGCTTAAGAAAGAAAAATAACCTACTGGTTTACGGTGATATTCGGTTCTTCCATAAAAACAGACGGGATATCTTATCATACAGCCGCAGCCTAGACGGTGAAACCTATTGGATCATCTGTAATCTGAGCCGGCATGTGAAGAAATGTCCGGCAAGCTTATCCGGACAGCAGGGTGCCGGAAATCAGAAGCAGGAACTGGTATTGAGTAATTACCAAGCTGCCACCGGCAATTTACAGGCTTATGAAGGCCGTATTTATCGAATAATACGGCGAATACAATGATTATTGGTCGGTCTGTTACCGCCGCCGCTTACTATTCCAGCTGTTCCTGCATTTTTTTCAAGGCTTCATTAAACTCTGCCGCCACACGGCCGGTATTCACCATCGTCAATGCTATCATTACCGCATCGATTATCAGCACGGATAGCGCTAAAGACGCCGTTATCTCGGGACTTATCAATACATCCGCAAAATACGCAAAGCCCAGGACCGACGCTTCCAACAGGAAAAAATGGAGGATCATCCGCCGAATCATCTGGGCTTTTGAAAGGATCCGGCGCGATATATAGGCCAGCGAGGGAAACATGCTGATAGCGGCAAACATGAACGGGGTAAAAAAGCTGTTGTAAGTTACTCTAAGATCGGGCAGAAACATCACTCCTAGGATACCCATAGCTGCCGTGATGCAGGCCGAAATAAGCATGAAGTTAATAATAATCTGTTTAATATTTAGGTTGGCTCTTAATTCCATGTTTACTTTCTCCTCTCGCCGATGACCGCCTTCTTTAAGTCCGGTACATATTGTCTGGTAATAATCAGCTGCTCCTCATTCTTCATATGCGCTATGAAACGTCCATTGATTTCCGGGCTGATACATTTTAGTTTCATCAGATTCAGGATGACCTGCCGGGAACAGCGGATAAAATGCCATTCCCGATACTCTGCTTCGATTTCATACATCCGCCGCTTGATTTCATAAACCTGCTTCCCGGTATAGGCAAATACCTTTTCGTCCACTGTCTCGAAATAGAGGACAGTTTCTACCGGGATGTTATACACCTTGTCATCCTGATACCCGCTCAGGGTACGGGTCTGGTTCTGGACAAACCACTTGATATTCTCAAATTCCTTGGTCATTTCCACACATTCCAAGACTACCTGTTCTTCATCTTTATTCCGTACCCTTCTCATGACTACTCTCATAGGCTGATTATTCCTTTTATTTCTTGCTTTTGATTTCTTGCTTTTGATTTCTTGCTTTTGATTCTTGCTTTTATGATTCTTAATATTCCTTCCGCAAATCCGGTTTGGTGCCTTCTTTTAAGATACTGTCGAAAAACTCCAGTACGACAAAATTCATCATCTCAATCCCATACCGGGCATCGACCGTTCCGACTCCCATTGCTTTGGCAAGGAGCGGGGAAAACAAAGGTAAGTCGCTGAAGTTAAGATGGCCGGCATCCAATAAAACCACTTCATATGCTTCTATGGCATGTTCCGTAGCATGAAAATTATAATACTCCATACCGGGATTTTCTTCGATTTCGGCCTGTGCCGCTTCATAATGATCTTCCGCATAGAGATTCAGGAGCGGAACCGGATAAGGATCCTCGGTCAGGATTTCTTGGCCGTTCCGGAAGTCAGCCACCTCACCTAACATGGAACCGTCTATATCAATGACCGCATCAATATCGTCACGCATCCGTCCCAGAGCCGCACCCGAAGCACCGCCGAGTGAATGTCCGAACAAGCCGATCCTTTCCGTGTCGATTAGATTGTAGGGGGCTTCTGCTCCCGCCGCCTCGGCATGCTGTAAAATAGTATCCAGAACAAAATCCTCATCTTCGACACGAAGCATAAGCCATTCATTGTTCAGATTGTATTTCTCTTCTCCGTCCTCCATTGATGATAGCGACATGACCTGGTTAAAAAACTCCGTGTCAATCACCGTGATATTATTGTCTTCATCTTGGGTATAAAAGGCATGATAGGTATGGCCGATGCTCGCCACTACATAGCCATGAGACGCCAGCTGTTTAAAAGTGGAAACATTACTGCCGGAAAATCCATTGGCTCCGTGGGAAAAAACCACCAGCGGATATGTCTCTTCGCTGATTTCGTCGGGATACCAGAACTCTACCGTCAGCTTCCGGCTGGGCGTCGCTTCTTCGCCGCTGTTGTCTGCAAATGTTTCGATCCGGCTTTCATCCGTCCATGTTGACTTGCTGTATGCTATGCTCATCGGTCCGTCCGGCGCGACCGCTTCCGTCTGCGGGAAGATGAAGGCCATCAACAATGCCATATAATACCCGAAGATCCTTCCGCAGCTGCCGCCGATCGTTCTGCCGATACGGAACTCAACTTCTTTCCGGTTATTTTTCACCAGCTTGATAGCTCCCGACAAGGCCTGAAAGAATAAGACCAGCATGATGAGATAATAGCGGAACCCCCATTCCAGGACACCTGTCAGCACCAATGCCGATAAGGTCAAAAACTCGCCGATTCTGACAATACTTCTTTCCTTGGTAAGATCCACCTCCCGAATAAGTGCCCAGATCATTAATCCTGCCTCGATTACCGCCAAAAAGAAAAATATAATGCTTCCCATGAACAAATCCTCCTTGTTATTATCTAAGTTTACCTGTCTCAGTGCGACTGATTCAGTTTGTATAAACTCATTATAGCTAGGAGGTATCTTTATTCAATAGAATATCCGTGAGTTGCTTTTTTAGCAGGTGAGTTGCATGAAAAGATGGCTACGTTATTATCTATGCCCTAAGTATTTTATCCATCGCCTTGCCTTTAGCCAGTTCATCTACCAGTTTGTCCAGCCAGCGGATCTTCTGCATGAGCGGGTCTTCCACTTCTTCTACCCTGACCCCGCAGACAGTCCCCTTTATCTTGCCGGCATTGGCGTTAAGCTGTGGCGCGGCGGCAAAGAATGTTTCAAGATCAGCACCGCTGTCGATCTGCGCCTGTAATCCTGGTGTGTCATAGCCGGTCAGCCAGCAGATGATCATGTCAACTTCTTCTTTGGTGCGCCCTTTTCTTTCCGCTTTTTGAATGTACATCGGATAAATGCCTGCAAAGGCGGCCGAGAATATTTTGGGTTTCATCAGCTTCCTCTCCTATCTTCTTTCAATTATAGTGACTTTCACAGTATCACCGGCCTGTTTGCCGATTTTAGCGCGGATGTCCTTTAAAATGCCGATTATATAGCAGACCGACCCGTCCGCATTTTTAACGCCCATGTTGACAATGCTCCCGTCATACGGCACGCCGTCAAATGTGGCATGGACCTTGACCCGTCCTTTGCCGTACTCATTGCGGATATCGTAGGGAAAAACAACATATGCGCCACCTTTATCGGCCGCCTTTATTATGGCCTCATATTCGTATGTTTTATCGTTCATGTAAGTTATTATATCGGGAATAAGCGGTTATTTCAATACTAATAAAAATATAATGATTTCTATCATTTTACTATTTAAAAAAGTAATGTAGAAATCCGTCAGGATATATGCTATACTGTTCCATGTGCCATTGCATGTTTCGCAGTCGCTTTTGCACTTTTCTGAATATAAGATCAAGGCAGGAAAATTATGAGTATTGATTTCCCTAATTTTATACAGTCTCTGACTGCCAGCCCGCCGTTTGCCTTTGTGTCACTGCTGACTATCGGCGTGATCCTTGTCAACGGCTGGACTGACGCTCCCAATGCCATTGCCACTTGTATCTCAACGCGTGCCATGCCTCCGGGCAGAGCCATTCTGATGGCCACCATATTTAACTTCTTAGGGATTCTGGCCATGACGGCACTGAATGCCTCGGTTGCCATGACCATCTATAATATGGTGGATTTTGGCGGCAACGCCCAAGAAGCCCTGACTGCCCTCTGCGCCGCGCTATTTGCCATCGTCATCTGGGCTACGGCGGCATGGTGGTTCGGTATCCCGACCAGCGAAAGCCATGCTCTGATTGCCGGTTTAAGCGGGGCGGCGATCGCGGTTCACGGCAGTTTAGACGGAATCAACGGCGCAGAATGGATAAAGGTGCTGTATGGCCTGATTTTTTCCCTGCTGGCCGGCTTCGGTCTGGGCTTTGTCACCGTAAAGCTGATTGAACGTATCTGCCGCCGGATAGACCGCCGCCAAACCGGAGATTTCTTTCAAGGTGCCCAGATCACCGGAGCAGCCTTGATGGCCTTTATGCATGGGGCGCAAGACGGCCAAAAGTTTATGGGCGTCTTTTTGCTGGGCATCTTTCTTGCCAAAGGACAAGCGGATGCCAGCAGCTTTGCAGTGCCGCTCTGGCTGATGCTTCTATGCTCCGGCGTCATGGCTTTGGGGACATCCGTAGGCGGACTGCGTATTATCAAGACCGTCGGTATGAATATGGTGCAGCTGGAAAAATATCAAGGCTTTGCTGCTGACCTAGCGGCCGGCGGCTGTCTGCTGATTTCTTCGCTGACCGGCATGCCGGTCAGCACGACCCACACGAAAACAACTGCCATCATGGGCGTAGGTGCTGCCAAGCGTCTCTCCTCCCTGAACTGGGGCATCGTAAAAGAGATGCTGCTGGCATGGGCGCTGACCTTTCCCGGCTGCGGCCTGGTGGGTTTTCTGATGTCCAAATTATTTCTTTATATATTTTAATAGTTGCTCAATCAAAATAATAATGTAACGAGGTGTCTGCCGATGGCCAAAAAAAAGTATAACAATTATTTTTTAATGCTGGAGTCCCTGATGGAAATTTCCTGCCGTGCGGCAAGGGAACTGGAGCGCATCCTCGCCGATTTCCGGGTCGAGCGCCTTGATGAAGACATGAAAAAACTTCATGCCATCGAGCACGAGGCCGATGAGCAGAAGCACCATCTGGTCAACGAACTGGTACGGGAGTTCATCACCCCGATCGAACGGGAAGATATCATGGCCATCACCGATCAGATCGATGATGTCACCGACGCTATCGAGGACGTCCTGCTGAAAATATATATGTTCAATATACAGCACATCCAAGATGATGCTGTCCTGTTTGCCGGCATCATCAAAAAATGCTGTGATAAGCTTCTGAATGTATTTCAGGAATTTGTAAATTTTAAAAAACCCAAATCCTTGCTGGAAGCCATCATAGAACTGAACCGGCTGGAAGAACAGGGCGACGCCCTTTACATCAAAGCTGTGCGTAAACTGTATCTGACCCAGAAAGATGCCCGTGCCACTACGGTCTGGACAGAAATCTACAATGTGATGGAGACGGCCTGTGATACCTGTGAACATGTCGCCGATCTGGTAGAGCATGTGATCATGAAAAACTCCTGACATCCTTACTCTGCTATTGTTACCAGTGGCATAATTAATTATTTGTTGATCATATCATATGAGTCCATTTTATTTGTTGGATGTGCCTATTTTATATGGTTTACAGCAATAGCCAAATTGTATTTTTACTTATCTTAACGTAAATATTTGTGACTTTAGTAGTCAAATAATGAACCGGCAGCAGGCATACGCTACCTTGGTACCTGCTGCCAGATTGATGAAAACACTATATAACGATATCATTAAAGTCCATTTCCAGATCGCCATAGATATTCACTTTGATTTTATCCTTAAAAGAATACGATCTTGCAATCCAGTCGGCTTCAAAGAAATATACGAATATCTTTTCTTCTTGCGGATCTACGATCCAGTACTCTCTTACCCCGGCTGCTTCATAAAGATTTAGTTTCTTTAGGTAATCATGACCGGCATTGCCAAGTGATGTGATTTCAATGATCCAGTCCGGCGCACCATTGCATCCTCTGTCTGTAAGCTTGTTAGGATCGCAGATAACACTGATATCCGGCTCAAGGTATGATTTGTTATCGGCATTGATAAACACGGCAAATGGGGCAGGATAGACCCTGCAGGAACCGCCTTTTGATTTAATGTACTCCTTGATCTGATAGCTTAATTCCATTAATATTTCCTGGTGTGTTCTACTTGGCGGCGCCATATCATAAATCCGGCCTTCAATCAGCTCGGCCCGCTCACCTTCCGGCAAATTATAAATATCCTCTATCGTGTAATCTCTGTTCACTTGCGGTAATGTCATATATCACACTTCCTTTCTCTGCTATTGTTACCAGTGGCATAATTAATTATTATCCTTCTGCTTACGCTCGTCAATGCCATTTTTCAGATCAATCATCAACTCTGCTCTTTTATCCTCCGGCAATGCATTAACGTCCTCAATTGTACTAATCTGAACTCTTTGTGCTTCTATGATATGATCTCCCTTACGCAAAAAAGCAACCAAGTTACGGTTTTTAATAAATACTTTGATACACAAAAAGGCACATCTCTCTTTTATAAGATACGCCTTTTGTCTGTAAATTCAAAGCTCCCGAGGGGATTCGAACCCCTGACCTACGCATTACGAATGCGTCGCTCTACCAGCTGAGCCACGGAAGCAACCACAAATTCCATTATACTGTCTTACACTTAAATTGGCAAGATTATTTTTTAAATTCATCCATTTATTTGCTGTTACCGGCTGCCAAGGCAGTCAATATCAAGTCATCAGGATTAATATTATATTTTTGATTTCTTTGTTTGGTATTTAATATGTTTTTTAGATATTCTTCATAATTATTACAATATTTACTTTGAACGAATAAAGCGTTGATTAAACAAGATGAATTGATATATTTAATATTCTGATATATCATTTAATTAGTTTTATTAACTATACCGTTTCTCTAACCGTTGTTAAGCAATGAAGAAGGAGGAGAAGACACATGAGACGCAAAAGAAGACATATCGTCTTAGTTATTGTGGCAAGCATGCTATTATGCACCGGCTTGCCAGTCTATGCTGGGCCAGCAGAAAAGGAAATGCCGGCTCATAAGAATGATGATCTTACTATGGATACTGGTCAAAACGTCAATGCCGAAGTCCTAGAGGTGCAATATATCGAAGACTTTGAAGGTGTCGAAATCTTAGAGCAGATACCGCGGACAATATCTGCGCTGGAGCCCGCTACATATGGCCGCAATACAGACATCGGCACCAAAATCGATGCCGGCCTCTCCACAGAACAGCGCCTGCTGCCAAGAACCAGGTCGGTTATTGACGGCCGCTTTACCGATTATATTGATATCCCGAACAGCTCGGTATATTATCCGGTCACTTTACCCGGCGGCTACTATCTACAGCTTCAGCTTGACATGCCCAATGACGCTAATATCGACTATGACCTTTATATTACCGATGGTAACGATAACATCCTTGACCAAGCCGGATATTCACCTTATATCAATGGCGGCGAAGGAACCGTTTCTGAAGCGGTCGGTTATATGATTCCCAGCAATGTCAGTCAGATGTCCCTGAAAATGTATATTGTGGCCGCCATAGGCTGCAGTGATACTCTGCCCTATACCTTGCATTATTCAGTAAGCGCTCCAGGTGAATATGACCGCGACGAGCCCAAAGAGCAGGTACAGGATGCCGGTCAGCTTACCTTTCCCGCAGAAGGTGCTATGCTCACCGGCCGGAACATCCATTCACCGATTGACAATGACTGGTACAAAATCGTGGTTCCTTCCGATCGCTATTATGACAAGCTCAATCTGGCGCTCTATACTGATTCCGTCAATGCCTGCGGTTTAGAGGTCTTTACCGATGTCGGCGGCACTTACCCAGCTTTAAAGAAGATGCCGGTTAATAATGGAGTCCTCTCGGTTACAACCGGAACTTATTACTTAAGAGTGACCAATGCTGCTGCTTTATTTGATTCGGATGACATCCAGGAATATCAGCTGCTGGTATGGCCGACCCTGAAACCGGACGGAATCATTATTACCGGCCTGCACGGGACGGAAGGCCTTAATTACATGGTTGCTTATCCGGGTTATGCCGCCCGCTTCCGTACCGACCGCGGCCCGGTGCAGATTATCGGCGTCGTATATATAGAACTGGATAACGAATTATATGGCTTGCCTGATGTCGATGTTACCGGCCAGTATCATAATCCTCACTGGTCACAGATCGGCATACCCGACTTTGCCAACCGCTATGCCTATGGGACAACCGATGCTGGCGGAGCTTTTAATGTGACTGTCGATCTGCCGGTTGCTTATGGCGGATATATGTATGAAACTGCCATCAGTTATCAATATCGCGACAGTGTCACCTTTACTGCCAAGATTGATGATTACCCGAGCCTTGCAGACAGCAGAATCGCCTGGCAGCTTGGGCTAAGCATATATAATGGTTAAAGAACCCGGTACTTTCAATACAAGTCAAAAAGGAGGGAAGTTATGAGTTACAAAAGAAAGCTGATTAGTTTAGGAATTGCGGCCAGCATGCTGTTAGGCACCGGCATGCCGGTTAGTGCCGGACAAGGGGATAATGCAGCTCCGGTTCTGCTGCAGGATGTCCTTGACACAGATGGGAGCCAAAACGATAACGGCGGGCTTACCATACAATATGTCGATAGCCTGGATGAAATAGAGCTGCTTTTGCCGGCTCAAGTTGAAATCACCGAATTGCCGCAGCCGGAAGCTGAGGTGGCTTTACCTAAAATCGGCACGCAGGTCGATCCGGCCGAATTAAACGCAAGCCGGATGCTGAACCGGACAAGATCAATTGCCGACGGCAGTCTTGCCGACTACATTGAAACAGATGGCGGTTCCAAAACCTATTCGGTCAGTCTTGCCGGCGGCCAATATCTACAGGTCCGGTTGGATCTGCCCGATGACGAGGACATTGACTACGACCTGTATATCTTAGATAAGAACGGCAAGATCGTTGCTTATTCCCAGTATGGCAGTTATCTGAACGGAAGCGCTGGAACTGTGTCCGAGTCAACCGGCTACATGGTACCGCTAAATGCCCCCCTAGAGACTTATTATATATATGTCTGGTCGGCTGACGGCTTCAGCAGTACCCTGCCGTTTACCGTCAATTTTGCGATCAGTATTCCGGGGGAGTACGATGCATATGAAATAAGTGCTAACAGCCGTTCCAATGACAACAGTACCGAAGCAAGCACGATCCCTGTCTCTATTGACACTGTAGAGCTCCTAGGCAGGAATATCCATTCACCTATTGATATTGACTGGTATAAAATCGAGGTTACACCCAGCAGTAATTACAGCAAATTGATTCTGGCGCTTTCAACGCTCTCCAGTAATGCCTGCACGTTTGAAGTTTATACTAACACAGGCAGTCCTGCCTATCACTTCCTCCAGAAAGTGCCCATAACCAATGGTGAGCTTAATGTCCAGACCGGAACTTATTATATCATGGTTAAGAACACGGCGGCGGTATTTAATTCCAATGATATACAGGACTATACATTACTGATTGAGTCGCAATCAATCCCGGACGGGATCATCATAACCGGATTAGTGGGAAGCGAATCAAGTTCCTCTGCCTATGTAGCCTATCCCGGCTTTGCGGCTCGTTTCAGATCGGAATCTCCTCATCCTGTCTATATCACAGGTCTCGTCTATTCCCAGGTAGGAGACAACCAGTACGCTTCTGCCAATACCGAAGTTACCGGCATATACTTTAATTCTTACTGGTACAGTCAGAATAATGAGGATTGGGCATTTAGTTATGGGAACGCAGTCACCAATGCCTCCGGAGAATTCACTGTAAGTGTTGTACCGGGATATGTGTATGGCCAATATGTTTTATATCATCTCATGTCAATACAGTACCGCGATAGCGTTGAATTTGCTGTTCAGGTTAGTAACGATCCCAGCCTTATGGATAGCGAGATTGCCTGGTTGATGAGAATAGAATTTACTGGCTAAGCTGTAACTGTTCACACAACATTGATGACACGACACTTGAATATTAGGAGGAAAAAACATGAAGTACAAAATAAAACTGATCAGTTTAGGAATTGCCATAAGCATGCTGTTAAGCACAGGCATACCGGTTCATGCCGGACAAGCGGATGATGCGACCCTGAATATGCTGAAAGATGTCCTGCCCATGGATACCAGCCAGAATAATGGCGACGTGCTGCCCATGCAATATGTTGACAGCTTAGAAGATATCGAACTAAAAGAACAGGAACAGGTAGAAGTCATTGATTTACCTCAGCCGGATGAGGTAGTCGCCGCACCCAAAATAGGTACCCAGGTCGATCCGGCCGATTTGAGCGGCAGCCGCCTGCTCAACCGGACTAGATCGACAACAGACGGGTATTTTGATGATTATATCGAGACGGCCGGCGGATATAAAGCCTATTCCATCGTTCTTGCGGGCGGCAAATATCTGCAGGCCAAGCTGGATATTCCGCATGATGCCGGCATTGATTATGACCTGTTTATCTTGGATCAGAACGGGGTTGTCGTGGCTTATTCCCAATATGGCACTTATCTGAACGGAAGCGAGGGGACTGTTTCCGAAGCGACCGGTTACCTGATTCCGCTGACCAACCCGACCGAGACATATTTTATATATATTGAGTCGGTTTCCGGTGCCAGTATTACCCAGCCTTTTACAATCCATTATTCAGTCAGCGATCCGGGTGAATTTGATAAATTTGAAATAAGTGCCAACAACCGTTCCAATGACAACAGTACCGAAGCAAGTGAGATTTCTGTCACGGATAATATCGTTACTATTGTTAACCGTAATATCAGTTCCCCCATTGACAGTGACTGGTATAAGATTGTGGTCCCGACAAACCGGGAATATGATAATTTAAATCTGTCAGTTACAACAGCCTCCAGCAATACCTGTGCCCTGGAAGTATACACTAACTTAGGCAGCACCTATCACTTCCTCCAGAGGATACCGCTCACGAACGGCGTTCTCTCCGTCACGAACGGAACATATTATATCAGGGTCACAAATACGGCACCGGCATTTAGCTCCGGCGATATTCAAAAATATGCCCTGTCGGTCGCCCCGGGGCTGCGCCCTGACGGAATCATGATCACTGAATTAGTAGGCAGCGAATCAAGTCCCTATGTAGCCTACCCTGGGTTTGATGTCCGTTTCAGAACCGAACCTTCTCATCCTGTCGAAATCTATGGTTTAGTATATGCTATATCCGGCGGTTATCAGTATCCTATTGCCAATACAGCTGTTACCGGGATGTATTTTAACCCCTACTGGTATTCGCAAAACAATGATTATCTGGCCTTAAGCTATGGTGAAGCAGTTACTAATGCCTCGGGACAGTTTACGGTAACAGTAATACCCAGATATGTATATGGCATGTATTCAATAACACATGCCATGAGCATCCAATACCGTGACAGCGTCGAATTTGCTGCTTATGTTACCAATAATCCCGGCATCATGGACAGCGAAATCGCTTGGGCGATCAGATCCGTATATACCGGATGATAATAGCCGGCCAGTCACACCTAAATATCATGGGCAGTCTGCCGTTCATGGCTGACTGCCCATAAATCATCTCTTCATTTATCATGTCTCCACAGCCATATCTTCTTAACCATCTCCTACTGTGGAAAGCCGATCGTGGGATATGGCGGCATGTCGATACCGGCCTCATCCAAGGCGTACTTAATATTCTCCGTAATGCGCCATTTCCCTTCCCAATAAGCTTCGGCGGCAAACCAGCAGCGGACGCCGATATTGACCCGGCCGATAGCCAGTTCATTGACATATACCCGGTATTCTTGGTCCTTCATCACAGCTTCATCTTCTTCAAGCACCTTAAGGATGACCGCTTTGGCGGTATGGAGCTTGGCTTCATAGGAGATACCGATGATAATATCCAGGCGGCGGTCGCTGTCAACCGCCAGGTTGGTCAGGCTGTTGTTAGCCAGCGATCCGTTGGGCAGCACGACGATCTGATTGTCCACTGTCCGCAGCTTGGTATAAAAAATATTCAGTTCAATGACCGTGCCCTCATTCTGGTTGGTATCTTCCTTGATATAGTCGCCGACCTTGAACGGCCGCAGCAGCATGATCAGGACTCCTCCGGCGAAATTAGAAAGGCTGCCCTGCACTGCGAGGCCGACTGCCACGCCCATGGTCCCCAGCAGGGCGGCTATGCTGGCGGCATCCACGCCAAGGCCGGAAGCGATCATAAATAACAAGACGATGTTCAGCGTGATCTTTAGAAAAGAGTTAAGGAACTGGATAACGCCCGTATCTGCATGCATACGCTGCAAGGCCCGTTTGACTATGCTGCGGATCAGTCTGATGATCTGGATACCGATCAGGTAAAATACCAATGCCAACACAGCCCGGACGCCAAGATGAAGGGCTTTTTCCGGCAGTTGCGCCAAAAACTGCCGGACTGCTCCGGCCGGTAATACAATATCCGGGGTAATTAAGATAAGAAAATCATGCGCCATATTTTACATTCCTTTTAAACAGACTTTTATTTTTCGCTACCACTGTTTATTCCGCTGTTATTTTTGCTTTTGGCTTGGTGTTCTTTTTGGCGGCCGCCCGCTTACTTGCGGCTTCTTTTTCTTTCTGCTGTTTCTTAGCCAGCTGCTCCTTTTTCTTTTTCAACAATTCTGCCTGTTCTACAACCGTATAGGGAACGTACTGGAAGACACTGAGGGACAGCGGCGCACTGTTCATTTTGAACGAATAGGGCGCTTCATCCACTTCTTTTTCAGCCGCCTCTTTGACGCGGATGTTGACCCTGCCCTTGCCGCCGAACTCTCTGGCATCGGTATTTAAGATCTCCTTATATTTGCCTTCATAAGGCACCCCGATCACAAACTCCTGCTTGACATTGGCAAAATTGGCGGCCACCACCAGCGTTTCTTCTTTGTTATGCGTCTGGCGGATAAAGGAAAGCATACATTGCTCCGCCGAAATGCAGTTGATCCACTTAAAACCGTCAGGATAGCTGTCCCGCCGAAACAGAGCCGGGTTCTTCCGGTAAAACCAGTTCAGTTCTTTTACGAGCCGGTTCAGCTTTTTATGTTCATCCTTCTGCAATAGGGACCATTTTGTTTTGCTGTTTTCACTGAATTCTTCCAGCTCTGCGAGGTCTTGTCCCATGAGCAGCAGCTTTTTGCCGGGATGCATCATCCAATAGGCATAAGTCAGGCGCAGATTGGCAAACTGATCGGCAGCCTCACCGGGCATCTTGCCGATCATGCCGGCTTTGCCGTTCATCACCTCATCATGAGAAAATGGCAGCAGGTATTCTTCGCTATAGGCATAGATCATGCTGAAAGTCAGCTCATGATGATGATGAGCCCGGAAATAAGGGTCAAAACTGATGTATCGGAAATAATCATTCCGCCATCCGACATTCCACTTCATATCAAATCCTAGGCCGCCTTCGTCCAAGGCTCCGGTCATCTGCGGCCAAGAGGAGGATTCTTCCGCAATCATCAGTACGCCCGGATTACGCTTTTTCATCATCGAATTAAGATGCTTGATCAACTCAACCGCCTCTAGGTTTTCATTGCCGCCGTACATATTGGCGACCCAATCTCCGTCACTTTTTCCATAATCCAAGTACAGCATGGCCGCCACGGCATCCATGCGGATCCCGTCGGCATGATATCTTTCCACCCAATAAAGGGCATTGGCAATCAGATAATTAGATACCTGCGGACGCCCGTAATTATAAAGCATCGTTCCCCGCTCCGGATGACTGCCTTGTCTAGGATCCAGATGCTCATACAGGCAGGTGCCGTCAAAACCGGACAGGCCGTAGTCATCCCTAGGGAAATCTGCCGCTGCCCAGTCCAAGATAACCCCGATACCGGCCTTATGCATTTCATTCATGAAAAACATGAAATCTTCTGCCGTTCCGTAACGGGCAGTAGGGGCATAGTGCCCGATCATCTGATACCCCAGTGAAGCATCCCGCGGATGTTCCATCACCGGCATCAGCTCTACATGGGTATATCCCATTTCTTTAACATATTTAATCAGTAAAGGCGCTATCTCCCGGTAATTAAGATAGCCGGGCTGGCCTTCTGCTTTCTCAAACGCCCCCAAGTACACTTCCAGCACGCTGATGGGCGCTTCCTTGCTCTGCCGGGCGCTCCTGATTGCCAGCCACTCGCTGTCCTCCCACGTAAACTTCATGCCGCGGACCACGGAAGCCGTGTCGGGACGCAGCTCCTGGCCAAAAGCATAGGGGTCCGCTTTCAGATATATCAGCCCGCCCTTTATCTTCAATTCATATTTATAAATATCCCCGTCTTTTACATCGGGAATAAATATCTCAAAAATACCGCTGTCATCCATTCTGCTCATCTGGTGCGTCCGCCCGTCCCAGCGGTTAAAATCTCCCACCACGCTGGCCCGGATCGCGTTGGGCGCCCATAAGGCAAAATAAACGCCTTTCGTACCGTTTACCGTCATCGGATGCGCGCCTAACTTATCATATACCGTATAATGAATACCGGCGGCAAACTTGTTGATATCCCTTTCCGTAAGCTGCGGGGCAAAAGCATAGGCATCCCTTACTTCCGCGACGTTTTTATTCTTATCGGTAACGCGGTAGCTATATTTCCCGATATTTTTCCCTGGTATCAGACAGGCAAAAAAACCTTCCTCATCAGCCATCACCATCTTATAAGCAGTCTTTTGGCCTCTTATCACCACTTCCACGCTCTTAGCACCCGGCTGGAAAGTCTGGAGCAAGGTACTGTTGCCGGCGATATGCGGTCCCAGCGTTTCATGGGGATGATCTTCCTCGGAATAAACGATGCCCTCGATTTGCGGCCAGTTCATTAACCGGTATAGTTTTTTGTTCACAATATTACCTCCGTATTGTGTATAATAAAAACGTTTTCTCTGGATTAGGTGTAACAAACCTTAAGTGTGTTCAAACTATTTTAGCAAATATAACTGGTCAGTACAAGCATCTAGTGTTAAAATAATCATAACCCAATAATCATAACTGGTCAGTAGAATTATAAGAATAAGCGTCACGAAAGGATTGGTAAAATGCAGAATCAAGACAGGCAGATATTAGACCGGATCAACCGATATGCCGATGAAGCACTAAAAGATATTGATCCCCAGAAAACGCCGGTTTCCTTCCAACTGGAAAAACTGCGTCCCATTATGGAAGAAATCGCCCGTGAAAATAAGATTTCATTAGAAGAGGTCTTTATAAAATACATGGATCTTGCCAGCGAGGCTGCCGTCCGACGCGAACAGGATCTGCAGGGCAACTTAGAAAACTGACACGCGGCAATCTGTTCGGATAACAGCGTGTCAGCAGAATCTTACTCGTCTATTGTTTATTTTACCACCCGCACCCGGAGCACTCCCGGTATTGACTCCAGCCTCTTAACACTGTCCGCTGTGGCCTTTTCATCAAGGTCAAGCATCGTATAGGCATAGTCGCCCTTTGATTTATTGGTCATGTCGGAGATATTGATATTCTGGTCACCAAAGCAGGCGGTAAACTTCGTGATCATATTGGCCTTATTCAGATGAAAAATAGCAATCCTTCCAGCCTGCATGCATATGCCCATGTCGCAGCGGGGATAATTAACGCTGTTATTGATATTGCCGTTTTCCATATAGTCCACCAGCTGTCTCACTGCCATCTTGGCACAGTTATCCTCGGATTCCCCGGTAGACGCGCCAAGGTGCGGAATTACGATACAGCCCTCCTGTCCCGCTGTTGTCGGGTTAGGAAAGTCAGATACATAGCGGCGGATCTTGCCGGCTTTGATGCCTTCGAGGATATCCGCTTCATCGGCCAGCAGATCTCTAGCAAAATTAAGAATGATGACCCCGTCCTTCATTTTCCGGATGGCATCTTTGTTGATGCAGCCTCTGGTACTGTCCAGCAACGGGACGTGGATGGTTATATAATCACATTTTTCATAGATTTCATCGATATTTATGACATGCTTGATGTCACGGCTCAGATTCCATGCCGCGTCAACCGAAAGGTAGGGATCATAACCATATACTTCCATGCCCATATGCTTTGCGACATTGGCCACCGGTCCGCCGATTGCACCCAGACCGATGATGCCGAGTTTCTTATCCCGTAATTCCGTGCCGGCAAAGCGGTTCTTTTCTTTTTCGGCCACCTTGGCGATATCAGGATCGTCCTTATTGGCTGCCACCCAGTTAAGGCCGCCGACAATGTCCCTGGCCGCCAGCAGCATGCCGGCGATCACCAGCTCTTTCACGCCGTTGGCATTGGCTCCCGGCGTGTTAAATACGACAATGCCCTTTTCGGCACATTTCTCCAAGGGAATATTGTTGACCCCGGCCCCGGCCCTGGCTATCGCCAGTAAGCCATCCGGCAGCTCCAGGTCATGCATGGAGGCACTCCGGACTAAGATGCCATGCGCCTCCCCCATCTGGTCTGTTGCCGCAAATTTATCCGTAAATCTGCTAAGTCCTACCTCAGCAATCTGGTTTAAACAATGATACTGAAACATTTTTCTTCCTCTTCTTTTTCCTCTTTCTGATTTGTTTATGTAACATACTTCAGTTACGGTGCCTGCCCTCAAAAGCTTTCATGAATTCCACCAGTTTCTCTACGCCGGCAATAGGCATTGCATTATAAATACTGGCACGCATGCCGCCCACGGTCCGGTAACCTTTTAAATTGTCCAGTCCGGCGGCCTTGGCTTCTTTGATAAACAGCTCATCCAGTTCTGCCGAACCGGTGGCAAAGGTGACGTTCATCAAGGAACGGTCTTCCTTGCGGACGCTTCCTATGAAGAGTCGGCTCTGATCCAGATAATCATATAATACGGCCGCTTTTTTTTCATTATACGCTTTCATAGCGGCAAGGCCGCCTTTTTCGGTCAGCCATTTGAATACCTTGCCACAGATATATATGCCATAGGCCGGGGGGGTGTTATAAAGCGATTCTGCTTTGGCATGGGTTTTATACTTCAACATCGTCGGGGTACCCGGGAGACATGCTTCGGGAATCAGGTCTTCCCGGATGATCACGATCACCACACCGGCCGGGCCGATGTTTTTCTGGACACCGCCATATAATACTCCATATTCTGATACATCTACCGGCTCCGATAAAAAACAGGAAGACACATCCGCCACCAAGGTATGGCCTTTGGCGTCGGGAAGCTTTTTAAACTTTGTACCATAGATCGTGTTGTTCTCACAGATATACAGATAATCGGCATCGTCCGGTATATCTAGGTCTGTGCAGTCGGGAATATAAGAAAAATTCGCGTCTGCGGAAGAGGCAACCGCTGTCACTTCGCCATAGTTCTTCCCCTCCTCAAAGGCTTTTTTAGACCATTCTCCGGTGATTATATAAGCTGCTTTACGATTCTTCATCAGGTTCATGGGAATCATGGCAAACTGCTGGCTGGCACCGCCCTGTAAAAAAAGCACCTTATAATTGCCTGGGATGTTCATGAGCTTTCGCAGATCAGCCTCAGCTTCCTTTATAATACCCTCATAGGCCTTGGAACGGTGCGACATTTCCATGACCGACATCCCTGATCCTTTATAATCCAGCATCTCTTCTGCTGCTTCCTGTAACACCTCTTCCGGCAGTACCGCCGGTCCCGCCGAAAAATTGTAAACTCTTGACACGTATTTTCCTCCTTAATAGCAACTTTAATGTATTTTACTCTAAATATTAATTATAGTCAACAATTTAACTACACCTATATCAATAAAACATCACACAGGGGGTGCCTATCTCGACGATGTCATACAGCTTCTCAACAGCTTCATACGGGGTATTAATACAGCCGTGTGAACCGTCGGTCTTATAAATCTCGCCGCCGTACTGGCTCCGCCAGGAGGCATCGTGTATGCCCACCGCTCCGATGACCGGCAGCCAGTAATCCACCGGAGAGGCATAATCTTCCCCGCGCAGGATCCGGTTGGTCTGTTTGGCATAGACAAAGTTGACGCCTTCCGGCGTCCCCCGCCTCAGGGAAGTATTCCCGGTCACGACCGGGGTTTCAATGACGCATGTCCCTTCCACGTAATAATACAACATCTGTTCCGTCAGATCAATTTCGATATAGGTAGAACCGATATCATCTTTGCCTTGATAAAGAGCCTGCTGGGAATATTCCGGGGTACGTGTCGCGGCGCGGCGGTCCTGAAACGCCTGAAGCAGATAAGCCGTTTCCGCTTCCTGATCAATCTGGTTGCCATATAAGCCACCCGTCACGGTCACGGTCACGCCCCGGGTGGCACCAAACTCCCTTGGCCCCCCTACGGTATCATATTCTTCCGCTAGGCCGGCAATGAACTGCCTTATTTTTTCCTCATCCGGCACCAGGTTGCCCCGCGCGTCTAAAGCAAAGCCGCCGGAATCGGTCAAGGTGAACCATTCGCATACTATTGAGGCATCTAAAGGAAGCTGATCCTCACCGAGCTGATAGACGATACGGCAGTCCTGAAACTCCCGTACTTTATTCCACAAGGCCAGTACATCCCGCATCTTAGCGTCTAAAGGCAAGTCTTCATAGCAGCCCGCCGCACGCAGATCCACCGTCGGTTCCATGCCCTCTATGGCCGCCGCAATGACTGCTTGCACGATTTCCGGGTTGAGTACTTGATCTCTGCCGTTTATCAGCACATAGCCTGTCGCGGTCTTCTGGATCTTGACTTCATCGGTCCGGCGGACAGCCGCTTCCCTCATAAACAGCAAGGCACTGACTTCCTTTTCTAGGGCGGCTTTGTCATAACTGATCCGGGGCTTTAATTGTTTATAATCTGTCTCATGAAACAGGTTGTCAATCCATAGATAGGGGTTCTGCTGATTTTTATAGGCCGTCAGGCTGTCGGCAAAGTCAAAGGAAAAGCCGATTTTATCAATAGAAATAACATGGGATTCTCCGTTCTGATCCAAAACAGTCAGATCACGGTACTCAAATCCCTGGCTTAATTCGTCATTAACTTCCGCGACACTTTTACCGGTGCAATAGATGCCGTTTATCCATGTATTGTAGCTGAATTCACCCATATAATACCATGATAAACCCAGATATCCCGCCCCTGAAAGCAGGGCAATAACACAGCAGCCGATACAAATGCCTTTCAGTACATTCTTCATCCCAGATCCTGTTCGTCAAATGCCTCACTGATTGGAGCGCCGGACGGCACCATGGGGAAAACCTTGTCATCTTCCGGTATCATACATTCGATAACCATCGGCTTATTTCCCGCAAGCGCCCTTCTGATGGCCGGCTCTACCTCTTCTTTCATCGTTACCCTGACCGCCTCGCAGCCGAGTCCTTGCGCAACTACGCAAAAATCCACTTTATCATCGAGCACGGTCTGGGAGTAACGTTTTTCATAGAAAAGCGTCTGCCATTGCCGTACCATTCCCAGCACATGGTTGTTAATGATGACCTGGATGATCGGGATGTCATAGCGGCTTGCTGTGGCCAGTTCGTTCATATTCATGCGGAAACACCCGTCTCCGGCAATGTTGATGCAGATCTTATCCGGCCGGCCGACCTTGGCGCCGATACAGGCTCCCAAGCCATAACCCATGGTGCCCAGACCGCCGGAAGACAAAAAGCTGCGCGGCTCGGAATATTTATAGTACTGTGACGCCCACATCTGATGCTGCCCCACATCGGTGGTTATCAAAGCTTTTCCCTCCGTGATGCGATAGATTTCTTCTATTACAAAAGGGCAGGACAAGCCGTCCTGATGATAATTCAGCGGATATTTTTCTTTCAGTTCTTTTATATGCGCAAGCCACTCATTGTGTTCCTGCTGATCCAGACAAGCGTTGAGCTTAGTAAGGATTTCTTTCAGGTCACCGACAATAGAGGCATCGGTAAGGATGTTTTTATTGATTTCGGCGGCATCAATGTCAATATGCAGGATCTTTGCTCCGGCGGCAAATCTGCTGGAATCCCCTACTACCCGGTCGGAAAACCTAGCTCCCAGCGCAATCAGCAGATCACAGCCACTGACCCCCAGATTGGAAGCCTTCGTGCCATGCATGCCGATCATCCCGGTGTAAAGCTCGTCGCGTCCGTCAAAGGCTCCCTTGCCCATCAATGTATCGCAAACCGGGGCATTGATCTTATGGACAAATTCCCTGACCTCCGGCGAAGCTCCGGAGATAATTGCCCCGCCGCCCAGATAGACATATGGCTTCTGAGAACTGCGGATCAGTGAGACGGCCTTGGCAATCTCTTCTTCCGTAAAAGATGCCGGCCTTTCTGGCGGCTCCGGGATGACTTTATCATATTCAAATAACGCAGCGGTCACGTCCTTGGTGATATCTACCAGTACCGGCCCCGGACGTCCGCTCCTTGCAATCGTAAAGGCTTTCCGCAGGGTGTCAGCCAGTATGGACACATCTTTGACAATATAGCCATGCTTGGTGATCGGCATGGTGACCCCCGCAATATCTACCTCCTGAAAAGTATCCTTGCCGAGTAACGGCAGGATCACGTTACAGGTAATCGCCACCACCGGCACCGAATCCATATAGGCAGTCGCAATGCCGGTAACCAGATTGGTGGCTCCCGGCCCGCTGGTGGCAAGACAGACCCCGACTTTGCCGGTTGCCCTTGCATAACCGTCCGCCGCGTGTGATGCCCCCTGCTCATGGGAGGTCAGTATATGTCTGATATCGCCGCTATGCTTATATAAAGCATCATAGACATTTAAAATCGTTCCCCCCGGATACCCGAACACGGTATCGACGCCTTGTTCCTTTAAACATTCAACAACAATCTCTGCTCCTGTCAGCTGCATTTTTTCCTCCTGACGTAAATAAGTAATATTGATAATAACTCCGCCATCTATCAGGTAATCTCCAATATAGCGCCTCTGGCGGCACTGGTGACCATCTTCCGGTATCTTTGCAGATAGCCGGACTTGACCTGCGGTTCACGGGCCTGCCATTGCGCTCTCCTGTCAGCAAGTTCCGTATCGGCAAGCTGTACCTGTAATCGCTTGCCGGGAATATCAATACGGATGACATCGCCTTCTTCAACTAGGGCAATCGGCCCGCCGACGGCGGCTTCCGGTGACACATGGCCGATCGACGCGCCGCGGGATGCCCCCGAAAAACGACCGTCCGTAATCAGGGCTACGCTGGAACCCAGACCCATTCCGGCGATGGCGGAAGTAGGGTTGAGCATCTCGCGCATGCCGGGACCGCCTTTCGGGCCCTCATAACGAATCACCACTACGTCCCCGGCTTTGATCTGCCCCGCGGTAATCGCCGCCACCGCATCTTCTTCACAGTCAAATACCCGGGCCGGACCCTCATGGACCATCATCTCGGGGACAACTGCTGACTGTTTCACCACGCTGCCTTCGGGAGCCAGATTGCCGCGCAATACGGCAATGCCGCCCGTTGTCGAGTAGGGAGCTTCGGCAGTTTTGATTACTGTAGTGTTTTTATTTACCGCATCTTTGATGTTCTCACCCACGGTCAGGCCGCTGACGGTGATCAGACCGGTGTCAAGCAGTCCTAATTTGGTCAGTTCCTTCATAACCGCATAAACACCGCCCGCTTCATGCAGTTCTTCAATAAAAGTCGGGCCGGCCGGCGCCAGATGGCAAAGGTTGGGTGTCTTGCCGGACAGTTCATTGGCCATGTCCAGATTCAGTTCCACGCCGGCTTCATGGGCGATCGCCGGCAGATGCAGCATGGAATTAGTGGAACAGCCCAGCGCCATATCAATAGTCAGGGCATTAATAAAGGCTTTCTCCGTCATGATATCGCGGGGCTTTATATCCCGCTCTACCAGTTCCATGATCTTCATTCCCGCATGTTTAGCCAAACGGATGCGTTCCGAAAAAACCGCCGGTATCGTTCCGTTGCCGCGCAGTCCCATCCCTAAGGCTTCGGTCAGGCAGTTCATCGAATTCGCCGTGTACATGCCGGAACAGGAACCACAGGTGGGACAGGTTTTTGCTTCCAGCTCGCTCAGGTCTTCCCTGCTCATGGTGCCGGCCGCCACGCTGCCGACGGCTTCAAACATAGCGGATAAGCTTTTCTTTTCTCCTTTTACGGTGCCGGCCAGCATCGGCCCGCCGGACACGAAAATAGTCGGAATATTGACTCTGGCGGCCGCCATCAAAAGGCCGGGGACATTTTTATCGCAATTGGGAATGCATACCAGACCGTCAAAGCCGTGAGCCTGAGCCATACATTCGGTAGAATCGGCAATGATCTCCCGGGTTGCCAAGGAGTATTTCATGCCGATATGTCCCATGGCGATCCCGTCACAGACGGCAATCGCCGGAAATACCACCGGAGTGCCGCCCGCCATGGCAACACCCAGCTTGACCGCTTCGGTGATCTTATCCAGGTTCATATGGCCGGGAACAATTTCATTGTAGGAATTTACGATCCCGATCAGGGGACGCCGCTGTTCTTCTTCCGTATAGCCGAGCGCATTGAGCAGGCTGCGGTGGGGTGCCTGCTGGATGCCGGTTTTTATAGAATCACTTTTCATATGAGATACTCCTTTGATTATTATGAGGCCATTATTCTTTCTGCCAGCAAGTCGCCCATCCGGGAGCAGCCTACTTTCGTCTTTCCTTCGGACATGATATCGCCGGTGCGGTATCCGTCTGTCAGAACTTGCTTAACGGCCTTTTCGATGGCATCCGCCTCGCGGTCCAGATCAAACGAGTAGCGCAGCATCATAGCTGCCGATAACACGGTGGCAATCGGATTGGCCATGTCTTTGCCGGCAATGTCCGGAGCCGAACCATGACTGGGTTCGTATAAGCCGAACCGTGAATCATTGAGCGACGCCGAGGCCAGCATGCCGATAGACCCCGTCACCATACTGGCTTCATCGGACAGGATATCCCCGAACATATTCTCCGTCAGGATCACATCGAACTGAGCCGGATGTCTGACCAGCTGCATCGCGCAGTTATCCACCAGCATATGCTCTAGGACAACCGCCGGATAATCCCGGGCTACTTCTTCCGTTACCGCCCGCCAGAGCCGGGAAGAATCCAGCACATTAGCCTTATCGACACTAGTCACTTTGCGTTTGCGCTTCATGGCGATGTCAAAAGCCTTTAAAGCCACCCGCCTGATTTCTTTTTCATCATAAACCAGCGAATCCATCGCCTTGCGCACCCCGTTTTCGGTCACGGTTTTCCTGTCCCCGAAATAGAGCCCGCCGGTAAGTTCCCTCAGGATCATGATATCAAAACCGCCGCCGATAACGCTTTCCTTCAGCGGGCAGGCCGCTGCCAGCTCTTCATACATAAGTGCCGGACGCAGGTTGGCAAACAGATTCAGTGCCTTCCTGAGCGACAGCAGCCCTGCTTCCGGCCTTAACTCAGGAGCCAAGCGGTACCAAGGAGATACTGTAGCATCTCCGCCGATGGAACCCATCAGCACCGCATCGGAATGTCGGGCTATATGTATCGCCTCTTCCGTCAATGGCACACCATGGACATCAATCGAAGCCCCACCCAGCAAAACATCGGTATAATGAATCTCATGTCCATATATATCTGCTGTCCTAGCCAGTACCTTTCTGGCTTCGGCAACGATCTCCGGCCCGATCCCGTCGCCGGAAATACACGCTATTTTTAATTCCATATTTTTCCTTCCTGGCTCATTGCTTTAATTTTAAGAAAGGCGCAAAATTGCGCCTTTGGTAACTCTATCGGAAAGAGCGTGAGTCCTTATTCTGCATCAGGTTTCTCGATCTGGGCGATAGCCACTTTCTGCATCGGAATGCGGCAGTTTTTATTATTACCGAATTCAATAATTACCGTGTCATCCGTAATGTCGATTATCGTACCGTAGAAGCCGCTGTTAGTCAGGACACTGTCGCCTATTTCCAGTGATGATAGCATGGCGGCCATCTTTTTCCGCTCTTTTTTCTGCGGACGCATAATAACCAGATAGACAAAGCCGACAATAAAAACTACATAGAAAACCATCAGTATCAAAGGATTACCGGTTGCAGCCGCGTCTGCTGTGGCTGTTAATAAAATATTCATCTTAATTCCTCCTGTCTCAAAACCATAATACACAAATTCTTAAGTAAAAACAAGCCTAAATATATTTCAGATTGGCTTAAATCTGAATTATGTTAATAAAACTTAAGCTTTTCTTTTTTATATTGATAAAAACAGCCATCTTCCAAAGCTTTTCTGGCTTCTTCCATCATGGTGTTGTAAAAATATAGATTATGAAGCACACAGAGCCGCATGCCGAGCATTTCCCCGGCTTTGAGCAGGTGCCTGAGATAGGCCCTAGAATACCTGCCGCAGACCGGGCAGCCACAGCCTTCTTCAATAGGCCGGTCATCCAGTTCGTATTTCGCATTAAACAGGTTGAGTTTCCCGAAGTTAGTATATAGGTGGCCATGTCTTCCGTTGCGGCTCGGGTACACGCAGTCAAAAAAATCCACTCCGCGTTCGATGCCTTCTAAAATATTGGCCGGCGTGCCCACTCCCATCAGATAAGTCGGTTTGTCCGTGGGCAGGTACGGTACTGTTTCTTCCAATATGTAATACATTTCCTGATGGCTTTCCCCGACGGCAAGGCCGCCCACCGCATAGCCGTCCAAGTCCAGCGCGGCGATCCTTTTGGCATGTTCCCGGCGGATATCCGCAAATATCGCCCCCTGATTGATGCCAAACAGCATCTGCTGTTTATTGATCGTCGCCTCCCGTCCGTTCAGGCATTTCATCTCGGCTATGCACCGTTCCAGCCATCTGGATGTCCGCATCACAGATGCTTCTACATAGCTGCGGTCCGCCTTGCTGGATGGGCATTCATCAAAGGCCATGGCTATGGTAGAGGCTAGGTTCGATTGAATCCGCATACTTTCCTCCGGACCCATGAATATCTTTCGGCCGTCAATATGCGACTGAAAGTAAACGCCTTCTTCCTTGATCTTCCTTAAAGATGCTAGGGAAAACACCTGAAATCCACCGGAATCGGTCAGTATAGGCCTGTCCCATGACATAAAACGGTGTATTCCGCCTAACTTCCAGATGACCTCATCACCCGGACGCACATGAAGATGATAGGTATTGGATAATTGTACCTGAGTCTTGATCGTTTCCAGATCGGCCGTAGATACGGCTCCTTTGATGGCGGCAGCTGTTCCTACATTCATGAAGACCGGGGTCTGGATTACACCATGCGGTGTTTCCAGCTCTCCTCTTTTTGCCCTTCCCTCCCGCTTCAATATCCGGTACATCCGTCCGCTCCTTCACGTTAATTTATATCTTAAATTAGAATATTATATAAAATATCATAGATGCTTATCAACAAACTCTTCCAAAGTAATCCCTTGCTCCGCTATAATAGCCGCCGCTTCTTTTCCCACATAACGGAAATGCCAAGGTTCGAATTCTATTCCGGTGATATATTCCTTGCCCTGCGGATAACGCAGGATAAAGCCATGTTCACTGCTATGCTTACTTAGCCATTTCCCGGCTTCCGTCTCCGCAAAGCCGGCATCCAGCGTAAAGTAGGTATCTGAGATAATATCAATAGCTAGGCCGATCTGATGCTCACTCGCGCCGGGAACCGTAACCGACTGTGACGACAGCTTATAGGCTTCCAGATAGGACATGCCCTTTCGCATATAAGCCTCAATCTTACGGTTAAAAAGAATCTCCTGCCGGGACAGGTCCCGATATGGTGAACAGATGACCAGTGAAATGCCGTCATCCTGAGCATCCTGAAGCATCTGCAGCAAGTCGTTGATGATCCTTTCATCGCATTGCATGCTGCCTTTGATCGTTCCTAGGTTAAAGGTATAATCTTCCGGGATCGGGTGCTGTTTATTGATCAGGATCAAACGCCAGTCATCTGCCGAAAAGCTTATGATCTCCGTACTTTCCAAGCTTCCTGTCGGTTCCTCTCCTTCCAGCTGGCTCCCTTCCAGGATATCTGCCAAAGAGTATTTATCCAGCTCTTCTATGCCGTGAAGCTCGGCATCTTCATAGCCTTCCAGAACGTCGGCATCCTCCAGAAGCTCTATCTCTTCCGGCAACACTTCATCTTCCTCAGCCAGTTCGATGGTAGATTCCGCGACCGCTACGGCTTCCGGTTCTGCTTCCGGCGCTATAAAGCCTTCCCCTTCTCCGAAAACCGGATAGGTAAAGCTGCTCCCGGCTAAAAACATCAGCAGCAGAAACGCGGTAAAGGCATATTTTTTCCAAGCCCCGAAGAATTTGGCCAAGACGTGGTATCCAAATAAAATACCTGACAGGATAACAAAAGCAGGAACACGGAGCCAAGTATGTTTTTCTATAGTTTTCCGATAATAAATGATGATTTTTTCCTTAAATGACTTTTTCATCCGCCTATTCCCGCATACACATATTTTTCTAAAATATATCATACCACAAATGCTCTATTTGTACACTATATTTTTAGTATTACTGTTATAATTTATGTTACAATTAATGGTGAGTGCAATAATCCAAATTAAATACCGCCCCAATAACAATTCAAACCTTTACGGACTTGCGGTTTTACTTGATGTGGGTTATAATTTCTCCGATATAGCTAAGTACGGCGATGACAATAAACGGATAAAGATTACGGATAAGGAGTTATTATGGCAGGTTCTACTACAGGAAAATTATTTACCGTCACTACATGGGGGGAATCTCACGGACCGGCACTCGGTGTTGTCATCGACGGCTGTCCGGCCGGACTGCCGCTTGGCGCGGCGGATATCCAGGCCTATCTGAACCGCCGCCGGCCGGGATGGACAGCGATAGCGACGCCCCGGAAAGAAGCGGATGAAGCCGAAATCTTATCCGGCATCTTCAATGGCCTGACTACCGGTGCTCCGATTACGGTCATGGTACGCAACACTTCGGAACGGTCCTCCGACTATAGCGAGATCGCTTCCTGCTACCGGCCAGGCCACGCTGATTATACTTATGATGCCAAGTACGGCATCCGCGATTACCGCGGGGGCGGACGTTCCTCCGGCCGGGAAACGCTGGGCCGGGTCGCCGCCGGCGCGGTGGCCGCTAAGATCCTTAAGGAACTGGGCGTCAAAGTGACGGCCTATACCCAGTCCATCGGTCCGGTTTCCATTGATCCTAGCCGCTATCAAGAAGAAAATATCTATACGGCCGCCACGGCCATGCCGGATCCGGAAGCCGATGCGATGGCCTTGGCTTTTCTGGAAGAATGTATGCGTAATTCGGACTCCGCCGGCGGTGTCGTTGCCTGCCGGATCACCGGTGTTCCGGCGGGAATCGGCGAACCGGTCTTTCATAAACTGGATGCGGCTCTGGCGGGCGCCCTCATGTCAGTAGGTACGGTTAAGGCTGTTGAAATCGGGGACGGAACCGCTGTTTCCGCCGCCACAGGTTCCCAGAACAATGATTCATTTTACAGGGAAAACGGAACGGTCAGAAAGCGGACGAATCATGCCGGCGGTATCTTGGGCGGCATCAGCGACGGTTCGGATATTTTCCTGCGGGCACATATCAAGCCGACGCCTTCCATATCCGCTCGACAGCAGACCGTAAATAAAAATGGCGAAGAGGTTGCCATTTCTATTAAAGGACGGCATGACCCCGTCATCGTCCCCCGCGCCGTGGTCGTAATTGAAGCTATGGCGGCCATAACGTTGTTAGATGCCATGATGGTCAATATGGGATCAAAACTGACGGTTCTTAAGTCAGTTTATGGAAAATAACACAGTTAGGCCGGTCCACCTTGATTGCCTTCCCGTTCATGATCAGCGTACCTTCATCCATGTTTACGTTAAAGAAAGTCATGCTGTTCGTATCATGATTTAACGATACCAGATGCCGGTTATCGGGAAATAAAGCGGCATCTTTGGGATAATCGCCGCTCACCGGCAGACAGAACAGCTTGGCCAGCATGCCGGTCTCTTGGTCGATGGAATACAGGATTACGCTGTTATCCCCGGCATTGGAACTGCATAGATAGCCGCCGTCTTCGGAAATATTAAGGGCGCTGGCCGCCGACCCGCCAGCATGATAGTCATTCAGGGTGCTGATGCTCTGGATCTTCTCAAACTCCGGATTTCCCGGTGCCGTTTCTTGATAACGGTACACATCGATATAATTCTTCAGTTCATGAACGATGTACAGGAACCGACCGTCCTTGGAAAACTTAAGATGTCTTGGCGCGGATTCCTGTTCGCTCCGGATGATGTCAACTATCTTAAGCTTGCCGCTCTTATGGTCTAGTACATAAACATTGACATGATCCATCCCCAGATCCGCTTCGCAAAGATAACGGTTGTCCCGGGTCATCTTGGTACAATTGATATGCGGCCGGAAATTCCGTTCGGTCACGCTTCCCAGCCCTTTATGGTAGATCTCGTCGATTATGCCTCCTACCGCGCCGTTTTCCTCAAGCTTAAGTACCGTCAGTTTACCGTCATGATAACCGGCCACGAAAAGAAAACGATCCGCATAGTCCGTCGAAAGATAGCGTCCCCTCATGCCATTGATCGAAGCACAGTTAATCAGCTTCAGGTTGCCGTCAGGCAGGATTTCCACCGCTTCGACGCCGGAGTCGGTTATGGAATACAGAAATCTACGGTTATGGGCAATCGTAATATAAGAAGAATTGGTAATCTCTACCTGGCCTTTTTCTGCGAACCGGCCGTTCTCCATGTCCACGTCATAGATCTTGATGCCGCATTTGTCGTTGCTCCCCGACGTATAAGTTGATACATATGCCACATATCTGTCGCTGTTTTTCATTACCTTCCTCCTGTTTGCCTCATTTATACTGAGTATTATATTGTGCAAGGGACTTTCTGGCCTTAATAAATAATACCAAAAATAATACGGCAAAGCAAGATTTTTACCTCTTGACTTTTCACCGCCACATAGTATAATAAATATCGTCTGTTGTTTAGTGTTAGTAAACTTTGAGTTTAATTTTACTTAATTTAACTTAATTTTACTTCTCCAGCAAAGGAATGGTAAAAAATGGATATTGGCAATAAATTAAAAGAACTGCGTGTCCAAAAAGCCCTGACCCAGGAAGAACTGGCTGACCGCTGTGAGCTTTCCAAAGGTTTTATCTCGCAGCTGGAACGCAATCTGACCTCTCCTTCCATAGCAACCTTGATTGATATCTTACAGAGTCTGGGAAGCGATTTGAATACCTTCTTTACCGATATTTCGGAAGAACAGATTGTATTTCACGAAACCGATTATTTTGAAAAACTGGATAATGAGCTGAATAATAAAGTGGAATGGATCATACCAAACGCCCAGAAAAATATGATGGAGCCGATTCGACTGACCCTCGCGCCCGACGGTGCCACCTATCCTGACAATCCTCATGAGGGCGAAGAATTCGGCTATGTATTATCCGGAAGCATCACCATTATGCTGGGCACACGCTCGATCCGGGTAAAAAAGGGGGAATCCTTTTACTTCACCCCCAATACGACCCACTATGTCAAGGCCAACAAAAGCGGCGCCACGCTGCTATGGGTGAGCAGCCCGCCCAGTTTCTGAAGGCGCTTTCAACTATTGATATTTGGTGCGGCAGAGCCGCAGATGGGAATTAATATGGACATTAAAAACAATAAGCTGTTAATCAGCCTAGAAAATATCAGCAAGTCTTTTGACGGCCAGCTCATCCTCGATGACCTGAATCTCCTGATCCGGGAGAATGAATTTGTCACCCTACTAGGCCCCAGCGGCTGCGGTAAGACTACGCTGCTGCGGATCATGGGCGGTTTTGAAACCCCTGATACCGGCAGGGTTGTTTTTGACGGCAGTGATATTACCGGCCTGCCTCCCAATAAACGGCAGCTTAATACGGTATTTCAGAAATATGCCCTGTTTACCCATATGAATATCGCGGAAAACATCGCTTTTGGTTTGCGGATCAAGAATAAGCCTAAGGCCTATATCCAAGATAAAATCTCCTATGCCCTGAAACTGGTAAACTTAGCGGGCTTCGAGAAGCGGATGCCGGATTCCTTAAGTGGCGGCCAGCAGCAGCGGATCGCGATCGCTAGGGCGATCGTCAACGAACCCAAGGTGCTTCTGCTGGATGAGCCCCTAGGGGCCTTGGATCTTAAACTGCGGCAGGATATGCAGTATGAGCTGATCCGGCTAAAAAACGAACTGGGCATTACTTTTATTTATGTTACCCACGATCAGGAAGAAGCCCTTACGATGTCCGATACGATTGTCGTGATGAACCAGGGCTATATTCAGCAGATCGGTACCCCGGAAGGCATCTACAACGAACCGGAAAATGCCTTTGTTGCCGACTTTATCGGCGAAAGCAACATTATTGATGCCCTGATGATCGAGGATAAGGCCGTTGCGCTCCTAGGAGCGCAGTTTGCCTGCGTGGATACTGGGTTCGGTAAACGTAAACCGGTGGACGTGGTGATCCGCCCGGAGGACGTGGAACTGGTGAAGCCGGCGGAAGGCACGATCCAGGGGGTAGTCAGCCACCTGATCTTTAAAGGCGTCCACTATGAAATGGAAGTTACGGCCAACGGATTTGAATGGCTGGTTCATTCTACCGGTATGTTTCCGGTGGGCACCCCTGTTGGGATCAAAGTAGATCCCTTCAACATTCAGATCATGAATAAACCTGCTTCTGAAGATGAAGAAGCGGTCAGCCTAGAACTGTAGGCGGCCGACTAAGCTATTGTTATATACTGGACAGCATGGCAAATATCAGCAGAAAGGAATGGATATAAACATGACATTACCGGCCAAAAATAAGGAAGGAAATCATCCCGTCAAAACGCGCTCCGGTCTCCTGCTGGGGTCGCCTTATTTGCTGTGGATGGCTATATTTATTATAGTGCCGCTCGGCATGATCTTTTATTATGGCCTGGTTGACAAGAACGGGGCATTTACTCTGGCAAACATCACCGCTATCATGTCGGCGGAACATGCCAAGGCATTCTGGCTGGCCATCCTATTAGCGATGGCGGCCACCGTGATCTGTCTGATTCTGGCTTATCCGCTGGCTTTTATCCTGTCCCGCACCCAGATGAGCAAGCACGGTTTCATCGTGCTGCTCTTCATCCTGCCCATGTGGATGAATTTTCTGCTGCGCACCTTGGCTTGGCAGACCCTTCTGGAAAAAACCGGGGTCATCAATAACATCCTAGCTTGGCTGCGCCTGCCGGCTTTGAACATCATCAATACGCCATATGCGATTATTTTCGGCATGGTCTATAATTTCCTGCCGTTTATGGTATTGCCGATCTACAACAGCCTGATCAAGATAGACATCAATATCATCAATGCGGCGCGGGATCTGGGCGCCAATCCGTTTGCGGTTTTTAAGAAGATCATCTTTCCGCTAAGCATACCGGGGATGATCAGCGGCATTACCATGGTTTTTATTCCTGCCCTGACGACGTTTGTCATCAGCAAGCTCTTAGGCGGCAGCAAAATACTGCTGATCGGCAACGTGATCGAGGAGGAGTTTACGCAGGCCGGAAACTGGCACTTAGGAAGCGGTCTTTCTATCGTACTGATGCTTTTTATTATTGTCAACATGGTGATATCGGCCGTCTTTGACAAGGATGGGGAAGGGAGCTTTCTATGAAAATTGTCCGGAACAGCCTGCAGAAAATATACATCGGCTTGATCTTTCTCTTTTTATATGCGCCGATTGCCACTTTAATCGTGCTATCCTTTAACAGCAGCCGGACTAGGGCGAAATGGGGCGGGGTCACTCTTAAATGGTATGTCGCCCTTTTTCAGAACGAAGACATCATGCAGGCCTTATTCAACACGCTTTCCATCGCTTTGATTTCCGCGTTGGTGGCTACTGTGATCGGCACCGTGGCCTGTATAGCCATGATGCGGATGAACCGGGCCGGGCGCGCCGTTGCCCTCGGCATTACCAATATTCCGATGCTGAATGCCGAGATCGTCACGGGGATTTCCTTGATGCTGCTGTTCATCAGCCTAGGGCTGCGGTTCGGGTACGGTACGATCTTGCTATCCCATATTACTTTTAACATACCTTATGTGATACTCAGCGTGATGCCGAAGATGCGGCAGCTAAACCCCAGCACCTATGAGGCGGCCCGTGACCTGGGCGCCGGGCCGGTATCCGGTTTTTTCAAGGTAGTCATGCCGGACATCATGCCGGGTGTGCTGTCCGGGTTCCTGATGGCCTTTACCATGTCGCTGGATGACTTTATTATTACTCATTTTACCAAAGGTGCCGGAGTGGACACGCTTTCCACTAAAATATATACGGAAGTGAGAAAGGGAATTAAACCGGAAATGTACGCGCTTTCTACCATAATCTTTGTGACGGTTTTGCTGCTGCTGATTCTGGTAAACCGCACCCCCAATCCCAATTCCCATCTCAAAGCACAGAAGCTATCAGAAGGAGGAGCATAATGAAAAATCACAAATCTTTAATTAGGAGAAAATCAATCGGCCTGATCCTTGCCGCGGCGGCGAGCGTCGTACTGGCGGCCGGCTGCGGCGGCAGTTCCGACAGCGCGGGCGAGGTGATCGTCTATAATTGGGGAGAATATATGGATCCTGACAGTATCGCACTATTTGAAGAAGAAACCGGTATCAAGGTCGTCTATGACGAGTTTGAAACCAATGAAATCATGTATCCCAAAATCGAGTCCGGCGCATCCAGCTATGACGTCGTCTGCCCTTCCGATTACATGATCCAGAAGATGATAGCAAACGATCTGCTGCAGGAACTTGATTTTGAACAGCTGCCCAATGCCAGCGCCAATATCGGCGCGCAATACTGGGAGCAGGCCAAGGAGTTTGACCCGGAGGGCAAGTATTCCGTGCCCTACTGCTGGGGAACCGTCGGGATTCTTTATAACAAGACCATGGTGGACGAACCGGTCGATTCCTGGTCGGTGCTCTGGGATGAAAAGTATGCGGACAACATCCTGATGCAGGATTCTGTCCGGGATGCCTTCATGGTGTCATTAAAACTGAACGGCTTTTCCGCCAATAGCATGAATGAAGCGGAGCTGCAGATTGCCAAAGAGTCCCTGATTGCACAGAAGCCGCTGGTGCAGGCCTATGTGATCGACCAGGTACGCGACAAGATGATCGGCAACGAGGCCGCTCTCGGCGTCATTTATTCCGGGGAAGCTATCTATACGCAGCGGGAAAACCCGGATCTGGAGTACGTGATCCCGAAGGAAGGCACCAATGTCTGGATTGATTCCTGGGTCATTACCAAAGACGCGCAAAATGTGGAAAATGCCCTAAAATTTATTGACTTCATGTGCCGACCCGACATTGCCCTGAAGAATTTTGAGTATATCACCTACTCGACCCCCAACGATGCCGCTAGGGAACTGATCGCGGACGATGACATCCGTAATTCACCGATCGCCTTCCCCGACCTGACCGCTTATCAGGGACTGGAAACCTTCAGCTATCTGGGTGATGAAGGTGATGAACTGTATAATAATCTTTGGAAAGAAGTGAAGTCGCAATAATCTGAATGGAAATTATTACAAAATTTTTATCATAATATATATAAAAATATGTCGTAATATGTTATAATGACATGTCGCAATAACATTCAACAATAAGTGTAGGAGGGGAAATTATGTCTGGTAAATATCCGATTCATCCCGATCTCTATGAACTGCGTAACATGATGGAGCCGCTTTTAACAATGGATCCGGAGCTGATCCGGCTTATGACGGATCAGTTCCGCCGGGAATGGAACAATCATACCTCAGATGAAGAAATCATCGTCTCAAAGAGGACAATCCTTAGCTATGATGGCGTACCGCTTGAACTGCAAATTATGCAATCACGTCAACAGGAGGCCCGGCCGGCTCCCTGTCTGGTCTATTATCACGGCGGCGGGTTCATGTTTCCGATGAGTAAATTCCAGTTCCGGCTTGTCCGCGAGTATATCAAGGGGACCTCCTGTGTGGCCGTATGTGTCGACTATCGGCTGGCACCGGCTGTGAGTTTCCCGGCTCCGCTGGATGACTGTTACCGGACGCTTGAGTGGACCTTTCAGAATGCCGCTGACATCGGCATCGATCCCCACCGGGTCGCCATCGGCGGCGACAGTGCGGGCGGTCTGTTTACTGCCGCGGTCTCACTGATGGCGAGGGACCGCAACGCGCCGTCAACCGTCGGGCAGATGCTGATCTACCCCACCACCGATGCCCGCCTGCAGTCGGCTTCCATGAAAAAATATACTGATACGCCCGTATGGAACGCTCCTTTAACCAAAATGTGCTGGGACCTGTATCTGAAAAACGGCGATCACGGGCTACGGGACTATGCCTCTCCCTTGGAAGCGGCCTCACTGGCCGGTCTCCCGGCGGCATATGTTGAAGTCACTGAGTTCGACTGTCTGCGCGACGACGGCATCCTGTATGCCCAGGCACTGGAGCAAGCCGGTGTTCCCACCAGACTGTTTGAAACCCAGAACACCACGCATGCCTTTGACTATGCCAGGGAAGAAACATTTATGAATAGCAGCCTGATTAAAACCAGCCTTGCACAACGTATTGACTTCCTCAAGCAGATCTTTGAAATGTAAATGTCGGTTTGAAATGCCTGCTATACAGCGGCCGCATCCATTATGAAGGTGGATTCCTTCTGTTGGCTAAGAATCTCAACAATTGTTCAGCTTCGGCAAGAATATTATCTGCATCATCTCCATACAGTATTTCTGCCCATATCCTATCAATGGTTCGGATTCTCGGATTATTCAAATCAAGAAACTCAACATTCGGTAATTCAGAATTGATTCTCCTGATTTCTTTTTCGCTGAGTGCAGATATAAGGGGTGCATGTGTTGTCTTAATATCCTTAATCTCCGATTTTCGCAAACCTGCATGATCCTTTGACTGCACTTCACATTCAAGTTGATAAAGTAAGGTTGTCATATAAGAACCGACAATATTTGCAGCATCTACCGTGTCATATGTGAAAACGGCGAAGTTGGTAGATATATGCATAGGAACACGGGTGACATGCACACGGCCGGTTTTCCTCAGCTTTGTTGGAACCAGAACGGAATTAGGGCTAAACACAACTTTTCCATTTCGCTTGGCAATTTTATACCACTCTGCAACTGACTTACTATTTCTCTTCTGACCGCTCGCCTCTTTCTGTAGTGGATTATAGTCAGTAATTATCTTATGAGCAATAGTTTCGCTTATAACATTAAAATCAAGGAATTTTGAATCACCGTCTGTCAGTTCAAAGCTGTCTACACCTGCATTTCTTAAACCTGCACCTAATGGAACGGATGTGTATTTTGCAAACAACTTTGGTATAGAATCAAAAAACAGCAAATCTGATCCGCCGCTACCTCCAACATTGCCGCGCTTACTGTTGTCCGTAGTTTCATCGACTAAAACAAGCTTTGGATTACTAAGGATATGATGGGAAACAAAGTCAATAGACACCGTCATCTCGCTACACACCATTCTCCAGCCATTGTCAGCATCATTTGATAACTCATCCCATGTAAAGCTTCGTCCTTCTACTCCCGGAATGATGTTTTGGAAATCCAGTGTTGATAACGGTTTATTATATGTTTCAAGAAGATGAAGATCGATATTTGACACCTTCTCATCACTTGAATAAACGCGAATGAATTCTGATTTTTCCTTTGTTCTTCCTACAAAAATACAAGTTTCTTCTGTCACGGCATCAAACAAATCCTCTGCAGGATAATTAAAAATTGTATGCAGTCCAAATAGACCAAGCAACATTTTTCTGAGTATAACTGCCTCATCTCCCCGAGCTGTTAAATGAGCTTTAGGGAAGATACACGCTATTGTGGTTCTGGGCTTTACCAGATGGCAGATAGTTTCCAAAAACACAGCCCCAAGGTTCATTTGGCCTGTAAGTGTTATTGGATCAGATCCTTTTAATTCTCTGATCCTTTGGTATAATGGCTTCTTCCTGTCAACACAGTTTATCCCGGCAACAAAAGGCGGATTAAGCAAAACTACATCCACATCATCGAAGTATTCTTCAGGAAGATCGACTATATTCTGTGATGAAACAAGGGGTGAATCAGACTTGTTAATGCTTAAGGGAAAACTAAGTCCAAGCCTCAGGGATAACAGTTCAACCAGTTTCTTGTTTACATCATTCGCTTTTAATGTAGATGCGGACACATTGAAACTAGGTATGGCTGAACAAATAAGATTTCCACTTCCTGCTGCCGGATCGCATATCTTGCTGTTTTCAGTCAGATTTTTGGCGGATAGTTTTGCCAGTGTAGATGTAAGTAACGCCAACTCTGAATCCGTAGCAACCTCTCCATCATGGTGCTTATTTTCAGACAGTTTATTATGAAGAGCATCGGCTACACTATCACCCGAAATGTTCACATTACCAAAAGAATATATGTCATTTAGTAAGGTTGAAGCTACACTTAGCCGCGGTAAAAATGACGAAGCATCATATTTGAAAATACCATCAAAATCAACCCTGTTTGCCTCTATACAAATCTGCTCAACATCATCATGAAATTTGCGGACATCATAACGTATTTCAGGACGTCTTATAGCAGAGAAAACGCCTCGAATATACTCATACATCAATATAGCCATGCTGCTTTTCCACTTTTTGTCATCTATTCTCGTTGAATCCATATAGGATATGAACTGTTCAAGGGTTGTGGAATAAGCATAGTTATCACTGAAGAAGTCTCCCAGAATCCGTTCAAAAGCAGTAGCAAGTTTATCTACAATGTCTGCATTATCATCAGACTTAAAATCACAGATATGCTCCAAGCCTGGTTTTAACATCTGCTGATATACACGCGGTTTTGATGTGTCATATCTGAAGCTGATAAGCTTTTCCAGATTGGTGATAATAAAATACGGTCGTTCATTCTGACTGGCATTCATTTGCACATATGACTGTGCCTGAAACTGGTATCTGGTGCTTTGAACATCATTAGGAGTACGTTTCACTTCAACAACGCAAAAATACTTAAGGGTTGTTTTGTTTCGTATAACGTAATCCATTTCGAGAGAACCAGTGTATTGATGATGCAACACTTCGTAGTCGATTGATTTTCCAAATGATACCAGTGCTTTATTTAGTGCATCTTCACAGAGCGGATGAAATTTCTTTACCTCAGAATCCGAATATTTAATCATGCCCTGTTTCCTCCTCAAGATATGGTTTAAGTGTAATTGCTATCTTCTCAGCTAGAAGCGGTGGAACAGCGTTTCCTACAATAAGATTTCTCCCCTGCTTGCTTGTCGAAACTATCACATAATCGTCCGGGAAACTTTGAAGCCTTAACGCTTCACGGACAGTAATAAGGCGGTCTTCTGAATAATGGATGTTACAGCCTACATTGGGTCTGTTGAAATAAGTATTTATGGTGTATGAGGGCTGATCTGGAGATAATCGTCCATAACATGTCGTATGCCCACCATCTCTCTGAAGTCTCCTGATCCGTTCGGATTTTACATCTTTTGGAATATCCATATAATTCCCACCTGGCTTCACATGGGATATTATATATCTATCCAAATCACTCAATGTCGGTGTGAAATGCTCTGAAACAGCTTTGTTCCCACCCCTGCGCTTTCTTCTTTGATAGTCATTTTGTGGTTCGCTACTATATATAACATTTGCATTTTCATCTGCTGTAGCGACGGGAAGATCTCCAAGAGCCTCTTGCACAGATATATATGGATTAAGAGACGCACTGGAAGTACCGTGAGTTGGATCAGGAAAAAAAAATTCCTTATCGCCCATTAAACCCACAATAATCACCCGCTTCCTTCGTTGCGGAACGCCATAATCTGCGGAATTAAGCACCTTAAGATTTATTTTATACCCGATATCTAAAAATGCTTTTTTTAATAATTCAACAATCTTTTCACCTTTGGAATTCTTAGCTGAAAGCAGACCTGTAACATTCTCAAAAACAAAGACTCTAGGTTTTATATGTTGAATTATCTTGATATACTGCCAAACCAACTGCCCGCGAACATCTTCAACGTTTCTCATGCCAGCAAGTGAGAATGATTGGCAAGGAGGTCCCCCGATAACAATATCTGCCTTGGGGATATCTTCTACAGGCTCCTTTGTTATGTCTGCGCATTTTATGTGATTGCCGATGTTTGCCTTATAGGTATTAACGGCGTTTATGTTATTATCTATTGCCCAGACAATATCATACCCAGCATTTATAAACCCTAAGTCAAGTCCTCCGCCTCCGGAGAAAAGACTCACTACCGTAGGTTTCATACATTCTCCAATCTGCTTTTTACGATTTCCTTGTATTCATAGGAAATACTTTCATACGAGATATTCGTGTACTTCGAGATGATGGTGGTTATATCATCAATAAGCTCACGGCTTCCTGTTTTTGCAAGATTTTCAGCAAGCCTTGACATTCGTGACAAGTCAGTGCTTGAAAAGGCACTCGTATCTGGAAATGTCAGTTCTTCTATGTCGTATCTCTGTATTTTTAACAAGCCTGCACCATATTTTTTCCCGGCACATTCCAGCTGATAATACGTATAGAGGTTATTAAGTAAAGCAAAGCACACCCATTTATTTATTGTTGGATATAAGATATAAAAGTTATCTCTAACAACATTTGCTGAATCGTTGTACACAAATTTCATGTCGTTGCGAACGAAATAGCTGAAAATAATTCCCTGACAATCAAACAGATTAAGGCTGTACCACGCCTTATTCTCTTTGATTTTCTTTGCAAGTGTTTCTGGCTTCCCTGTCGCAACAATTCTGTGTTCCCAATCATCAAGATAGCTTTTAACCATTGCATTATGCTGCATTTCAGAATCCAAAACTAAAAGATCATCCGTGTCAGCACCATGTGTTGAGTATCCGCGTATCTGTTTTGGAGATGAAATGATAGGCATAGTGTTACTGTCCAGAGATGGGTTTATAAACATTCCATTGCACCCTGTAGTAAGCCCGCGCCGTACCCTGCTTATTGAAAAAAATGGCGTTTGAAATTTTACTCTTAATTCACTAGTTTCATCTTCATATGCCTCCAGATTACCATTGAGCAGCTTTATATATTCAGGCGAAGCCTGGCGATTTTTTCCGTCTTTTTTCAGCTTTAATATAAGCACATCCACGAGTGCAGATTCTTCAAAGACATCTCCGGAAATATGAATTTGTCGTTCGACACTACAATTCTTGTAAAGTGCTGCTTCAAATCGATTACCGTTCTTTGCCTGCAGCCAACTTCCTGGAAATATAACTACCATTTCGCCATTCTTTTTTAGAAGAGAGATGGCTTTTATTATAAAATACATATATAAATTGGCAGTGGACGGAAGCTCCTTATACAGGGCATCCTTTGCAAGTATTTCTTTTTCAACTCCCAACGAAGCCAGATCGTTAATCTTTTCATGCCTTATGTATGGCGGGTTCATTATTATGCCATCATATTTTTTATGAGAATACGCTTGAAGAAAATCGTTTTTTTTCAACGCATATTGGGGGCATCTTTCCGTTGCCGAGCTAAATAAAAGATCATCTATTTCGTAACCTGTGACCTTGGTTTTTCCCATTCTATCCAGCGCCGACAAGAAAGCACCGCCTCCAAAACAGGGGTCAAGAAAAACAGCATCTTCCTTCAACGAGAATAGAGATACCATATAATCCGCAACTATCTCCTTAGTAAATACCTGACCTAAGTCCATATTATTATCTCCAATTCATTCAAGGCCGCACTTGGCCAGTACCCGCGACGGTATATTTGTAAGAGGTGAGTTCCTTGAGTCCCATCGGCCCTCTGGCGTGAAGTTTCTGGGTGCTGATGCCGATCTCGGCACCGAAGCCAAATTCAAAGCCGTCGGTATATCTCGTCGAGGCATTTACATACACACAAGCGGCATCTACTTCATTCATAAACTGTTCGGCATTGGCTTTATCTTCTGTAATAATGGCCTCTGAGTGCTTCGTGCCGTAGCGGTTGATGTGCTGGATCGCCTCTGCTGTGTCCGCCACCGCTTTCACCGATAAAATATAGTCCAGATATTCGGTTCCGTAGTCTTCATCCGTGGCCGGCACGCAGCCGGGCAGTATCTGGCAAACTGCCTCATCCCCCCGCAGTTCTACATGGTACGGTGCCAAAGCCGGAGCCAGCCGGCTTAACACCTCTGACAAGACCTTTTCATGGATCACCAAGGATTCACAGGCGTTACAGACGCCGATACGCTGTGTCTTGGCATTGACGATAATGGCAACTGCCATATCCAACCTAGCGCTTTCATCCACAAAGATATGACAGTTCCCGGTTCCTGTCTCAATCACCGGTACGGTACTGTTTTCCACAACTGCCCGGATCAGACCCGCCCCGCCCCGCGGTATCAGGACATTTACATAGCGGTTCAGCTTCATGAAAGCATTGGTAATGCTGCGATCAGCGGATTCGATCAGCTGGATCGCATCCGGGGTGATGCATGCATCGGCCAGTGCTTCCCTGATTATCCGGGTAATCTCCATATTCGAAGCCAAGGCATCGCTGCCGCCTTTCAGAATCACTGCGTTTCCGGCTTTAAAGCACAGGCCGAAAGCATCTGCCGTCACATTGGGACGGGATTCATAGATGATACCGATTACCCCCAGCGGAACCCTTCTTTTCCGGATATGCAGTCCGTTAGGCCGTATAAAACTCTCCAGTTCTTCTCCGATGGGATCCGCTAACCGGATGATTTCACGCAGTCCCTCCGCCATTGCCTTTATGCGGTTCCCGTTGAGCCGGAGCCGGTCCACCAGCCCTTCATGCATACCGGACTCCTTGGCCTTAATAATATCCTTATCATTAGCCGCTAAAATAGCGTCAGCGTTATTTACCAGCGCATCTGCGACCGCACCCAGCCCCATGTTCTTCTCCTCCGCCGTCAGTTTCTGCACCTGATATCCGGCTGTTTGCGCCTTTTCTCCCATTAACATTAAATCCATTCCATTGCCTCCTCACTGTACTTAATTGCGGCCTATGTGGCCGTGTGTCTACTATAATATTTATATGTATTAGATTATTTCAGTTTCGGTAATAATCATATCCGGTCTCTTGTCATATTCATTCAACGGAACTTGTGGCGCGATCTGGCAGTCATAGGCAAGGGCAATCGTTTTCAGACCCGGATACTCTGCCAGAAAATGATCATAATAACCCTTACCGTAGCCGATTCTGCCCCGACTCCTGTCAAATACTACCCCCGGCATAATCATCAGACAGTTATTCCTATGATAACTATCTAAAGTAAACCGCAGTTCTGCTGACGCTTCCGGTTCCTTTATCCCATAATAACCTTCTTTAAGCTGCATCATATCACTTATTTCATAGAAATCCATCTTCATCCCCGTTATCTTAGGACAATATACTTTTTTATCCCGATTCTTCAGTAATTCTTTTAACAACGGCGTTGTTGCCACTTCACCACGGAAATCCACATAGATCAATATACTATCTGCCGCTACAAAAGCTGCCTGTTCAAGCAGTTTCATCAATATCCGCCCGCTTTTTTCCACCCTTGCTTCATCCCCTTGGGCTTCCCGCCGGGACAGATATGCTTTTCTCAAAGTGCACTTATCTATGCACTTATCTGCGCCCTCATCTCTCTCCCTATCATTCTCGATTCCCATATTCGGCTCCCAGATCGGTAATACTCCCGTCCTCTTCCTGAATGCTGATATGATCCAACTGCCCCCGCAGGTTGGCACGGATATTGTCTATATATTCTTTCCGCAATTCTTCCTGCTCTTTTTTCTCATCCGGTGTCAGCCCTTCATTCTTGGAACGATGATATAATTCATTGATCCGCGCTATTTTTTCATCTAAAGTCTTTTTATCCATTATTCTGCTTTTCCTTCCTGTCCGATTAATTTATCAGCCGGCTGGCTGATTGCTTGCCGCAGCGATTTTGCCACAGCTTCCGCAACTTTCACCCCGTCTATCGCCGCTGACATGATCCCGCCGGCATATCCCGCCCCTTCCCCGCAAGGATACAGCCCCTTCACTTCCGATTGCAGCTCATGGTCACGCAGAATCCTCACCGGCGAAGAGGTTCTGCTTTCAACTCCCGATACTAATATATGATCATAGTCAAAACCCCGTATCATCGTCCCAAATTCTGTCATCCCACTTACAATCGGCCGATTCAGGGCGGCGGGAAGAATCTCATGTACTGGGGCAAAACACCATTCCCCCTTTATCGAAGGCAAAAATTCATTCTTCTCCACATCCTGCCGCATTTCTTCACGCTCATGCACACCATCCCATACTCCCTCACCGAGAACATGTTTCTTATAATCCCCGTAATATTCCACCGGCACCTTCCCCTTGCCGACATCAAAGGCCTTTTCCTCCAGCTGCCGCTGGAAGGCTAAGCCGGAAAGCGGATGCCCCGTCCCGTAATCCTCCGGCGTGACCGTCACTACTATGGCACTATTGGCATTGCGGCCGGCGCGCCCGCGGTAGCTCATGCCGTTTACTGCTGTCCGGCCTTCTTCCGAAGAAGCATTTACCACAAAACCGCCGGGACACATACAAAACGAATATACCGACGGCTGTGACCGGCGGCTCACCAGCTTATAATCAGCCGCCCCTAAAAGATCATATTCCGTTCTCCCATATTGAGAATGATTAATGACGGCCTGCGGATGTTCCACCCGAAGACCCACGGCAAAAGCCTTGGCCTCCATCGGAACGCCCTTCTCACTCAGCATCTCAAAAGTATCCCTGGCGCTATGCCCGATTGCCAATATTACATGACTGCTTCTAAGCTCTTCCTCATGATTGATTACCACGCCGCCTACACGCCCATCCTTCATCAGGATATCCGTCACCTTGCCGCCGAATCGCACTTCCCCTCCGTACCTGATAATTTCCTGCCGCATATTAATAATGACTTTCCTTAAAACATCGGTCCCCATATGCGGCTTATAATCATACAAGATTTCCTCCGGTGCCCCCGCCCTTACAAAGACAGAAAGCACTTCACGGCCAATACCGGCCTTATCCTTGATAAGCGTATTGAGCTTCCCGTCCGAGAAAGTGCCCGCTCCCCCTTCCCCGAACTGCACATTACTTTCCGCATCCAGCACACCCTCTTGCCAAAACCTTGCCACCTTTAATTCTCTTCGCTCAATTGACTCCCCGCGTTCCAGAATAATCGGCCGAAACCCGTGCACCGCCAGCATATACCCACAAAAAAGCCCCGCCGGCCCCATCCCGACGACAACCGGCCGAAGTCCATCACCACCATCATCATCACCGCCATCACCGTCACTACTTACCTCAGCCTTGCCCCTATAAGGAAAAGCGTATCTGACCCGCTCGCTCCTCATCACCTGCGGATCCTTCAATTGTTTAACAAAATATTCTTCCTTCCCCTCTTTCACACACACATCTATAACATAACTATAATAAATATCCGGTTTCTTCCTGGCATCTATCGAACGGCGAACAATCTCATAACTAAACTTCTGATCCCGGCCAAGCCTAAGCCTATTCCGGATCTTCCTTTCCAGCTGCTCCTCCGTATGCCCAACCAAAATCCTGAGCTGATTCACTCTTAACATAAACACCCTTTCAACACAACCACCCTTTCAACACAACTGCCCTTTCATCCATCCCCAGCCCGCAAATAATCATTACCCGCCACATAACCGCTCGACCAAGCCCATTGCAGGTTGTAACCCCCGCATCTGCCGTCCACATCCAGCACCTCACCCGCAAAATACAGACCCGGCACCAATAAAGACTCCAAGCTTCCGCTCACCTCATGCAAAGGCACGCCGCCGGCACAGACCTGGGCATATTCAAATGAATTAACCGCCGTAATATGTAATCTCAGTTTTCTAAACCGCCCCAATATCTCCCCTATCTTCTTAAAACCTAATACAGAAACCACATCGCCACCCTTACAGCCACTAAGCAATATCATAATCCGGTTCACTTTCTTGTTCGCCATACCCAGCAAAAAATCTGCCAGCGGCTTACCGGCACCAGCCCGATACCGCTCTTTCACAAATGCCTCATATTCCCCATCGCCATAATCAGGGAAAAAATCCACATCCACCGCAACATCCCGTTTTTCCAGCAGGGCATAAGACGCCAGCCTACTGAACTGAAAGACTGGAATACCAGAAATCCCATATTCAGTAAACTGCAATTCTCCCCGCTCTTCTTGCCCAGTAACCCCGTCCGTCACCAGATTAATCCGCACCTGACACCGCACCCCAGCCAAAGATTTTATATAATCCTCCCGGCACCGCAGCTGAACCAGCGCCGGCACCACCGGAACAATACTATGCCCCATATCAGCCGCCAAGCGATAACCGCCAAAAACTTCCTTGCTCTTAAGAGAAGCCCTGCTGCCACAAGCCAAGATCACCCTGTCAAAAACAACTCCGCCCCCGCCCGCCGGCTTCACCCTTAATCTACCATAATCGATCCTTCCAATATCGTTCCTTCCAACATCACCACCATCAAAATCCATTCTTTCAATCGCCACAATCTCACAGCCACATACCACTTCAATCCCTAGTTCTTCCATTCGCAGCCGTAGTATGTCCAACACCGTAGATGCTTGTTCAGAAAACGGATAAAGATAACCATTCTTCTCCCTGATCATCATCCCCAATCCATTAAAAAACCGCATCGTATCCAGTACCGAAAAGCACTTCAGAATCCTTTCCGCCAATTGCGGATCACTGCTATAATAACGGTCAATCTCCAAATCCAGATTACCCAAATTACACTTACCATTACCCGTAACCAGCAGCTTCTTCCCGACCCGCTCATTCTTTTCATAAACCACGACCCGCGCCCCTCCCGCTGCCGCCGTAATTGCTGCCATCATTCCCGCCGCCCCGGCTCCTATCACCGCCACATCAGCACTCACATTATCCTCCCACATCATCAATACCATATTATACTGTTTGCATTCTTTTATCCGTATTCCGCCTTATGCAAATCAGTCCTGATAAGTTTCTCACTAGACAAAGCAGTGACGGGAGGCCATGGATACCGGAGCAACTGAGGCTTGGGCAATATGGCGATGACCGTAGAACAATGAAACAAATGCCCCCCACCTTCAGCTGGAATACGCCTCCAAAAAATCATACAAATCCTCTTCACCTTCAACAAACTTAATATAAATAATCTCCTCCCGAAGCTCCTCCGGCAAGCTTGGCAACATAATATTCGTATTCATATAAACCGTCTCCCTGTCCCCATAATATACCGTGACAAGATTATTTTCATTGACCAGATAATACCCCTCTGCCATTTCTTCCGGCGCTTCCTCCGTCTCATAGATCTTCCTGACCACTACTCTCTGCGGCGAAAACGATACCACCTCGCAGCCTACAAACCCCTTTTCCAGTTCCGATAGTGACGGAAAGGCATTGAGCTCTTCCATCATTTTCGTAAACAGTTCACGGTCCAGCCCGATAAATCTCTCCGGAACCGTAATGATCTCTTCCGTCGTCTCTTTGCTGTTCCGGCTATACTCCTGTATCATATATACCGTATCTGCATTGATCGTCCTTTCATCACTGAGCGCCACTTCCACGGCTTCCAATCCGGCATCCGCCGCCGACAGCCGGGCATCATCCGGCATGGTTTCATCTGGCACAGCCTCATCCGTCACGGCATCCTCTTTAGATGCCATATTATCTTCCAGCTCGCTTCCCGCGCCCTTGTCGGTCCGCTTCTCATAAGCTGCGTCCGCCGCCTTAGCCCCTTCTGCGATGGCACTTTCCAAACTGTCCGTTAGGGCATTATCAGCAGCTTTTCCTTCGGCCAAGGCCCGTCCCGGATAAAAGAAATCCATGGCCGCCATGCCGGAGGCCAGACCGCCGGCAAACATTGTCATAGGTATTATGAAAAACACTGTGATACGCTTTACAAATTTCATAGCCGTCCCCTAACCATTAATTTGTAAATAGTATCTTCCAAAAAGTGCCTGTCTATACCAACTTTATGATAAATGCATGTTTTATAATAGGTGTAAGAACTTCGCGGCCGTAATTATGGCCGCCCCGCCGGGCATTTTCTCCAGCTCGTTCTCCGTCAGGCCACGCAACAGGAGCATCAATACAAGATATACCGCCAAAACAGTCACGGAGCAGATGATTATCACGACAAATTCCGGTAACACGCTTATTAAGGCTGTCTTAAACAGGACGGCGATCAACCCGGCAATGCCGGCACATATCAGCGTAATGATCAGGATCCGCAAACAGCGTCTCAGCCATTCCTGCCCATACTGCAAATGACGGAACACCAATGCCAGCCCGCCTACGCAGGCACCGGCCGCCGCGGCCACATTGCTCAATGCCACCCCGTTGATACCCATCCCGGTCGGGCCGGCCTGGGATAACAGCAGGTAAAGTACCACTAAATGCAGTAAAAAGCTTCCGCCGGCAATCATCAGTAACTGATATATCTTGTCGAACTGTTTTAACAGCCCGCAGGAAAGATAGGTAAATGTGCCAAACAGAATCAAAGCACAGCCATACTGAATCAGCTCAGCCGTTATGGCGGTGTTCCCCTGGCCGATGACAACGGCTAACGGCTCGGCAATAACCGCCGTTAAAAACACCACCGGAACCGTGACCGTCACACAGCTATTGACCGTTCTGGTCATCTGGTCCCGGGCAGACCGGTATTCTTCCCTCTGCCATGTGCCGGAGATGACCTTGATCATTTTAGCGGGAATCAGGCAGACGCAGGCTGTTATTATGCCTATGACGCTCAGATAGATGCCGTAGTAATTGCCCCACACGGTTATCTTATCAAGGATCGTTTCCCCGGCCTCGGCAAAAATATTCCGGTAGTAGTAATACATCCGTTGATCAACCAAGGTAGTCATGGCGAACAGTACTGCCACTATGCCATAAGGCACTGCCGACCGGAACAGGCTGCCGTAAAGGTAAGCTTTGGGTTCAATGGTTCGGGAACCGTCCCGGTAAATCTGCTTTTTGGCTGTCCCACGGTACAAAAGATAAAGCAGGAGTAAATGCAGAAAAGAAAGCAGCGCGGCAATCAACATGCCTAGGGAAGCACCTACGGCTCCATAGAGTGACAAAAGGCTGTTATTGTGTAGGACGGCCGCCACCTTGTAACCATAGCGGTAAAGCACCGCCGACACAAAGACGCCGAAGCCGATCGTCAGCAGCTGCTCTAAGATAAGGGAATGTACGGTCGGTATCCGGGTGCCGGTTCCTTGGAAATACCCTCTGAGCAAGCCGGTCAGGGAAATAAAAATGACGGCCGGAGCCATGACACAGACCGGCAGCCAGCTATACCGTTCCAGCAGAACTGTCTCGGCAATAAATCCATTGGCCAGAAGCATGATGCCACAGGCCGCCACGCCAAACAGCAAGGCCAGTGTCAGCGCGCATCGAAAGATGCGCCGGGCACTTTTGTACTGTTCCCTTTTAATGCGATACTTTACCAAAGAATGGGTGGCCGCTGCCAAGCCATATGTAATGAACAAACTGCACAGGATAAATATTTCATTTACCGGCGCGAAATATCCTACCCCTTCTTCCCCGATCAGCTTCATCAGCAGGATACGAAACAGCAAGCCGGCCGTCAGCGCAATAAAACCGGCATATATCAGCGGATCGGACTTTTCACGAGATTTTATATAGCTGCTCCTGTTCTGTTTTATCATCCGTACCTCCTTAAAAACTAGTTTACGAGTGCGGTCTACACTCTATCTATGCCCAGATCATGTAAGATTCTCTCCTGCTTTTCTTCCATGAGCCGGGCTTCTTCCGGATCTTGGTGGTCATATCCGCATAGATGAAAGCTACTGTGGGCTACCAAAAAGGCCAGTTCCCTTTTCAGGCTGTGCCCATAATCGGCGGCCTGAGAACGGAGCCTTTCTACCGAAATGATTATGTCTCCCAAAAGCAGCTCCCCGCTTTCGGGGTCGAAAGCCGTAGCCTCCGTCGCTAAAGCAATGCTGAAATCAGCCGCCTGGACAAAGGAAAGACCCGGAAAAGAAAGCACGTCCGTCGGCTCATCGATCCCCCGGTATTCTTTATTATAACCCCGGATCCCCTCATTGTCGGTTAACAAGAGATTCACCTGTACTTCATAAGGGCAGTTTTCTGCTGCCAGTACCGCTTCCACGACCCGGCCGGCGACTTCCCTAAGATCAAACTCGCCCCTAGCAGACCGTGGATGCCCGGCAGCAACTTCCGGAAACAGCCGACATTCTTCTTCAACGTAAAAAGTCATAGTAGAGCTTTTCCTCCATTAGTAGTTTCTTCATTTCCTTTAGCTCTCCCATAGTGATCTTGCTTTTGTCCAAAATCCCGCTTTCCTGCTTTTTCTGGTAGATAGCCTCGATAATCTGAGTGTAGTCCGGCTGCACCTTGGGATCTTTTGAAAAAAGATATAATATAGAGGCTACCAGCGTATCCGCAAACAGTACTACGATGGCCTCTTTCGACGTCAGATAACTCTCCTTATCCGTGTATTCTTTTAACAGGGCTATGGCATCCGGCGGGAAGTGAAACTCCTGACAGACCTCATAGATGGCATCCCAGGAATTGCTGCCCTTCAAGGTGCCGATTTTATGGTAGTAACCACAGGTTTTGGTGGCCGCATCATTGATTTTCAGCCGTTTGGCGATTTTATCACTCAGATATGCCGTATGTACCGCCTGGTAGTATTCTGCTTTGGATTTTTGCTTGAGGGCGACTAAGATAGGGCACTCCGGATCATTGATCTCCATGTATTTGTCATGCTGTTTATTCACCACCGCCGAGCTGTAATACCGCAGGAATACCAGCAGCAGTAAGATACAGACCAAGATGTTGGCTGATATGATAAAGATGCTTTCAAATGTAATCTCTGACACCCCCGTCAGAAAATAACCGGCCGCAATGCATACTATCAAAACAAGCAGGGACACCAGCATCGGCAGCCCCACCCGGAAGGCTTCATCAACATAAGAAAACAAAACGGCCGCGGCCATGCCACTGATAAAATACATGAAAAATACCGTATAACTTCCCGAAGCCTCTAACATGACCGAAAGCAATAAAAACGTGCTGCCGGTGCCGATTCCGACCACCTGGTTGCTCACCAGTCCCATGACTGCGAAAATAACCGGATAGGCCCAGCCGGATACCGGCAGGAGCGGAAAAAGTAAGGACGCCGCCAGCCCGACCAGATAAAACCGGGCAAAACGTCCAAAATGTTCTTTGTTATCATACAAAAGGCTGTTTTTTTCCCTTGCTTCCGCATTAAGGAAAAGAACGATTCCGGTACTGACCAACACCATGATAGCGATACGGACTATATCTGTTAAAGGCTTTCCATAAAGAAAAGCCGCGCCGCCGGCAGCCGCCCCGGTCATGATGAAAAGAAACAGGGAAATAAGCGTGATTTTATTCTTATTCATATCTGAACCTATATAACCTTTTCTTATTTACGCAATTTGGTATTCTTTTTCACTTTTTTGACAGAATCCGTCCTTTTCGGTATCCGTGATTCATAGTCTTCATAGGCCTTGACTATTTTCTGCACCAGCGGGTGCCGGACGACATCCTTGCTGGTCATGTTGCAGAATACGATATCTTCTACACCGGCAAGAACCTGCATCGCCACATCTAGGCCTGATTTCACGCCGGGGGCCAAGTCTTTCTGGGTGATATCACCGGTCACGATGACCTTGGAACCAAACCCGATCCGGGTTAAAAACATCTTCATCTGAGCCGGCGTGGTATTCTGGGCTTCATCTAGGATAATAAAAGCGTTGTCCAAGGTACGGCCGCGCATATAGGCCAGCGGAGCTACTTCGATCAGGCCTTTTTCCATGTTTTTAAGAAAGCTTTCGGCACCCATGATCTGATGAAGGGCATCATAAAGCGGCCTTAAATAGGGATCCACCTTACTCTGCAGATCACCAGGCAAAAAACCCAGCTTTTCCCCGGCTTCAATCGCCGGCCTGGTGAGAATGATCCGGCTTACTTCTTCTTTCTTAAAGGCCGTGATGGCCATCGCCATGGCCAGATAGGTCTTGCCGGTTCCGGCCGGCCCGGTGCCGAAGACAATCATCTTCTCCCGAATGGCATCGACGTACTTTTTTTGCCCCAAGGTCTTGGGTCTGATCGGCTTTCCGCTCATGGTATGGCAGATACAGTCCTGGTCGATCAAGGCTCCGATCTCTTCCATCCCTTTTTCTTCCTTGCTCATCGTAAGATAATAATCAACGCTTTGTTCCTGTACCGTCTTTTCCCGGCGGGATACCTCAGCCAGCTGTTTCATGATTTTTTCTGCCTTTTCCACCTGCTCTTTCTCTCCGGTTATCTTGATCCCGCCGTCCCGGTCCACGATCACCACCTGCAGGTCGCTTTCGATTTTCTGTATATAGCTGTCATACTGGCCGAAAATATTTTGCATATGTTCTATCGGCATCTGAAGCTTTACTTCAAAACGTTCCATATTCTTATCCTTAGCATCATCAGGCGGCGGTTACTGGCTTGCCGGTTCCGGTATCTCCGGAACCCATAGCTGGGTGGGAACCGCCTTTCCGGTTTTCTCGATGATATCAAAATCAATATTCATATACCAGTTTTCTATATCTTTTTTCATTGTAACATTTTTTTCTATTATTTGAACCCCCTTTTCCCTTAAAGTTTTTATAATTTTTGCAATCCGGGAGGAAAAAATAGCTTTGGCCTCCGCTGAGGAATATTTTTTTTCAGTCACCGTGTACTCCCGGACATGGACCGTTCCGTAATATATGGGCAGATAAAAATCGTCCAGCAGCTTTACCTGCTTGATATCTTCGATAACGTCGTATGTGGTATAGGGGTTCTTAAACAGCCCCAGCTTGACGCGATGCCCGAAGATATCAAGGACCGGGACTTTCTTTTCCTTGCCGCTATACTGTTTTTCTTCATAGCGGATCGGCAGGATTTCCACTGCCTCATATTTGCATTGCAGGTAGATATCGGCATCCGCTACGCAGTATTGGTATTTCCTCACCGTCAGGTCGTCATTTAAGATGGGAACTCCCCCTTGTACCAAGATGTCGCCTTTTTTTACTTCGCTGCCTTCGGCTACCAGCGGAACGCCCATCCGGGTAATGATACTGACCACCGTTCCGTCCTTGACCGCCGCCAGATCATAGCCGGCTCCGTCTTCCTGGGATGTCTCTTCCTCCGGTATCGGCTGCAGGTCGTTTTCTTTGATCTGAACTACCAAACGGGTGCCGTCGATCCGGGCGGAAGTCCAGGTGACAATCTCGTAATTGCGGCGCAGGGCTTTTTCCAGCTCCTCAATATGGACTTCCGACTGCTTCATGCCAACATAGATATTCTGTCCGCTCATGAATTCCATGAGCTCATCTTCGGTGACATAGTAATTGCCCTGGAGCTCGATTGCCCAGATGTAACCGGACATCCACATCCAGAAGATTATGCTGCCCAGCAGGCCGATGATGAAGAATTTCCGCCGCTTCAGCCCAGGTATAAAAAAAGGCAGTCCACAGCGTTTCTGTATCACTGCCCTTGTTCCGGTTTTTTTGGTGATCGGCTTTAGCTTGTAGAAGTCTTTTAAACTGATGCACATGGTGTAATGATCGCCCCGGTTGGTTATGTCCCATAAGAATAAGTGGTGGTTACTGCATAGGTTCATGAACCTTTCCGGTGAAAAGCCCCAGACTTTTACGATTACATAGCCTTTTATGTACTGAATCAGCTTTAGCATGTCTCACTCCTTATAAATATTGGACGCATTTGATCCGTCCGCTGATTTTCATATCCTCGTTGGTGTAATAATCAATAGAGAGCTTTTTCCCCTGGATACATATTTTACAGGTCTTGCCTTGCAGTAAGATGCTTTCGCTGGTATATTCTATCATGCCTTTGTAGTTTTCAACAAAGGCCTCAAGATTGCCCGTCACTGTCACGATTGAGGCTCCTAGCAGGGAATCTTTGGGGAGCTTCAAGGATTCTACGAGCAGCTCTTTGGAAGGTGCTTTGGCTATGTTAAACTTTGGGTTTTTTTTATTCATATAATATTTGTTTGGTTCGCAGCTTAATGGGGGAATATGTGGGGTATGTGTTACTGGTTCTGCTGACGGAACTCTTCTCCTGATTGTATACTATATGAGAAATGGCGGGGTTCTATGACTTGATCTACGACTTGCTGACCTGATATATGGCTTTTATATGGCTTGATATATGTAACCGGAGCGGCGACCGGATTATTTAACAATGCCCTTTATCAGGGCAGGTGACTCCCCCGGAACAGAGCGGAAAGAATAGGCCTGTCGCAGCCGGGACTTTGCTTCTTCGACCTTCTGGGGATCATTGCCGTGGATATGTGCCAAGGGTTCGTTTTCTTTGACACGGTCTCCGCATTTTTTATTGAGGACGATGCCTACCGACAGATCGATGATGCTTTCCTTGGTAATGCGGCCGCCGCCCAGTATGAGGGAACAAAGCCCTATTTCATCACAGGTGATGTTTGCTACATAGCCATCTTGGGGTGAGGGTACGGCAGCCACGATGGATGCCGACGCAAGGCGATCTGGATGATAAACATAGTCACTGTCTCCTCCCTGAGCTTCGATAAACTGTGCCAGCTTCCGTAATGCGCTGCCGTCTTTCAGCGTGCTGCGGATCATTTGTTCTGCTTGGACACTATCTTCGGTCAGGCCGCCGGCCATGATCATTAAAGTGCCCAGAGTAATGCACAATTGTTCAAAATCAGCCGGACCCCGGCCATGCAAGGTTTCGATGGCTTCTCTTACCTCAAGGGCGTTGCCGACGGCAAGGCCTAGCGGCTGATCCATGTCGGTGACGGCGGCAATGGTCTTGCGTCCGGCATTATTGCCGATCCTGACCATTTCTTCCGCAAGGGCAAAGGCATCGGCTTCCGTCTTCATGAACGCGCCGCTGCCGGTCTTTACATCCAAAACTATGGCATCCGCTCCGGCTGCCAGTTTCTTGCTCATGATAGAAGCGGCGATCAATGACATGTTTTCTACGGTTGCCGTCACGTCACGCAAGGCATAGAGCATCTTATCGGCCGGTGCCAGCTCTTTGGTCTGGCCCATGATGGCGATACCGGTCCGGTTGACGTTATGAATAAATTCCGCTGTCGATATCTCGGTACTGAAACCGGGGAAGCTTTCCAGTTTGTCGATCGTTCCGCCGGTGTGCCCCAGACCTCTGCCGCTCATCTTGGCCACTTTGACGCCGCAGGCGGCCACCATGGGAGTCAATGCCAGCGAGGTCTTGTCGCCGACTCCGCCGGTGCTGTGCTTATCTACCTTGACTCCGGTAATCGACTTTAAATCCAGCATGTCGCCGCTTCCTGCCATGGCTTCGGTCAGATAAAGGGTCTCCGCTTGGTCCATGCCCCGGAAATAGACTGCCATCATCATCGCCGACATCTGATAGTCGGGAATCAGTCCTGCCGTATAGTTATTTATCATAAAATCGATTTCAGCGCGGGTCAGTCTCTGGCCGTTTCTTTTTTTGATCAATAAATCATACATCCTCATATCTTTTCTCCATGTTTCTTACCGGTCATTGTGTCATGTATTACCTTCATTCCGTCATGTTATTGGGTTGTTTTCATACCGTTTCCCGGCAAATGGACTTTTATCTGCTTTGGAATGGTATAAGTGACCGCCGCGGCAATGAGGCTTCCGGCCCACTGCAGGCAGTTAAAAGGCAGCGAGGTAAGGGCATATCCCATTCCCCAGACAAAATATTCAAACAGAGCGTATCCGCATACCATAATAGCACCGCCGACCAGACTGCCGGCGAGATAATCCTTAAAGCCGTGTTTTTTCATCAAAGCTGCCGCGGCAAATCCCATGATGCCTTTGATCAGCATGGTCGGCGCGATATAAATAACCGCGCCGGAAGCCAGATCGGCCGCACCGCTTCCGATAGCCGCCGCTAAAGCCGCCTTGGGGCCTCCTAATAAAAAAGCACACATATAAATGCAGACATCTCCCAGATTTACATAGGCTCCTCCTGATAAGAAGGAAATGGGAATCTTTAGTGTCCATGTCACAATAAAAATAATTGCTGCCATCAACGCGGTTAGCGTCTGGCTTCTGATTTGTTCTTTTAACTGTCGCATCTGGTTACCTCCGATGTTTATTTTTCATAATAGCACTAGAGTTACTGCCATGTCAATTATTGTCCTGCCATAATCATAAATACCGGACAGGGATGACACGGTCACTGTCCTTCAGGGTGACTAGGTTTTCATATAAGAAAATGACACCGCCCGGCCCCAAAAATAATTCAAAAAATTCTAAACAGTAGACCATATATATGTTATAATTTACTATAATCTATTCTTGGTATTATATAAATCAACGACAATATAAGGAGGCTATGCAATGAAAAAAATAATCGGTATACTTGCTGTTACATGTTTCATAATTGTATCGGGCTGTGCCCCGGAAATAAATGCTTCTTCATCCCCGGCAGATATTACGGCCCCTACGGATCCCACGCTCACAACGTCTTCTGTCACACCGCCGCCCCAGCAGGCTGCCGCAGCAGTCACTTACATCGGCGAAGAAGCGGCTAAAGCCGCCGCTTTGGAACATGCCGGCTTGACCGAAACAGAACTGACATTTGTAAGGGTACATCTGGATCATGATGATGGCCGGACCGTCTACGATATTGAATTTTATCAAGGCAATAGCGAATATGACTATGAGATCGATGCCGTTACCGGCACCCCTCTCTCATACGACTATGACATCGATAATTATAACGTACTGCCCGAACAAAGCAGCGATCCTGTGCCGGCGCCGGGTGAAATCAGTCTGGATGAAGCCAAAGCCATCGCCCTAGCCAAAGCAAACCTGACCGCCGACCAAGTAACCTATACCGAATCCTCGTATGAGTATGACGACGGCATAGCCGTTTATCAGATTGACTTCTGGGCCGGCAATCTGGAATATGAGTTTGAAATCAAGGCTTCCGACGGAACCATCCGCGAATATGATGCCGATATGGATTGAGGTAAGTTGACGGGCACCAGCCTGCCAAGCACCGAAAGAAAAGTTAGACTGCGGCTATTTATGATAAGGCTCCCCGGCGCTGATCCGGAAGCCCCGGTAGATCTGCTCCAATAAAATAACCCGCATCAGCTGATGTGGAAACGTCATATCCGAAAAACTGAGCAACAGATCCGCCCGCTTCAGTACCGACGTATGAAGTCCCAGCGAACCGCCGATAATGAACTGGACATGACTATGGCCTCGTAACGCCAGCTCTTTAATATGGCCGGCGAAACCTTCCGAGGTCATTTTCTGTCCTTTGATATCCAAGGCGATCATATAAGCATCGGGGGCGATATGCCGGAATATCCGCTGGGCTTCTCTTTCCTTGATCTGTTCTTTTAGCGCTACCCCGGCCTTATCCGGTGTCGGCTCATCTTCTGCTTCTGTTACGGCAAGCTTACAGTATCGATTCAGACGTTTGGAATATTCGCCGGCCGCGTCCTGCAGATATTTTTCCTTGATCCGGCCTATCGCTATAATGCTTATTTTCATGCCTCAGGCTCTACATTCTCAAAAAAATCCGGATAGATTTCGTCGATAAGCCTTTCTAGATATCCTTCTTCCAGATTGAGAAACTGGTTTCCTAACATCTGACGCATCTTATCTGTCCGTTTAAAATACTTGATTTCCTCGCTTAAGTCCGCCGCTTCCTCTGCCGCAAAAAGCTGCCTGTCCAGTTCATCGGCTTTGATGTTTTCCTGGCACCAGTTCTTGATTTCCCTAGTAAGATTGTTCTCTTTTCCGGCTTTCTGCGCTAGTACCCGGGATTTTTTCATAGACATCAGGCCCATGACAAAAAATAGCATAAACAAGACACCCATAACGCCGCTAATCATATATTTGCTGAAAGTCGTCATATGGAGGGGGATCACATCCAAAAAGAGCAAAACAACGGCAATCATCCCGGCACCGCCAACAAACAATAGCGTAAGCGCCGATGAGCGGTGCTCCTCAGCCCGTTCATCATTATTCCGGTAAAATCCGGCCGGCTGTGAACGCATCTGATCTGCCAGTTTCCGGGCCGCCACTTCGCGGATCCGCTGGCGGAGTTCCTCTTCCGAGGCCTCATCTTCCGCGATATCTTCACCAAAAACCGCATCGGCAAGGATCTCTCTGACCAAAGCATCTTCATCATAGATCAAGAGCTCATCATCATCCTCTGTGGCCGGTAACTCTTCCGGTATGTAACCAGCTGACTGATTTTCCTCCGGAAGTTCCTCAACCAGGGAGCAGCCACAATCGGCACATTCCGTAATACCTTCTACATACTCACTTTTACACTCCGGACACCATCCCATAATATACCTCCATGCTTGTCCTGTTGCCAGTGTGCCGGCCATCTGGCCAAAGCACACCGGCGCATCGTACCGTTATCACGTTATCTACCTGTTAAATATTCATGGATTCCTCTGGCTCCCGCCCGGCCGGCTCCCATAGCCAGAATGACGGTAGCGGCACCGGTAACAGCATCGCCGCCGGCAAAAACGCCTTCTTTGGAAGTCTGCCCGAACTCCTCGTCCGCGACGATGCACTGCCATTTATTGACTTCCAGTCCTTCCGTCGTGGCGGCAATCAGCGGATTAGGGGATGTCCCGAGCGACATGATCACCATATCGGCTTCAATCGTAAATTCGGAACCCGGTTTCACCACCGGTCTCCTTCTGCCGGATTCATCCGGTTCGCCCAGCTCCATACGGACACAGGTAAGGCCGCTTACCCAGCCGCTTTCATCGGCTAAGATTTCCGTAGGATTAGTCAAAAGATCAAATATAATGCCTTCTTCCTTGGCATGATGCACTTCCTCCACCCTGGCCGGCAGCTCTTCTTCGCTCCGGCGGTAAACGACGTGGACTTCCGCACCTAGGCGCAGCGCCGTTCTGGCCGCATCCATCGCCACATTGCCGCCGCCGACGACAGCCACCTTCTTCCCTCTCATGATGGGGGTATGGGAATTGTCGTCATAGGCCTTCATAAGATTGCTCCGGGTCAGATATTCATTGGCAGAAAAGACCCCGTTGGCCTGTTCGCCGGGAATACCCATGAATTTGGGAAGACCGGCTCCGGAACCGATGAACACGGCAGCAAAGCCTTCTTCATTCAACAGCTCGTCAACGGTCACCGACTTGCCGATTACCACATCGGTTTCTATTGATACGCCAAGCGATTTGACATTTTCTATTTCCTTGGCTACGACATCGGGTTTGGGCAGACGGAACTCGGGGATTCCGTATACTAGGACGCCGCCCGGCTGATGAAGGGCTTCAAAGATGGTGACATCATATCCCAGTTTCGCCAGATCGCCCGCACAGGTCAGCCCGGCCGGTCCGGAACCGATGACGGCTACTTTTTTACCCAGCTTTTCTTTGGCACCTTCGGGTTTTATGTCATTCTCCATCGCCCAATCTGCCACAAAGCGCTCCAGCTTGCCGATCGAAACCGGCTCGCCCTTGATACCCCGGATACATTTGCCCTCACACTGGCTTTCTTGGGGACATACGCGCCCGCAGACCGCCGGCAGGGCGGAGGACTCGCTGATGACCTGATAAGCCTGCTCTATATTGCCTTCCTTTACCTGCGTAATAAAACCCGGAATGTCGATCGCGACTGGGCAGCCCTTGATGCATTGGGCATTTTTACAGTTAATGCACCTGACCGCTTCCGCCATCGCCTCTTCTTTATTATAGCCGAGACAGACTTCCGCAAAGTTGGCTGCCCGCACTTGGGGTTCTTGTTCCCTTACCGGTACTTTTTTTAGTACATCCATTATTTGTCACCTCCGCAATTATTACATCCGCCATGATGGCTATCGCCCTCCCGCGCCTTGAGAAATGCGCGGCCTTCGGCGGTCTTATATATCTGCTGACGTTTCATGGCCTCCGCAAAATCGACCAGATGGCCGTCAAACTCCGGGCCGTCGACACAGGCAAATTTGACCTTGCCGCCGACTGTCACCCGGCAGGCACCGCACATACCGGTACCATCCACCATAATCGGGTTCAGGCTGACAATTGTGGGGATCCCCAGCTCTTTTGTCAGCAGGCAGACAAACTTCATCATAATCATCGGGCCGATGGCGACACAGACGTCGTACTTTTTCCCCTCGGTACCGACCAGCTCTTTGATAGTATTTGTTACCATCCCGCTTCTTCCGTAGGAACCGTCATCCGTGGTCACATAAAGATTGCCGGCAACTGCTTCCATTTCTTTCTCCAGAATGATAAGATCTTTATTTTTAGCACCGACGATCACGTCAGCCTTAACGCCGTTTTCATGCAGCCATTTTACTTGGGGATAGACTGGTGCCGTTCCGACCCCGCCGGCCACAAACAGGATATTCTTTTGCCTAAGCGTCTCTAGGTCTTCCGCAACGAATTCCGAGGCACAGCCAAGCGGACCCACAAAATCACTGAAGCAGTCCCCAGCTTTAAGCCCGGCCATCATCTGCGTTCCCGCTCCGACGATCTGAAAGACTATGGTGACGGTCCCTTTTTCCCGGTCATAATTGCATATCGTCAGCGGAATCCGTTCTGCTTCTTCATCCGTCCTCACAATAACAAACTGTCCCGGCTGGCAGGCTTTGGCAATCCTCGGTGCTTCGACTTCCATCAGGAAGATGCTGGCCGCCAGTTCCTGCGCGTGTAAAATCTTAAACATTCTTTTTTCCTCCGCTTTTTTATTATCTATTCAAGTGAAATAAGATCCATTGCTCCCTGCTCGTTATAGATCAGCCGATTAGGAGTTCCTTGGTAGGCTTCTACGGCATATAGGTGTTCGGTTTTTTGTAACGTGCCGCTGCTGCCCTCGCGATAATACTCGTCTATCTTATAATAAAATCCTTTACCGGGAATAACAATCATGGTATCGAACTGATACTCAAAATAACCGTCCATGCCAAGGACTTTTCCTGACATATCAATCATTACCCGTCTGTCGACCAATGCCTGCTTGACTTTCTCAATCGCCACCGCTTCCGTGATGTCGGAGACCAGACGAAATTCAAAACTTCTGGTTACCGTGTTACTGGAAACCCCTTCCGCGCTGATGGCAATAAAGGTAAATTCCGCTCTTCCCAGCGGCATGAAGATCGGGCCGGTATAGCGGCTACTGTCTGCCGTGGGAATATTCCCGTTCGTCGTATAATATACTTCACAGTCCGGCGGCACGGTTACTTCGATCATCGTCGGTTCGACATATATACCGCTGAAAAGGGCGACCTCCGGCGGGTCGGGCACCATTAGGTCAATATAATAGGAATGGCGGACAATCTGGCTTTCCAGCCCGTAATCATTGACAAACAGCGCGGATACTATATAATCTCCCGACTCCAAGAAAATCGGGGAAGTATAGACATTGCTGCCCGCCGACGGTTTGGAACCGTTTAAGGTATAATAGATCTTGCCGGAAGTGTTGGAACTGAGCTTTAGGGGAATCACTTCCCGATAACTTCCGGAAGCAATGCTGAATTCCGGTTCCATAGCCAGATATGACTGGAACCGCGTCACTAAGGCTTCATTTTGACAGCTTTTTAATAGATCACTGATTTCCTGATAGCGTTCCTGCTCATCAAGGATCTCTATGATGCGCTCATAGCATTTTTCCTTTTCTTCTACCGTATAGCGGTCACTCTGGGTCATCGGTATCAAGATGCCGATCGCCGCTTCCGGTTCCTGATTCAAATAATGATAGATTGCCTTCGTGTACCGGATATCTGCCTGTTCCGGCAGCAAGGCATCCGCTTTTGCCATATATTCCACGGCCTTTTGATAATTGCCGGCATCGGCATATACTTTCGCCTGGGCAATCTGATAAGGCGCCGAATATGTATGATACATCCTCACCCCGATTATCACAGATAAGATAATGACACCGATAAAACTGCTGATACTGATGATCAGGCCGGTCCGTGACTGGGACTCTTCTCGGGAACCGTCCCCGTACGATATGCTTTCGCTGACTCTGTTTTTATTGGCGTCGGTGACGGCTTGAGCGTCAGCGGCGGCTTCGTCAGACCGGCGGCTCATTTCAATTGCTTCGGCGACAGTAGATAACGACTCTATAATACTGTTTTCTATTTCAGGTTCGAAATCCGGTACAATCTGAATCTCTTCGCCGCAGCTCTCACAATAGAGCTGGCCTTCCGCTAATTCAAATCCACATTTTGGACATTTCATATTAACCGCACCCTTTTCTTAACTGCTCTTTCGCCCGTGGCTTCTGTTTCCAGGCATAAGTCTAGACAGTTCAATAAAGCGATGCCGATTCCACACAGTTATGCATCAGCATGGCAATCGTCATCGGCCCGACTCCCCCCGGAACCGGCGTAATGGCACTACAGACCGGTGCCACATCGGCAAAATCCACGTCGCCGTTTAAGTGGTTGTCGGCTCCGCGGTGTATGCCTACATCAATTACCACAGCCCCCTCTTTGACGTAGTCTTTCGTAATCATCTGCGATTTTCCCACCGCCACGATCAGGATGTCGGCCCGGCGGGTAACTTCTTTCAGGTTCTTGGTTTTTGAATGGGCGACGGTAACCGTAGCGTTCTCACGCAACAGCAGCAATGCCATGGGTTTCCCGACAATATTGCTTCTGCCGAGCACCACACATTCTTTGCCGGCGATATCGATGCCGGAACGTTTGAGCAGCTGGATAATCCCGGCCGGAGTGCATGAAACAAAGCCCGGCTGGCCGATACACAAGGCACCTACGCTGGCCGGATGAAAGCCGTCGACATCCTTACTAGGATCAATGGTCCGGATAACCTTATCCTCACTGATGTGTCCCGGTAAGGGGAGCTGCACCAGAATACCGTTGACGTCGCTGTTTTCATTGAGTCTCTGGATCAGGGCCAGCAGATCCGCTTCTGAAGTATCCTCCGGACATTCGAAGGCCAATGACTGTATCCCGATATATTCACAGGCCTTTTTCTTATTGTTGACATATACGCTGGAAGCGGGATCATTGCCCACCTGAATCACGGCAAGGGTTATTTTTATCCCCTGACCGGCCAGCCCGGCTACCTTTTTGCGACATTCGTCTTTGATCTGAGCCGATATTTTCTTTCCGTCAATAAGCTTGTCCATTGCGTCCTCATCTTTCTAAAACAATCCGGTAATCTTGCCGTCCTCGTCGATGTCAATAAGATAAGCGGCCGGCTGTTTCGGTAAGCCCGGCATCGTCATGACCGCCCCGGTCAGGACGACGATGAAGCCGGCACCGGCCGAAACATACATTTCCCTGATATGCAGACGAAAATCCGCCGGCCGGCCAAGAAGTTCCGGATTGTCCGACAGAGAATACTGCGTCTTGGCCATGCAGACGGGCAGGCCGCCAAATCCGAGCCGTTCCAGTTTTTTCATCTGTGTTTCTGCCGCGGCCGCATAATCGACACCGGCAGCACCATAAATATCAGCCGCTATTCTATCAATTTTTTGACTGATTGTCAAATTATTTTCATAAAGATAATTAAAATCAGTATTATTATGCTCTAGTATCTGTAATGTTTTTTCGGCTAGGTCGATACCTCCGGCGCCGCCCTGATCCCATACCTTTGATATGGCAAACTCACAATGGCGCTCTTGGCAGAACGCTTCCACATAGGCCGTTTCGGCGGCGGTATCAGAGACAAAATGATTGAGGGCGACGATGACCGGCACTCCGTATTTTTGTAGGTTTTCAATATGTTTCGCCAGATTGGCAATGCCTTTTTTAAGAGCTTCCGGATTGGCCTCATTCAGTTCTGTTTTGGGTACTCCGCCGTTGTATTTAAGAGCCCTGATAGTAGCCACTAAAACTGCCGCATCCGGCTTAAGCCCTGACTGCCGGCATTTAATGTCAAAAAACTTCTCAGCTCCCAGATCCGCGCCGAAGCCCGCTTCGGTAATACAATAGTCAGCCAGCTTCAGGGCGGCTTTGGTAGCCCTGACGGAATTACAGCCATGGGCGATATTGGCAAAAGGGCCGCCGTGGACCAAGGCCGGGGTATTCTCCAGCGTCTGGATCAGATTGGGTTGCATGGCATCCTTTAAGAGCGCCGCCATGGCGCCTACCGCCTGTAGATCCTTGGCCGTGACCGGAGCCCCGTCATAATCGTAGGCCACGACCATCTGCCCCAGCCGGTCTTTCAGATCATTCATATCCTCCGCCAGACAGAGCACCGCCATGATCTCAGAAGCCACCGTAATGACAAAATGGTCTTCCCGTACGGTGCCGTCTGCCTTATTGCCTAGGCCGACCACGGTATTGCGCAAGACCCGGTCATTCATATCCAGGCATCTTTTCCAGACGACCTGCCTGGTATCAATACGAAGCTCATTTCCTTGCTGGATATGATTGTCCAGCAAGGCTGCCAGCAGATTGTTGGCGGCAGTGACCGCATGGAAGTCACCGGTAAAATGCAGGTTCAGGTCTTCCATCGGCACCACCTGGGCATAGCCGCCGCCGGCGGCACCGCCCTTCACGCCGAAACAAGGACCCAGCGAAGGCTCACGGAGGGCGATGACAGCCTTTTTACCCAGTCTGCCGAAGGCCTGCCCCAGCCCCACCGTCGTCGTGGTTTTACCTTCTCCCGCCGGAGTCGGGTTGATGGCGGTCACTAAGATCAGCTTCCCATCGGGACGCTCTGCTGCTTTCCGCAAGACTTCGTCGGATATCTTGGCCTTGTATCGGCCATAGTATTCCAGCCCGTCCTCGGTAATACCCAGTCCGGCAGCTATCTCTTTAATCGGCAGCATACCGGCTTCCTGAGCTATCTGGATATCCGTTTTATATTCATTCATGTGCTTTCCCTTCCTGATTGATGCGGTTTGATATATGGCCTAGTTATAGATATTGATATTGATTTGTATACCTGATGACGACTCTTGATATCGTCAGATTTCCTCGACATAACGTTCAAATTCCTCGCTGCTCATCAGCACTTTCCTAGGCTTGGTGCCTTCTTCCTCGCCTACGACCCCGGCCTCACAAAGCTGATCCATTATCCTGGCTGCCCGGTTAAAGCCGATTTTAAATACTCGCTGTAGATTGCCGATAGATGCTTTGTCTTTATCAATGATGAATTTGCCTGCCTCAATAAAAAATGAATCCCGCTCACTGCCGGAAGCCCCTGGCGAGCCGCTGTTACCCGCCGCGCCCAGGCTGGTGATCTTTTCCTCGACAGCCTCATTATAAATATTGCCGATCATCTGATTTTTTAAGAAGGTGACAACATCAAAGACCTCTTTATCGGAAATGAAAGCGCCTTGTATTCTGGCTGGCTTGGCATAGCCTTGCGGGTAGAAAAGCATGTCGCCCTTACCAAGCAGCTTCTCGGCTCCGTTCATATCCAGTATCGTCCGTGAATCCACGCCGCTGGAAACACTGAAGGCCACGCGGCTGGGCATATTGGCTTTAATCAGTCCGGTGATGACATCAACCGACGGTCTCTGGGTAGCAATGATCAGATGGATCCCGGCCGCCCGGGCCAACTGGGCAAGCCGGCATATGGATTCTTCGACCTCTCCCGGAGCGACCATCATCAGATCTGCCAGCTCATCCACGATAATCACAATCTGCGGCATCTTTTCCGGTGCCTCGGGATCGCCGCTGTCTTGCCGGCTCTCGGCTTTTTTATTATAGCCCTTAAGATCCCGGACATTATGGTCGGCGAATTTCTGGTAGCGCTCGGTCATTTCCGCCACGCCCCAGTGTAAAGCGGCGGAAGCCTTCTTAGGATCGGTCACGACCGGTATCAGCAGATGGGGAATACCATTGTAAACGCTCAGCTCCACGACCTTGGGATCAATCATGATCAGTTTTACATCCTCGGGATGAGCCTTATACAGAATACTCATAATCAGGGTATTGATGCACACCGATTTGCCGGAACCGGTAGCCCCGGCGATCAACATATGGGGCATCCGGGCAATGTCGGCGACAACGATCTTACCGGCAATATCCTTGCCGGCGGCAAAAGCAAGGTTAGACGGAAATTCACGGAAATCCTTAGACTCCACCAGATCCCGGAAGGCAACCATCGTATTTTCTTTGTTGGGCACTTCGATGCCGACCGCCGCTTTTCCGGGGATGGGAGCTTCGATGCGGATATCGGTTGCCGCCAGATTCAGCTTGATATCATCGGCAAGGCTGACGATTCTGCTTACCTTGATTCCTTGTTCCGGCTGCAATTCATATCTGGTTACGGCCGGCCCCTGGCTGATATCGGTAATCGTCACCCCGACACCGAAGGTCTTTAACGTCTGCTGCAGCCTAAGCGCCGTTTCCTTCAGCTCTCTTGTCTGATCACCCTTGCCCTTGGCGGAGCCGGAACGCAGCTTGGCGACAGGCGGAAAATTGTATTTTTTGATTGTTTTTGACCCGGCACGGTTTAACTCGCCGGCTATGTCGGCCGCTGTGGCCTTTTCTGCTTCCTTGGGAGCCGTCACATCCTTATTGGCTTTACTTACCGGGCGTGGCTTATGGGAACCGCTTTCACGCACCGGCTTCTCTGAGTCGAAGTCAGGGCTGATTTCTTGCATTTCCTGTCCTTCCTCATCAGGAGCTTCCCTTTCAAAATGGCCGTGAATCCTGATCTTGCTGAAATCAAGTTCACTGGTCAGCTGTTCTTCAAAGTCTTCCAGGGTGATCTCATGCATATCGTCCCGCATTTTTTCTGCCGGACCGCCGTGCCCCTCCTTTTCTTTAGTTAAAACAGTATTTATCATGACACCGGTAACCTTTTTGTCCATACGGAGGATTTTTTCATTTTCCGCTTCTTCCTCCCGGCGTTTCTTTTCTTCTTCCCATTCCTCCCGGCGCTGCCGGTTTCGTTCCCGCCTAGCCGCGGCGTCTTCCCGGGAACGCTGATACACTCTTTGTCCGCCTTCCTTCACGCCGGACATAAATGAACGTTCGGTAATAATGACTAGCGATATAAGCCCTAACACGATAACGGCAAGGACCGTTCCCACGTTGCCGAGCAGATGATGGGATAAAAAGGCGAGGGAGCCGGAAATGATACCGCCGCCAAGATGATTTTCGGCGCACCTTATATAAATAGCGTTGAAATCATATACCGAAGCTTCCGTAAGCCCGGCCACCCACAGTTCACAGATAATGCCGGCTAAAAGATATAAAACCACGCCGGCGGCGATTTTCCGGCCGGCTATAAAGCTACCATGGTTGGATATCCCAAATGCCGTTATCAAAAATATAAAGACGGGGGTAATATATGCCAGAAGACCAAAAATCCCGAACATAATGTCGCTGACGAAATCACCGGCAACACCCATGATACTGAAATTACACAAAAATAAAAACACCGCCACTGCCAGGATGCCGATTATAAGAATTTCGTTTTTGATTTTTCCGTCCATCGGTGTGCCTGAAACCGCGGCACTGCTTCGTCTATTACCGCCGGAGGAGGTTCTTTTCCGTGTTGTTCCCGACTTTCCTTTATTGCCTGTGGCCATGAACTTTCCTCATCATGTACGAATACTCACTTTTTTCATTTCGTAATATTATAACATCAAATCTTTATTTCATCAATCATTGATTCATCGAGATATGTCAGCAATTGATTAATTGCCGCATATTCTTTTTCTTGTAGCTGTAATAAACTGTCAGTTATCATTCTTAATGCCCTCTTACTTTTTCCCAAGAAATAGTACAACTGTAATTTCTTCATTTTCAATGCGATGTCTTTTATGTCCAAGAAATCGCTTAATAATTCTTTATCATTCGGTATTACATCCGTTTCCATTAAATACCCGACTCGCATTGCCATGATTTCTTTATGTTCATATACAGTTGTAAGCAGCCTTATATCAGTTATGGTCTTTTCTACTTCCATCTGAAATTCATGTATCAGCTTATCGTATATCTTCATCCCATAAGTTTTATTAGGCAGTATATTTCTGATCATTCGGAAATTTTCGGCATAAACACTGCTATTTAGATAGCCTGTAAGCGATTTCCTGAGATATTCTACATCCAATATGTAATCATGGCCCATATTTTTCTTAATCATGAAGATTATATTATAATGTTGCAGTGAATCAATTGCTTCCGGATATATGATTTTTCCTAATTCATGATAGGCAGTCCTTACTTCATCAAATGTCGCTTTGGTTATTTTTAGTCCGTCAACACTGTAACCGAATATGGTAAATACCTGTTTTCTTTTGTCATAACCGCAAAACATACTTTCGTGGGGAATATGTTCTTTATTATAGAAGTATTTATTGGGTATATAATAGTCATCTAAGCATAGATGTGTATACCAGCCTTGATCAATATTGCTGATCAAAAAATCCACAATGTCCATATTCATATTATCAAAGGTGTCCCTGATCAGGATTTGCTTGTCAATGTAAGGATAACCTACATAGTAATCCTGGAGGACAGAAAAGCTGATGCACCAGTCATCCAGCCATTCCAATTGGATATAATTGCAATAAAGCCATGGCAGTATCTTCTTTTCATTATATATAATATTAAGTACAAAATATTGCAGGCAGGCAACCGGCGCATCATATAAAACTAATTGCCTGCTATCCTCCGATTTTTTCGCTTCCAGTAATACTCCACCATCTCGTTTTGACATGTCTGCCCCCCTATGATTTTTATCTTTTGACAGTGAAGCCTTGTCCCTGCCCAGTCTCGTTGCTTCTTGGCTCCACACAAAAAAACGCACAAGAAACAATACAATTCATCTCGTGAGTTATCAATAATCTGTATGAACAGTAAAACCCCTTTTATTTGCGATTATAATACCAGACCGTTAGTTAGTCAACCCTTTCTTTGATTTCATCAATCATTTCATGTAATTTTAGAACTGCTTCTCTGATTCCTCCGGTTTCATTTATAATACCTTCCTTCACCGCTTCCTCACCCACCAAAATGCTCCCCACATCCTTGGTCAGAAACCCGGTTTCCATCATCAGTTCTTCCAGTCTGTCTCGATCAATACGGCAATGTGAACAGACAAAACCCGTGATCCTGTCCTGGATCTGCTTAAAATAGTCAAAAGTCTGGGGAACGCCGATTACCATGCCGTTGAGGCGTACCGGGTGGATGACCATCGTTCCGGTCGGCACGACAAAGGAATAACCGGTACTGACGGCAATAGGCACTCCGATGGAATGGCTCCCGCCCAAGACCAAGGAAACGGTCGGCTTGCTCAATGAAGCGATCATTTCAGCGATGGCGAGACCTGCTTCCACATCCCCTCCCATGGTGTTAAGCAGGATCAGGACTCCGTCGATTTCATTGCTGTCTTCTATAGAAGCCAGCTTAGGGAGGATATGCTCATACTTGGTCGTTTTGGAATTACTGCCCAGATTCTCATGGCCTTCGATTTCCCCGATAATGGTGATCAGATGAAGCTTATGGTTGCGTTCGTTTTTGTCCAAAATGGACTGACCGGTCTGTTCTATTCTTTCATCGGCTATTTTTTCCTCAGCTGATGACTTTCTAGACTTGTCAGGGTTTGCCTGTTTCTTAGGGCTGGCCGGTTCTGCTGGACTTCCAGGTTTTTTATCTGCCATTTTTCCTCCATATAAATAAAAAAGTAAAAGAAACTGCGTGCAGTTAATTTTACTTTATTATTTACTGTTATTCATTATTTATGCCTGTGCATAAAGACAGATTAAACCGTTATGAATATTTATTGACTATCTGTTTCATTGCTTCCCACTTTTCTTCCATATCGGCCACCAGCGCAAACTGCGTTCTTGCCCGGTCGAGATTGTGATTCTCGCGGGCTGTATGAAAATAAATATCCCCCTGCAGATAATCCATCAGAAAACGGATCCCGCACTCCAAGGTCATAAGTTTAGCGCCCACCGGCAGCATTTCTCTTTCTTCCGCTGTAAGGCTTTCCCGGCACCCTTCTATGTAACCTCGCGTATACATGTCAAACAGGGAAAGGGACAGCGATACCTTGGCAAGGTCCGTCTCGTCTTCTTTGGCCGTATTGGCGCCGAAGCGGATGGCATCGCCGTAATCAAAGAGGGAAAGCCCCGGCATAATGGTATCTAGGTCAATCACGCAAACGGCTTCTCCCGACTGATCATCCAGCATGATATTATTCAGTTTGGTATCGTTATGCGTAACACAGAGCGGCAATCGGCCTTCTTCCAACATCCGGACCAAAGTGCCACATTCTTCTTCCCTTTTAAGCGCAAAAGCAATCTCTTCTTTTACCAGATGGGTACGGTTCCTGACATCTTCTGCCACCGCCTTTTTCAGATTGGCCATCCGCACCGGCGTATTATGAAAATCCGGTATAGTCTCAGTCAGCCGGTCAGCCGGGTATGCGGCCAGCCGACGTTTAAATTCCCCGAAAGCCTTGCCGCTTTGGTACAAGTCCTCCGGACTGCGGGCCTGATCATAGGTAAGCGCGCCTTCAATAAAATAATAGCCCCGCCAGTAATTACCATCGCTGTCCAAGTAATAGTCCTTTCCGTCCTTTGCCTTGATGATATTCAGGGTTTCCCGGTCAGGGTCGCCCCCGGAAGCAATGATCTTTTCCCGCAGAAAAGCGGTTACGCCCGCAATATTCGCCATCAGGGATACGGGATCTTTGAAGACATGATGATTTATTCTTTGCAGAATATACTGCCTTTCCACTTCACTGTCCTGGCAGACCAAACGGAAGGTATCATTAATATGGCCGCTTCCATACCGCTCCCAGCTTACTGCTATGCCTTTAAAAGATAGATTGCTGATAGCTTCTTCAATTTTTCCGCAATGTTCATTTCCCATAACGTTCCTCCTAAAAGTATTTAATTATTAGCTAGAAAATAGCCTTTATCTTTATTTTAAATCGTAGTCATCATCCGGCTTTATTTCAATATCATAATGCATTTTGTCGTCACCTACTTGGTAGGGATAGCGCATACCTTTCCTGACCGGCTTAGGAGGCAACGGAAGCGGATTTTTAATATATTTGACATTGGAAGAGGTATCATAGCGGGATTCCTCCGCTTTTTTCGCTTCTGTAAGCTTCTTCTCCTTCCTGACCTTTTTCTCCTTCCTGACCTTTTTCTCCTTCCTCTCCTTCCTGACCTTCTTGGCCTTGCCCACATCAGCCGGATCGGAACTGGCTGGAACCGTATCTATCTTATCTATCTTATCTATCTTATCTGCCGTATTGGCTGTATCTGCTGTATCTGCCGGATCCGCCTTATCAATCTTTTCAAATAAGCTTGCTTTTTCCACCTCCTGGTCTTGCGGTATAATCCCGCTACTTTTTTGACCGGCCACAACTTGTTCACGGACAGCTGCCTCCGGTTCCGCCGTGGCATCCGGTATTGCCAGTTGTTCGAATACGGTCTGCTTTCTGACTAACTTTGCTTGTATTGCCTCTGCCTTTTCTAGGTCGTCCGGCTTCGCAGGGATATTTTTCCCCTTGGCCGGTTTCTCATGAACAGTCATACCGGCAATTAGCATCTTCTGCAGTCCCAAGCCGGCCAGAATAGCCCAGATCAAGGTGATCCACATCCGGTAATCCAATAGTTCGACACCAAGAACGGGAAGCATTATGCCTAGCAGCAGCATGGTAAAAATCCATATCGAGGCTGACTGTCCCTCTGTCATCCAAAAAGACACGGACAGACACAACGCAAACATAATAATGATAGCCAGCATCAGAAGATGCTCTTCCGGCAGGACTGCCGCCGACGGGATTGAAATCGTGTGGCGGAAACACCACCGGCTCATGCTGTCAAGTAAAGCCACCTGTTGTTCCAATGATTCCCTGATTATCATCACAAACCATCCGAGACCGGAACCGACGGCTACAATGGCCGTTCTGCTAAATAAAAACCGCGGCTTCTGCCGGCGCCCCGCAAAGGATATAAAGTAAATTCCGATCGGCAGCAACAAAAAACCCAGCAAATCATAGTAAATCAACATGCCGCATAAAAGGCCTGATATCACAATAAAGACGTGCAGAATGACCCCCGACAAACCATCTCCCGTAGCTGCCAGATGATATAAAAAGGCCAAGAACAGCAGCATCATGCTCCATAAGAGCATATATATCACTTCCGGCCGCAACGATGATGCCGCTTCTATCCAACGGGAAGAAACTGCAACCAAGAGCACTGTCGAATAAGCAGCTATCCGGCCGCATAATATCCGGATGGCTGAATAAAGAATTATCACGGTAATAAACTGTACCGCCAACTGTAAATAGATGATAATGCTTTCTTTATTACCTAAAAAAGAAAAAATCAGCGAAAGCAGATCCGTGTATAACGCCGAGGTATCCGTTAAGGTTTCCCGGCCGCCGCCGCTCTGTATAAGAGCACTCTGTAATAAAGCCCGGTCACCGGTTAACTGCGGAAGGCCTCCCCAAAAGCGTGATGCAAACAGGCCGCCCGTCATAAGCCAGAACAGTATCTCAACCAGGTTTTTAAAAACTCTCCCCGGCTTTCTCTTAGCAAACATCCGGCCGGCCAGATAAACCAGCAGGCCGCCGATCGCCATAATCAGAAGGACAAGACCTCCCAACATACCCTGCTTAAGTGTCGTATCGACAACAGCAAAATAGCCGCCCGTCTGCCCCACAGCACATACTATAAAATAAATCACATATATGGTAAAAAAGAGCCACCACATATGCTTTATCGGCCATTTCTTGGTCTTTTCATCCATTATCCCATCTGCCAACCCTTCTGTTATCTACATGGTATATACCATAGTATCGGTATTTCAAAAAACAGATTCGCTAAATAAGCGATAAAGCCTCCTCCAGATCAGCTATAATATCATCTATATGCTCAATCCCTACTGAAAAACGGATCATATCCGGCGCGACGCCGGCTTCCTTCAGCTGCTCTTCATTCATCTGCCGATGGGTGTGGCTGGCCGGATGAAGCACACAGGTCCTAGCATCCGCAACATGGGTTACAATCGCCGCCAGCTTTAAGTGCTTCATCATTTCTTCCGCCCCGTCCCGGCCGGATCTTAAACCGAACGAAATGACGCCGCAGGTTCCTTTAGGCATGTACTTCTGCGCAAGGGCATAATAACGGTTGCCCGGAAGACCGGGATAATTCACCCAGGCCACCTTGTCATGTTTCTCCAGATACTCAGCGACGGCCTGAGCATTGGCACAATGACGCTCCATCCGAAGATGCAAGGTCTCTAGGCCGACATTCAGCAAAAAAGCATTCTGGGGCGACTGCGCCGAACCCAGATCGCGCATCAGCTGCACCGTAGCCTTGGTTATATAGGCACCCTTGCCGAACTTTTCGGTATAGATAACGCCGTGATAGGTCTCATCCGGGGTACAGAGCCCCGGAAACTTATCCGGGTATAACCCGAAATCAAAATTACCGGAATCGACTATGGCTCCGCCGAGACTCATAGCATGCCCATCCATGTATTTAGTAGTAGAATGGGTCACGATATCTGCCCCCCACAAAAAGGGATTGCAGTTAACCGGGGTCGCAAAGGTATTATCAATAATCAGCGGCACATGATGGGCGTGAGCCGCCTTGGCGAATTTTTCAATATCGAGAACTACTAGGGCCGGATTGGCGATCGTCTCAGCCAGAACACACTTGGTATTGTCCTGAAACGCCCCGCACAGTTCTTCATAAGACGCCTCCGGATCCACTACCGTACAGGATATCCCCATTTTCTTCATTGTCACCGTGACCAGGTTAAACGTCCCCCCGTACACTGTACTCGACATCACGACATGGTCACCGGCCTCACAGATATTAAAAACAGCATAATAATTAGCTGCCTGTCCAGAAGCCGTCAGCATCGCCGCCACCCCGCCTTCCAGCTCGCAGATCTTCTGTGCCACGGTATCGTTAGTGGGATTCTGCAGCCTGGTATAAAAATATCCGGAAGCCTCCAGCGCAAACAGCTTTCCCATATCCTCAGAGCTGGAATACTTAAACGTCGTGCTCTGATAGATAGGCAGCACCCGCGGCTCCCCGTTTCCCGGCTGCCATCCCCCTTGTATGCATATCGTTTCCTTCTTCATACTTTTCTCCTATCTTATGCCATTTATTTTGTAAAATATCTTACTGCTTCTTCTCGACCTATTATTCGTCCCAGTTATGATATACCGCCTGCACGTCATCGTCTGCATCCAGCAGGTCAAGAATCTTGTTCAGATTCTTAACCGCCGCTTCTTCCGTCAGCTCCACATAATTCTGCGGTATCATGGTAACTTCTGCTGAGGCAAAGACAATCCCGTCCGCTGTCAGGGCTTTATGTACTTCATCAAAGGCTTCCGGGTCGGCAAGGATCTCATAGCAGTCCTCTTCTTCCGCGAAATCCTCGGCTCCGGCATCCAAGGCCAGCATCATCAGGTCATCCGCTGACAGGCTACATTCTTCCTTGTCGACTATAAGCTGTCCCTTTTTATCAAACATAAAGGAAACGCACCCCGGTGTCCCGACATTGCCATTCCCTTTTGAAAACGCGTTCTTCACATTAGCCGCCGTGCGGTTCTGGTTGTCGGTCAGGGCGTCCACGATAATGGCAATTCCGTTCGGTCCGTAGCCTTCATAGGTGATCACTTTATAATTAACGTTATTGATATCCCCAGCCGCCTTCTTGATGCCTCTGTCAATCGTATCGTTGGGAACATTATTGGCCTTGGCCTTGGCGATTACTTGCGCCAATCTGCTGTTATTCTGCGGGTCTGGCCCGCCCTCTTTAACGGCAACCGCGATTTCCCTGCCGATAATGGTAAATATTTTTCCCTTTGCCGCATCATTTCTTTCTTTCTTATGCTTGATGTTGGCAAACTTTGAATGACCTGACATATTATATCCTCCGTTTATATCATTGCGCATGCGCCGTCCGGCTGCACTTAACGCTGGTTATCATTTTATTTTCCACGGTTAATATCTTAAAATTATACCCGTCGACATCGATGTCAAATACTTCGTCTTCATCAGGTATCTTATCCATCCGGGAAATCAGGAACCCGTTGAGGGTCTCAAATTCTTCTTCATGGAATGAGATCCCGAACCATTCTTCCAGTTCCTCCAAGGGAGTTTTGCCCTCGATAATGTATTCGTTCTGATTTTCGGTTTTTTCGATGTAGTCTTCATCCTCGTCGTATTCGTCCATGATATTTCCGACTATTTCTTCAAGAATATCCTCCATGGCAATCAAGCCGACCGTCTGTCCATACTCATCGATCACGATCACCATCTGAGTCTTGGCCTGCTGCATGTACTGAAACAGGCCGCCTATTTTCTTGGTTTCCGGTATGAATACGGCCTCTCTTACCGGCCCGTTGATTTCGTCAATTGGCTTGTCCCGCAGCTCTTCACTGGCATAGGCCCGCATGGCATCACGCAGATGCAGGATGCCGACGATAAAATCAATATTGTCCTCATACACCGGAAAACGGCTTTTGCTCTGGCTCAGCATATATTCTACGGCTTCGGACAAAGTCATCCGTTTATCGATGGCTAGGATGTTTTTTCGCTGGGTCATAATATCCTTGGCCACCTTATCGCCAAATTCAATAATATTCGTGATCATCTCCGCTTCCGTATCCAACAGGATGCCCTGTTCATGGCCTTCGTTGACCATGGAGATGATCCCTTCTTCGGTGACATCTTCGGTCTCCCTGTCTGTCCGAATCCCGGCAATCCATAATATCCCTTTGGCGGTAAGCCCCACCAGACCGGTCAGCGGGCGCAGGATCAGCATCAGGACAGACACTGTGTTGACTCCGGCCAATGCCCACTTCTCTGGATTCTTGGCCGCCAGTTTCCGGGGAATCAGCATCCCGAACGTCAGCAGGATATACATCATCCCCGCCGTCGCGATAACGACCGGGATGACCGGCAAAGGCGCCGGTGTAAACCGGCGGGTAAAACTTATCATCTGTATCAGGAAAAAGCCGCCCATGATCAACTGTATCAGCGTAATAATCAGCTGGAATGTATTGTTGTAAATCTGCGGTCTTAGCAGGATATCCCGTAAGCGACGGGCTTTCTTATCTCCTTCTTCACATTTTTCCGATATCTCTTTAAAACTTAGGCCGTTCAGGCCGGAATCAAAGCCAAACAAAAATGATTCCAACAATAAAAGTCCCCCAAAAAACACGTAACTGACCGTGACACCACCGTCATCCATCATTGCTCCCATCCGCACGCTTAATGCTACTTCCCAGCTTTACTGCGTTTTAACACATAAACTATATCATCTTGGCGGTATTCCGTCAAGATTTCCCAGACAATTCCCCGTCATTGTAAAGCGTCGTGGTTACCGATATCAAATAGGCTGGAAATTTTATGAGCTTGCACAATTCCATATTTCTCTATGTATTGAGCTCAAGGCTGATCAGCAATCCTCTATTTACTTTTTCCATGATATCACTGTCAAGGTGACATACTTTATCTTTCAGCCGTTTCTTATCGATGGTCCGTAGCTGTTCCAGTAAAATAACCGAGTCCTTAACCATTTCATTCTGCCTGGCATTTAATTCTATGTGAGTGGGCAGTTTCGCCTTATTCATTTTTGATGTAATGGCCGCGCAGATGACGGTCGGACTATGTTTATTCCCCACATCATTCTGGATAATCAGTACCGGCCTGATCCCGCCTTGTTCCGAGCCGACTACCGGCCTTAAATCTGCATAAAATATATCTCCACGTCTCATTTCCACATGTTTCACACACCCTTCATTCAATTCTGTTTACATAAATACGTAGCTATGTAGCTTTTATAGTATAACCGCATTGTCCGAAGGTATTCAAACGGCGCACTTAATTACTGAAAATCCCGGTAATAATCCTTAATGGATATGAGTACACCTCCCTTTGTATATATTCTTGGTATTCTTTTACCCAGATCACAGACCAATTCATAATGGAATCGGCCTGACAGCCTACTGAGCTCTTCGACGGTGATACGGCTGTCTTTGTCGGCACCGATCAAGGTAACTGTCTCCCCCTCCCTGACATCGGGTATGCCGGTCACGTCTATCATAAACTGGTCCATACAGATCCGGCCCAGAATCGGAGCCTTCTGTCCTTTGACAAGCACATATCCTTTATTGGACAGCCCCCTGGGGTATCCGTCTCCATAACCGACCGGTACCGTTGCAATCCTAGTTTTCTGTTTTGTTACAAAAGTTCCGCCATAGCTGACCGGAACCCCGGCTTCTACGTCTCTGACCAATACGGCCTTGCTTCGGAAGGACAGGACCGGCAGCAGCGGCACGGCGTCACGCTCCACCTCGTCGGAAGGCCATATGCCATAAAGAGCTATTCCGGCCCTGACGGCATCCATATTGGCTTCTTTCATATCAATAATCCCTGCGCTGTTGGCGCAATGCTTCACCGGAATCCGATAATGCAGCCGGGATTCTACCTTGTCAACAAATTCCGTGAACTGGCGGAAGCATTGCCTGACATCGGTCTTATCTGCTTCGTCAGCCCTGGCAAAATGGGTAAATATCCCTTTCAGCTCAATGTTCGGGGATTCAAGCACCTTTTGAACATATGAAAGGCCGCTCTCATCGGGAAGGATGCCCAGCCTGGTCATGCCGGTATCCACCTTGATATGTACGCCGGCAGACATACCCAGCACGGCGGCACACTGATCCAGCTGGCCAATGCTATCCTCCCGGAACACCGCTATCTCTATCTGCTCTTCGATCAATTGCCGGTAGGCATAAGGGAAGGTATATCCCATGACCAGCAGCGGTTTCCGGATACCGCTGTTTCTTAAGATAAAAGCTTCTTCTGCCGTGGCAACCGCAAATCCCCGTATACAGTCAATATCCGCCAGTTCCCGCCCGATCGGGACAGCCCCGTGTCCGTAACCGTCAGCTTTAATTACCGCCATGATATCGGTTCCTGGCTCCATATTGTTCTTCATATTCAAGACGTTCTGGCGCACCGCCGTCAGGTCCACCTCAATATAGCCCCTCTGGTAATTTAGCGGATGGCCTTGCTGCTCATATTCTCCTGAACGGTGCCGGCCATGTACGTTTCCTGTCATATCGCTCCCTCCGCCTTCTTTAGGACTGAGGGCACGGCTTCTACGATATCCGAGGCCATAACTCCATATTCTGTTTTTTGTTCCGCCGCGCAATCTCCCGCCAGCCCGTGCAGGTACACTCCCTGGCAGGCGGCTTCAAATGCCTCCATCCCCTGCGCCAGCAGCCCGCCGATGATTCCGGCTAAGACATCGCCGCTTCCGGCCGTCGCCATCCCGCTGTTCCCGGAAGTGTTGATATAGGCTTCCGTTCGGCCCGCCTGGCACACATAGGTCCTAGCATCCTTACATACCAGAGTACACCGCAATTCCTCAGCTATCTTCCTGATCAATTGAAAGCCTGGTGCCTTGGCATCCTCCATGCGGCAGCCCGCCAATTCACAAAATTCCCCCATATGCGGCGTAAGGATCCGCTTTCTGTCCTGCTGCCCGCCAAACTCTTTCTGTAGCTTGCTGGACTGAGCCAGCCGCCAGATTGCATCGGCATCCAACACCAGCGGCAGCCTGCTCTCGGCCAATACTGTCTCAAGCAGCAGCGCAGAAGCTTCGCTCCTTCCCAAGCCGGGCCCGATAACAACACATCCTGCCCACTTAAGCCACTTCCTTACCTCTTCCCGGAGTTCCTCCCCGCTATGATCTGCTGCAAAACCGCCCATGGTTTTGTAAGTACTTACCATCGCCTCCGGCAAAGTCTCCTGAATAATGGCGCGGTTGGATTCATGGGTCATGACTGCCAACATTCCGGCACCGGTGCGCAGGCATCCGCGTCCCGCCAGCTGACAGGCTCCCGCCATGGATTCTTGCCCCGCTATCAGCAGCACCTTGCCAAAAGTTCCTTTATTTCCGCTTTTCTCCCGAACCGGCATCCTGATATCCGCAAGGCCGCCGTACGTAAAGAGCTCCGGCTGCCTTCCCCGGAAACTGTGTTCCGTAATCCCGATATCCCGTACTGCCAGCTCGCCGGCATATTCGCAGCCAGGATACAGATAATGTCCTCTTTTCGCAAATCCATAACTGACCGTCAGGTCCGCCCTGACTGCCTTGCCCAGCACCGCTCCGGTACCGGCGTGAATCCCTGAGGGAATATCCACGCTACAGATAAATGCCCCCTCATTTCCCAACCGGTTGATGTTTTCAACAGCTTCCGCATATATGCCGGCAACTTCCCGGGAAAGCCCGATGCCGAAAACACCGTCTACTATAATATCATATTCTCCCTTTTCCATTTTGCTCTGAATTGGAAAACCATATTTTTCCAGAATAACAATCTGACTCATGGTTTCCGGACTGCACCCGGCCTTGTCCCCGATCAGGACAAAGTCGACAGCCTGGCCCGCCAAAGCCAAGAGACGGCCGGCCGCCAAAGCATCCCCGCCATTGTTCCCGCATCCGGCAACTGCCATGATCCGGTTATTGCCCTGCTTTCTCCTGACGATCTCTTCTGCCGTAGCTAACGCCGCCCGCTCCATGAGAACCAGCGGACTCATCCCTAGGATTTCAATCGTATTGCTGTCATACTCCTTCATTTCATTGCCACTGACCAGATACTTCATATTCCCTGCTTTCCGCTTTGCTTCTTAAAGACCTGCCCTATGTATTACTTATCCTCACCTTTATCCGCCTGCCCCCCGTCAGCATCCGGCGCCGGCGTGACCGCCGGCATCTTAAACTCAGGAATATACTTCATGTCGAATATCTCGATTACATTGGCCCCGAATATCTGGTGCATGTATTTATATAGCTCATTGGTCATGATCTCTTTTTCCTGCTTCCGGATCAGTTTCTTCTTCAGCTCTACCCTGATCTGGGTGATCCACTGGGCGATCTCCTCTATTTCCGCGCTATCCGCCTGCAGCCTCTCATAGCATACTTCCATGGTAAGAAGCATCAGCTGGTAATTTATCTCGTTGATCTGCTTCGGCAGATCCATGAGCTCATCCTGACAGGCTTCCAGCTTTTCATTACATTCATTGATGAGCCGCTTATTATCCTCCATCTTCTTCTCGGCACTGCTTTTTCCCTTGTCGGCTTCTTCGGCGTTTTCCATGATCTCATCCATTAATTTCATTTTGAGCCGCTTGATATTTTTCACATCATTAGTAAGCTTGCCCTGGCGCTTGAGCAGGCTGTTCAGCTCTTCCTCCCGCCTTTTGATATGGGAGTCGGGATTTATCTGCGTAAATAACTTATGCCACTTATGATCCAGTGTCAAGATGGGGATTTTGGCACTTTCTAAAGCTGGTTTGTAGATGTCATCAGTTCTCGACATGATTCCCTCGATTCTTGTAACGGTTAATATTATAAGATAGTTTCATAAGGCTATCGGATAGATGCACGTTTTCAACCTGGATTTCTTCATTGACGTTCAGATCGACATGGGCAAAGTTCCATATGGCCTTGATTCCTGCCCTTACCAAGGTATCGGCTACCGTAAGGGCACTCTCCTTGGGGATCGTCAGCACAGCGATGTCAATATCTTTGCTTCTGATAAAATCACCGATCTGTTCCATGGGCAGCACTTCCATATTTTTGATTAATTTTCCGTGGAGCATGGGATCTTTGTCGAAGATGCCGAGAAACAGAAAACCCTTGCGTTCAAAATTCATATAATTGGCAATGGCCTGCCCTAGATTGCCGGCACCGACAATAATCAGATGATGCTTTCTATCAAGACCTAACAGCCTGCCTATTTCTTTATAAAGATACTCTACCTTATATCCATAACCCTGCTGACCGAAGCCGCCAAAATTGTTCAAGTCCTGGCGGATCTGTGACGCAGTAACTTTCATAATATCGCTCAGTTCCTGAGAGGAGACCCTTTCTATCCCTTGGTCATTTAGCTCCCCCAAATATCGGAAATATCTCGGCAGGCGGCTGATAACCGCCTGAGAAATATCCTTGGAGACTTCTTTTGAGACTTCTTTGGGAATTTCTTTTGAGATTTCCTTTGAGATATCTTTTGACTCCATATCGGCCTCCATGTTTAAGTAGGGCGCGCTTGCATGTTTCTGTTATCGGTAACCATGGTATCATGGGCAAAATACCTTTTTACCCCAACATCATTATATAAGAGTGTTAAAATTATGTCAATTGATTGACATTATTTAGTTTGGCTTGTAAACTGTTACTGTGTTACTGTTACTGTATTACTGTTACAGGAACAAAGATTAACCTTGTGAGGATATCATCATGGTACTGTCCTGCCAGAATATCGGCAAAATGTTTGCTGAGAAAACTATCTTGAAGGGTGTTTCCTTCCATGTGGAAGATTATGATAAAGTAGCTGTCGTAGGTATCAATGGCGCCGGCAAGACTACGCTGCTTAAGGTTATCGTCGGGGAACTGGCGGCTGACGAAGGCGAAGCCGTCCTGTCCAAAGGGAAGACCCTGGGATATCTGGCGCAGACAGGGGCTGTCGACGGCAACCATACTATCTATGAGGAACTGCTCTCGGTAAAGGCAGGCCTTATCCAGCTGGAAAAACAGCTCCGGGAAGCTGAGCTTAAGATGAAGAATGCCGGGGAAACGGAGCTTGACCGGCTATTGGAAGGCTATGCGCGGCTTACACATGATTATGAATTTGCCGGCGGCTACGCTTACCGGAGCGAGCTGGTCGGCGTCTTAAAAGGCCTGGGTTTTGCCGAGACGGAATTTGACAAGGTCGTGGATAAACTGTCGGGCGGCCAGAAAACACGGGTGGCACTGGGGAAGCTCCTGCTTGAAAAGCCAGACCTGGTTATCCTAGATGAGCCGACCAACCATCTGGATATGTCTTCGATCCGCTGGCTGGAAACTTATCTGCTGAACTATCGGGGGGCAGTCATAATTGTATCGCACGACCGGTATTTCTTAGACCGTATTGCCAATAAGGTGGTGGAGCTGGACAATGGCCGGGGAACGGTTTTTGGCGGCAATTATTCCGATTATGCCGGAAAAAAGGAACAGCTCCGGGCCGCGGAGTGGAAAGCCTACTGGAATCAGCAGCAGGAAATCAAGCATCAGGAAGCGGTGATCGCCAAGCTCCGGTCGTTCAACCGGGAAAAAACCGTAAAACGCGCCGATTCACGGGAAAAGATGCTGCACAAGATCGAGGTGCTGGAGCGGCCGGTGGAACAAAACAGTGATATACATATGGAGCTTAACCCCTCCTGCATAAGCGGTAACGATGTCTTAAGCGCGACCGGACTGAGCAAGGCCTTCGGGTCACTTACGCTGTTTCAGGATGTCGCTCTAGAAATCAAGCGCGGTGAACATGTCGCGGTTATCGGGGACAACGGCTCCGGAAAGACAACGCTCTTAAAGATACTGAACGGCGTGCTGCCGGCTGACCGGGGAAGTTTTACCTTGGGCACCAATGTAAACATCGGCTATTATGATCAGGAGCATCATGTCCTCGATCTGGCGAAAAGCCTGTTTGATGAAATATCGGATGCCTATCCTGCCATGAATAATACGGAGATCAGAAACGTCCTGGCCGCCTTTCTGTTTACGGGGGACGATGTCTTTAAAAAGATCGGCGACTTGAGCGGCGGGGAAAGAGGCCGGGTCTCGCTGGCCAAGCTGATGCTTTCGGAAGCCAATTTCCTGATTCTGGACGAGCCCACTAATCACCTTGACATTATGTCAAAAGAAATCCTAGAGGATGCCCTGAATCGCTATACCGGCACCGTTCTCTATGTATCGCATGACCGGTATTTTATTAACCGCACGGCTTCCCGGATCCTCGACCTAGCGGGACGGCAGTTTGTCAATTATATTGGTAACTATGACTATTATCTGGAGAAGAAAGAAGACCTTGCTAAGGATGTTTATCACATGCCCGTCCCGCCGGAAGAAACGGAGCCGGAAAGCAAGGCTGAATACTATAAGCGCAAAGAGCAGCAGTCCCAGCTGCGCAAGAAGGAAAATGCCCTGAAGCGGCTGGAAAATCAGATAGCAGAACTGGAGGGGCAGCTGGCCGGCATCGACAGCCAGATGATCCTGCCGGAAATGGCTACCAATGTGGAAGCGCTGGTAAGGCTGACAGCCGAAAGAGCCGCTATTGATAAGGAGCTGGCTCAGCTATATGAAAACTGGGAAGAAGCGGCTTTGTAAAGCCGCGGATCAGTCCGGATCTGCGGCTTTCGCAACCTGATATTCTTGATATTATTTATGAAACCAGTTCCCATGCCCCCCATATATTCGCTCCGGGGATCTCACTGTTGGTCCACCATTTTGCTCTGTACACATGTCCCTGATAAGTGACATAATCACCTGATACATAAACAGTGCCCAAAACCCACTCCGGATAAGTATATCGGTCATATACCTCAACTGAGCGGACAACCGTGGTGGTCTGGTTGTTGCTGTTAGTCACTGAATAAGAGATGTCATACGTCCCTGGCGTCTGTGTATCCACGCTGCCTGACACTACTATTTCACTTGTCAGATTGCCGTCCACTGCATCGCTTGCCGTCACCCCGTACAGAGGATCAAATGTACTGCCAGTCAGGATGATGATATCGTACACCCCGCTGATAACCGGTTTGATAACTACCGGCTCTACAACCGTAATGCGTCTGGTTACGACGATGGGATGATTTTGGCTGGCGGTTACGCTGTATAAAAGTTCATATACACCTATAAGACTGGTATTAACTGTTCCCGTCACTTGGATAGGATAGCCTAGGTCGTTGCCTGCCGCGTCGCGCACCGACACCCCGGCCAATGGATCAAATGTACTGCCGCGTTCAATCTCGATATCATCAGCTCCGTGAAGGATAAAATCGGCAACCGGTTCGGTGACATCGGGAAATTCCTGCTTGGAGTAAAGTCCGTTTAGCTGGATGTTTCTAAACCCCCCCGTAAAACACCCCCTGATCATTCCTTGTAAGGTAAAGGTTCTGCCGTCAGGAATTGATGAGTAAAAAGGCATTCTCACCACATAGCGTGTAAATGCGCCGTTAACCTGCTGTGATTCTATCGTTCCGCCCCATACAGTCCGCAAAGCAGCTGAGCCAGGCAAATCAAATCCTAGGGTAAAATCACCGGAAATGGCGGCGCCGGTATGATTTGTGATCGTAAATGAATAGGTATAGTATGGATTATCATAGCTACCCGTCAGGAGATAATCATAATCAGCTATCTGGCCTGCGGTTGGCTTGATGCCCTGATCAGGTATCAGCGGCGGCGCGGCCGCAAACCTATCATGCGCCAGAGTGGTCATGGTATCGCCCGACCCATATTCATCAGCAGCCTCGTCATAATCAAAATCGCCGCTCAGGTCCCATAACATACAGCCGCCGATATCATTATCTAAGACATACTGGATCTTTTCCCCCATAGACCGCTCATCTTCAAAGGATATGAATACCTTTTTCGTCTCATTCCATACATAAGATGTCTTGGTAACGTCATCCCAGTACAGCTCATAATCTAGTGTCGGATCTGCCAGCAGATTTTTGATATGGTACAGCGGGTTGATGCCGGAAGGTTCAGCCGGAAGAGGGTCGTTCCAGATACCTTCGATGCCGTCGGCACCGCTAAGCAGGGGGACGCTGCCATATAGTCCGCCGGTATAAGCACCCGGTGTGACATTCTTCCAGCCTACCGAGTAATAGGGAATACCGATGTTTATCCTTTCCGCCGGCAAAACACCCCTGTAATACTTGTATGCCCAGTCAATACTGCTTACCTGAAGCATATTTTCCGGATCCCTCGGATCCGAATAAAGCGGCGCATGTGGGCCGGTGAATCGGTTTGACGGACCGCGGAAGCCATAGGTCATCATGTTAAGGTAGTCGAGGTACTTAGCATATTCGCCATCCCCCATTCCGCCTAGGATCCATTGGTCAGCCGAGGCTGTCATTGTCAGAAGATACTGTTTTCCGTCTTCTTCGCCGGCTTCATCCAGTTTCTGACGCAGTGTCCGCATTAACATTAAAAAATTACTATAGATGACACCTCTGCGTGGTTCCGATACAGCAAAGTCCAGCGGGTTGCCGCTTAGCCGGGTAGAAGTAGGGTATTCCATGTCGATGTCTGCACCGTCAAAGCTATATTGACGGAGAAAGTCTACGACACTGTCAGCAAACTCATTAATACCCGACTGTGTATCTGTCATCGGAAAAAAGTTACCGGATGCCGACCGGCCGCCGATCGTAATCAAGGTCTTGGTATCGGGATATTGCTGTTTGTAAGTCTTAAGCAGATTGAAGTGTCCAAGGTAAGGGAGCGTCACATCTTGCCCCGGATAGGCTCGCTCGATAGCGGCATCTTCATCCATGATCTGAATCCGGTTATCATTTCCGACCGTCGCAAATGCATAATTAATATGCGTCACTTTCCCCCAAGGGATGTCATGCACCGTGTAGTACTGGCTAAGCGCATTATCACTCCATTCGCCGAAATATCCGACGATTCTTCTCTGATAAGTCTCGTCCTGTGTTGTTGTTGCTGCCGCCGCTGCGGCTGATGACAATGGCATAGTCATCAATAAGAATGTTATAATCAGTGAAACGACCCGGATAATTTTATCATATCTCCTTTTCTTTTTTGCTGGCATGATTTCATTTCCTTTCTATGATGAACCAGATGAAATAAAACAGATACACGGTTCCAGTTGAGAACAAGCCGCAAATCAATCTGATCTGCGGCCTGTCCTGCTTATAGCTAAAAGATATCTAATTATACTTACTTAAGGATAAATATCCCATGCGCCCCATTGGCCGACCCCGGGAACCTCGCTATTGGTCCACCATTTTGCGATATAGAGCTGCCCCTGATAGGTGACAATATTACCTTTCACATAGACCGTGCCCAAGACCCATGCCGGATAGACCGGCGGCGGATTAGTAACCGTAACGGTACGGCCTACTATAGTGGTCTGGTTGCTGCTGTTGGTTACTGCATAAGTAAGTGTATAGGTGCCGGCTGCTTGCGTATTTACGTTCCCTGTTACGGTGACCGCACTGGTCAAATCACCGTCTACCGCATCACTGGCCGTCACGCCGGTCATCGGATTGAAGGGATCGCCGACGTTGATCTGGATATCATCGGCACCGTTAATAACCGGTTTTACTACCTGCGGTGCCGCTACGGTAACTTTCCTTGTTACCTCTGCCGTCTGCGACTGGCTGTTGGTTACACTGTAAACAAGATCATATGTAGCGGAAACACTGGTATTCACCGCACCGCCTAGCACGATTTGGTCGGTCAGGTCGCCGTCAACCTCATCATATGCCGTTACCCCGGCCATCGGGTCAAAGGTGCTCCCTAAGGTGATGGTTACATTATCGGCTCCGCTGATGACCGGTTTGATAACCGGGGCGGCCGGTGTGGGGAATTCCTGGCTGGTGTAAAGCCCGTTGATCTGGATATTCTTGAATCCGCCCGTAAAGCACAGCTTGATCATCCCCTGCAAGGTAAACGATCCGCCGTTAGCAAGCGTTGCATAAGCCGGCATTCTCAGTACATAATGTGTGAATATGCCGTTATCCTGCTGTGATTCAATAGTTCCTCCCCAAGGGGGCTGGAATATGGCTGAGTTAGGGAAGTCAAACTCCAAGGTATAACCGCCGGGAATATCTGCGCCCGTGTTATTGGTAATCGTAAAGGCATAGGTATAATTCGGATGGTCGTAGTTGCCGGTAAAGGAATAAGCAAAATCTCCTATCTGGTCTTCGGTCGGCCTGATGCCCTGATCAGGAATAAGCGGCGGCGCTGCCGCAAACATATCATGTGCCAAGGTGGTCAAGGTATCGCCCGATACATATTCACCGGCTTCCTCATCATACTTGTAGTCGCCGCTTAATTCCCATACCATGTAGCCGCCGATGCCATTGTCAATGACATATTGGATTTTTGCCGCCATGGAACGTTCATCTTCATGGGTAAGAAAGACTTTTTTGGATTCGTTCCAGACATAGGAAGTCTGGGTAACATCATCCCAGAACAGTTCGTAGCCGAGTGACGGATCATCCAGCAGGTTCATCATATGATAGATAGAATTGGTACCGGAAGGTTCAGCCGGAGGGGGGTCGTTCCAGACACCGTCGATGCCGTCGGCACCGCCGCCGGACATCGCCGCCCTACCATAAAGGCCGCCGGGATAGGCTCCGGGGGTGACATTTTTCCATCCCCTGGTGTAATAAGGAACCCCGATGTTGATTTTATCTGCCGGCAGGACACCGCGGAAATACTTAAATGCCCAGTCAATGCTCAGTACCGGGATCGGCAGCTGTGCCGTCTCCGTATCACGGGGATCAGAGAAAACAGCCGACTGCGGGCCGACATATCCGTTCCATGAGCCGTGGAAGTCATAGGTCATCATGTTAAGATAATCCAGATACTTAGCATATTCGCCAAGCTCCATTCCGCCAAGGATCCAAGAAGAAGCCGGGGCAGCCATGGTGAGCAGATACTGCTTGTTGTCTTCTTCGCTGGCTTCATCCAGTTTCTCCCGCAGCGTTTCCATTAACATCAGGAAATGATCATAGATAACGCCCCGGCGCGGTTCTGAAACATCAAAGTCCAGCGGGTTGCCGCTTTGCCCGGTTGAAGAAGGATATTCCATGTCGATGTCCGCGCCGTCAAAGCCATACTGACGCAGGAAATCAACGACACTGTCGGCAAACGTATCAATACTTGTTTGGGTATCGGTCATCGGGAAAAAGTTTCCGGATGCCGACCAGCCGCCGATGGAAATCAAGGTCTTGGTACCAGGGTATTGCTGTTTGTAAGTATTAAGCAGATTGAAGTGCCCAAGGTAAGGAAGCGAAGGATCCTGGCCTTCATAGACCCGCTGTATAGCGGCTTCTTCATCCATAAGCTGAATCCGGTTGTCGTCGCCGACGGCCGCAAATGCATAATTGATATGCGTCACTTTCCCCCAAGGGATGTCATGTACGGTGTAGTACTGGCCGAGCTCATTATCGCGCCATTCGCAGAAATATCCGATGATTCTCCTCTGCTGCGGCTGGGCCTGCGCTTGGCTCGGTGTGGACTCCGCCGGTGCCGCGGCCACTGTCAAAGGCGCGGCAAGCAATGTGAAGGTCAAAAGCAGTGATAAAGTTTTTATTACTTTTTTGGTAAATCTTTTCATTTGTGCTTTCATCTCCTTTTCTTATATTTTCTTATATTTGTATTAATTATTGATCAACAGGGGGCATTTTTCAATACATGTTGTCTAATCGACAGATTCTTTGTAAATATGACGGTTTTTGTGTTGGTTATAGTTAAAAACAAAGAAAAACAGTGAGGAAACTTGTTGCATTACTCTATAGATGCGATGGTGTTATTTATAAGAATAATGTAAAAAACAGTGACCGTCCCGCAAGTCGGTCACTGTCCGTAAACATAGCATATGGACTGATGATTGATTTATAATTATGGAAGAGGCACGGCTATGGCCGAAAATGAGAATCTCAGTGAAAGTCCTTTGCCTCATAGGTATGGCGCACTGCCTGAATGAATTCACGGCTGTTCAATACACTGACATCCTTTAAAGAAGTAATCATTGCTAGGTCTTTCGTCATTTTACCGCTTTCAATGGTGGATAAGACGGCTTTTTCCATCTGATCCGCAAAACGGACCAAGTCTTCGATGCCATCCAGACCGCCTCTTTTGCGCAAAGCGCCTGTCCAAGCAAAGATAGTGGCCACCGAATTGGTAGATGTCTCTTTCCCCGCAAGATGCTGATAATAGTGGCGCTGTACGGTGCCATGCGCCGCCTCGTATTCGTACACCCCGGCCGGTGATACCAGCACGGAAGTCATCATCGCCAGGGAACCGAAGGCCGCGGAAACCATGTCACTCATGACGTCACCGTCATAGTTCTTGCATGCCCAGATAAACCCGCCTTTATCACGCATCACCCGCGCCACTGCGTCATCAATCAGGGTATAGAAATACGTAATGCCTTTTTCCGCAAACTGATGCCGGTACTCTTTATCATAAATCTCTTGGAAAATGTCTTTAAAGGTATGGTCATATTGCTTGGAAATCGTGTCTTTGGTGGCAAACCACAGATCCTGCCCGGTATCCGCCGCAAAGTTGAAACAGGCCTTGGCAAAGCTGACAATGGAGCTTTCCGTATTGTGGATCCCCTGCAATATCCCCGGACCGTCAAATTCATGTATCGTCTCCCGGATCTGTGCCCCGTCTGCCGCCGTGAATACCAGCTCCGCCTTGCCGGCTCCGGTGACCTTGAACTCCGTATTCTTATAAACATCACCGTAAGCATGACGTGCCAGCGTGATAGGCGCCTTCCAGCACCTGACCATGGGTTCGATCCCCTTCACTACTATGGGGGCGCGGAACACCGTCCCGTCTAACATGGAGCGGATCGTACCATTGGGGCTCTTCCACATTTCTTTGAGGTTATATTCTGTCATCCTCGCCGCATTAGGCGTGATCGTAGCACATTTGACCGCCACCCCGTGTTTCAGGGTCGCTTCAGCGGCTGCGGCGGTCACCTGGTCCGCGGTGTCATTACGGTGTTCCAGACCTAGGTCATAGTATTCTGTCCGCAGGTCGACGAAGGGCAGCAACAGCTCATCCTTGATCATTTTCCAGAGAATCCTGGTCATCTCGTCCCCGTCCATCTCTACCAGCGGTGCCTTCATCATTATTCTGTCCAATCTTATTTTCCTCCCTTATCTTATGGCGGTATTAATACCGTTCTTGTCAGCCATATATGTCATACAGCCCGTTCTTAGCCATATTATCATAGGCGTTGCTGATATGCAAGTTAGCCAGGCGCTCCGCTTCCGCTCCGTCTTTTGCCTTGATTGACTCCATGATCAGCCGGTGCTCCTCATTGGAAGCCCCGCCCCGGTTCGTATCCGCCAGTGTCTTACGCCGCACCCGGATCACATATTGATGAAAATCCTGCAACAGATGCTGGAGCATCTTGGAATGGCAGGCTTCATACAGGATATGGTGAAAGCGGTTATCAAGCTCTGCCATCTGATCCATATGCCCCTTCGCGGCATGGAACTCAGCCAGATAGATATTCTCTTCCATTTCCTCCAGCTGCAAGGAAGTGATCTGCTCGGTCGCAAGCCGGGCGCACATCCCCTCCAAAGTGGAACGGATCATATAGATATCCTTGACATCCTTGGCGGTGATTCCGGTCACATAGGCTCCCTTATTCGGTATGATCTGGATCAGGCCTTCCAGCTCCAGCTGCCGGAAAGCCTCCCGCACCGGCGTCCGGCTTACTCCCAGTTCCGCGCCGATCGCTACTTCTCGTAGTTCTTCATGCTCCTGATAGCGGCCGCTGAGGATATCCTCCCGTAACTTCTGAAAGACCCGGCCACGCAGCGAATATTTATCGGCTTCTTCCTTTTTTATCTCATAATGTCCCATAGCATGCCTCCACCCTAGCTCCTTCTGGGCACAGCGTGTATATTTCCATCAGGAGTGTGAAATCTTTGACGGATTAGTTGGACTATTGTCCTTGTATAATTGTATGCAATGTTGGTGGGGGTGTCAAGGGGGGAGTGAATAATTGGGGGGGATGGCGGCAAGAGGTTATGGCGGCAAGAGGTTATGGCGGCAAGAGGCAGGAAGGGGAAACCGCCGGTGGCTCATGTGTCCGTGATCTAAGTGTTTCTAAGCATCCCCGCAAAGCTGTGGCGATTTCCCGTAACCGTCAGCAAGCGCCCTCCATGGCGCATGCTGACTTGCTCGGACATCCTTGTCCGAGCATTCCTGGGTTTCGATGGGAATGCTAAGAAACTCTAAGATCACTACCAAAATCGCCACCGGCGGTTTCCCCTTCCTGCCTCTTGCCGAATTTATGTTTTCGTTATTTGGGGGTATGTTTAGTTTCCATTCGCGTGGTCTATACTCCACAGAAGTATTCCGCGAGGTATTTAGCACAAAAGTATTACGT
>DBDG01000025.1:0-134 GCA_002293475.1 Lachnospiraceae bacterium UBA938
AAGAGCTTAAGCCACTTTACGACAGCCCGGATGGAGATGTTCGGGAGGCATATAATCATTTAATCTTAGATATAAAAAGACCTTACAGCATAGAAGAATCTGGTGCATATCTGATCATAACGGAAAGAGCCAAT
>DBDG01000025.1:180-61239 GCA_002293475.1 Lachnospiraceae bacterium UBA938
ATGCTACGTACAGATCTATGCTCTATACGCTTATTTACGCAACTGACGGGGTGTACAACCGGCCTTACCTAAACTAGAGTAACAGATTACCGGATGTGCCCGCAGTAACCGAAGGCAGTGCGCTTGGCACTGCTTTTATAGTCTTATTTATTATTTTAGGATTACTTATTTTTGCGAAACATTTACTTGTATAATCATTGCGAAAGAGGTAAGATAAAAAAGCGAGTATCATGAAATATTTTGCCATTATTGTCATGTCCGGCTATTAAGCTGAGCTCGGGACACAATAATGAAATAGCAATAATAAATAGCAATAATAAATAGCAATAATATATTAGTTTCCCGTGGAGGTGGCGAATTGAGAAAAATTATTATCACAGGCTGCAACGGTCAGCTCGGAAGGGCTGTAAATATAGAACTTAGCCTTGAGGACAGTTATGAGTTCATCAATACCGACGTAGGAGAACTGGATATAACCAATATTAACAAGGTCATGGAGCTTGTTAATCAGGTGAAGCCTTTTGCCATTATCAACTGTGCGGCACATACAGCGGTCGAAGCCTGTGAAACCGATGTAGAAAATGCTTACAAGATCAATGCCATCGGCCCAAGAAACTTAAGTATCGCCGCGGCAGAAACCGGAGCCAGACTGATGCATATTTCTACTGACTATGTCTTTGATGGCAACGGAACTAGGCCTTATACGGAGTTTGACCCCACCGGACCGATAGGGGTATATGGCGCCAGCAAATTAGCCGGAGAGCATTTTGTCGAAAGATATGGAAGCCGTTATTCTATTATCCGAACCGCGTGGCTGTATGGCGACGGCAATAATTTCGTCAAGACGATGCTGCGCTTGTCCGAATCACACGACAAGGTCAGAGTAGTATCCGATCAAGTGGGCTCGCCGACCAGCACGAAAGAATTAGCCAAACTGATTGCTTATCTGCTCCCCACAGATAACTACGGTCTGTTCCATGGAACCTGTGAAGGAAGCTGCAGCTGGGCTGATTTTGCCGAAGAAATCTTCAAGCTAGGCGGCAAAAATACCGCAGTAGAAAGAATCACTACAGAAGAATTTGGCGCCCAGGTGGCACGGCCGGCCTATTCCATCTTACGAAATTACATGCTAGAGCTGACAAGCGATTATCGTTTTGCAGACTGGCACGATGCTATCGCGCAATATATGAAAGGGATGTGATAAGAATTATGAACGGTTTTTTATATGAATTATTGCGCAATCCGATATTTGTTTCAGCAGTAACCGGCTGGCTCGTCGCCCAGCTCATAAAAACAATCATCCACTTTATCCTCAACAAAAAATTTGTCGCCGAAAGGCTGGTCGGCAGCGGCGGGATGCCTAGCTCACATTCAGCGACAGTCTGCGGTCTGGTAACCGCAACAGGGATCATTTATGGAATTACCGGCTTTGAATTTGCCGTTACCTTCATCCTTGCCACTATCGTCATGCATGACGCCATGGGAGTACGGAGAGAGACCGGTAACCAGGCAAAAGTAATCAACGAAATGATGGAAATGTTTGTAAAAATGGGAAACAGCGTGACCGCGGAGGACAAGCTCAAAGAATTTGTCGGCCATACCCCGCTTCAGGTTCTGATGGGCGCCATATTAGGCATTCTCATCGGAGTAGCAGTGTGCCGCGTCATGTGAGCCCCTGCCACTTGCGGCGGTACTCAGAAGGGGTCAGATTTTCCGCATTCTTAAAGACCTTGATAAAATAAGCCGAGTCCTGAAAACCGCAGTCAGCAGCGATAGAATCAACCGAATCCGCAGAAAACCGCAGCAAAGACTTGGCCCGGGAGATCCGCCCGGCCGTCAGGGTATTACCAATAGTAATCCCATAAGCCTTCTTATAGGCCCGTGACAGATGATATTTGCTGATAAAGAAAGCATCAGCAAGATCGTCAAGATTTATCTTACGATGACAGTTTTCCAGCAGGTAATTATGTACCTGCTTTAATTTTTGCCCAATAGAATACTCCTCCGTCAATATCGCCTTATTATCGCTAAAACAAAGCGTAATGATGTCAGTTATATATTTATGTGAGCACAATTCCCGCAAAGAGAATTTCTCTTCTTGTAGCTGATAAATCTGTTCTAAGGCGAAGGTAAAAGGCCGTATGCTCTGAGGCCGAAACAAAAAGTAATTGCCGGATGACAGAAAGTTTTCATAGAAAGCCTTAGCCTGGGAACCATAAAAATGAATCCACATAAGCTGCCATGGATCGTGGGCACTGCTTTCATGAGAATAAGCTTTGGTGCAGTCAAGCCATACGCAGTCACCGGCTTTTATATTATGGCGGACGGACTCATAAGAGAGGTGGCCGCTGCCGCTTAGAACTGCAAAAAAAAGGTAAGAGTTCAAGTTCTGCCGTTTACTGATATGTGGCTCCAGACTTGTCAAAGTACCGGTTTCCTGGACATAGAGATAGTGTTTACGGGCGTAGGCGGATGGAGTTGCCAAGATGCGGTTCGATGTTGACTGTGGCATAGATTTCCTTTCTGCGAGTTATCGCTACATTGGCCAGAGTAGTTGTTCCAGCTGCGTCATCGTCATATCACCATCGTATCACCATCGCATTGGTCAGAGTAGTTGTACCAGCTATGTCATCGCCATATAGCGATTCAGTATTCCAACCATAGCAATATTTTACTATTTTAAGGCAATATAGTATGTTGATACTTGTATTATACAGTAGTATACTCGCTATTGGAATAGCAAAATTATCATCCAACTTAATAACCTTAATCAAGAAAACAAAGTCATTATACTTACTATCATAATACTAATAAATAACTAATAATGAAAACGTTCTTGGCCCCCATGACGATGACTAAGAACCACCAAAAGACAATGCCCCAGCCCCCCCAGCCAAATATATACAGCACAAAATGTGCAGATAGGAGCAATATGCAGAACGTAGCACTAATTACCGGAATAACCGGACAGGATGGATCTTATCTGGCGGAGTTTCTGCTGGAAAAGGGCTATGAGGTTCATGGCCTGATCAGAAGACACAGCATCCAAAACACTTCGCGGATCGACCATATCCTGCGATCGGACTATAACAAGGTAAAATTCTTCCTTCACTTTGCCGATGTAACAGACTCCAGCAATCTAATGCGCTTGATTGCCGAGATACGTCCCACGGAGGTCTATAACCTTGCCGCCCAGTCTCATGTAGGAGTTTCTTTTGAAGTGCCGGAATATACGGCAGAAGCGACAGGAGTAAGCACGCTGAAACTATTGGAGGCCATCCGGGTGAACGGCGGTAACTGCCGGTATTATCAAGCGTCAACGTCAGAATTATTCGGTGGCTTGCCAGAGACAGCTCCGCAGAATGAAAATACGCCTTTTTATCCCAAAAGCCCGTATGGGGCGGCGAAGCTGTATTCATATTGGATTACGGTCAATTACCGGGAGTCCTATAATATGTTCGCCTGCAACGGTATTCTATTTAACCATGAGTCGCCTAGGCGGGGTGAGAATTTTGTGACGCGGAAGATCACGATGGCGATTGCCGGCATAGTAGCGGGAAACCAGGCCAGGTTATCGTTGGGTAATATGAATGCCAAGCGTGACTGGGGCTATGCCGGGGATTACGTAGCGGGCATGTGGCTGATGCTGCAGCAAAGCAAAGCGGACGACTATGTGCTGGCCACCAATGAAACGCATACGGTGAGGGAATTTGTGGAGGCGGCATTTGAAGAACTGGGGATTGAGATCCGCTGGGAAGGAAAAGGGGTTAACGAAAGGGGATATGACCATAAGAGCGGAAAATTGCTAGTGGATGTCAATCCGGAGTTTTACCGTCCGGCGGAAGTAGAATACCTTTGGGGCAATCCGGCTAAGGCGGAAAAAGAACTGGAATGGCAGCGAAATGTTGATTTTCGGGGCTTGGTGTCAATGATGATGGAAGCTGATATGCGGCAGATAGCGGGAATGAGCTGCAGTGAGTACCGGGAAACCAATCAAACTATTTAACGGAAGCATTGATATATTTTAGATATATTTCGATATGTATAGATATGTATGTGGAGATAATTATGAACAGGTTTACCAAAACAGATAAGATATATGTAGCCGGACACAGGGGGCTGGTGGGAAGCGCGATTGTCAGGAACCTTCGGGAGAAAGGGTATGAAAATATCTTGTGCCGTACCCATCAGGAACTGGATCTGATGGATCAGCACAAGGTGCGGGTGTTTATGGAAGCGGAAAGACCGGCGGCGGTGATTCTGGCGGCTGCCAGAGTTGGTGGCATCAATGCCAACAATACTCGGCCGGCGGAATTTTTCTATGATAATATGCAGATTCAGTGTAATGTGATTCATAGCAGTCATCTGATTGGGGTCAAAAAGTTACTGTTTCTAGGAAGTACCTGTATCTACCCCCGGATGGCACCGCAGCCGATCCCAGAGGATGCGCTGCTGACCGGACCCTTGGAGGAAACCAATGAGGCTTATGCGATAGCGAAGATTGCCGGTCTGGAAATGTGTAAGTTCTATAAGCAGCAGTACGGCGATGATTTTATCAGCTGTATGCCTACCAATCTTTACGGGCCGCATGACAATTATGATCTGCAGGAATCCCATGTCATGCCGGCAATGATCCGGAAGTTCCATGAAGCCAAGGTTCAGGGCAGAAAGTCGGTTGAGCTTTGGGGGACGGGAACACCTTTGCGGGAGTTTCTTTATGTGGACGATATGGCTGATGCCTGTGTATTTTTACTGGAAAACTATCATGGGGAACAGCATGTGAATATTGGCACGGGGAAGGAAGTATCTATAAAGGTACTGGCGGAAACAGTAAAGAAGGCAGTAGGATTTGAAGGGACGGTAGAATGGAACCGGGACATGCCTGACGGAACGCCCAGAAAACTCACGAATGTGGATATGCTTCACGGCTTGGGATGGAGTCATAAGATTGAACTGGAAGAAGGGGTTGCGCTGGCATACCGGTGGTTTCGCGAAAATGTGGACAGCGCCAGGCTGCAGAATGAATAAAGCTTAATAGTAAAGGAGTTTATATACATGAATCATTATGGCGTGGTTATGGCCGGAGGGGGCGGTACCCGCTTCTGGCCTTTGAGCAGACAGGAACTGCCGAAGCAGTTTTTGAATCTGACCGGGGACGATCTGATGGTAAATGAAACGATTGCCCGTCTGAAACCCAGTATTAAAGCGGAAAACATATTTATTGTGACAAACATCGCCCAGGCACCGTTGATGCGGGAAGCTACGGCGGGAACGGTCTTACCTGATCATATTTTATCGGAGCCGGCGGCGCGCAATACGGCGGCATGTATCGGCTATGCGGCCATGGAGATCATGAAGAAATATGGCGATGGGATCATGAGCGTGTTTGCTTCGGATCATTATATCAAGGATGTTGAAGGTTTTAACCAGACCTTGCAGAAGGCGATTGCCTTAGCGGAGGAGACGGACCGGCTGGTCACTATCGGGATCAAGCCGGTATTTCCGGCGGTGGGCTATGGCTATATCCGATATAACCGGGCTGAGGAGGGACAGGAATATCATGATGTCCTGGAATTTGTCGAGAAGCCGGACGTCATGACGGCCAGGGCTTACCTGAAAGAAGGCGGGTTTCTGTGGAACAGCGGGATGTTTGTGTGGAAGGTTTCGACGATATTAAGGTATTTTGAAGAATTGCTGCCGGATATTTATGCCTGTCTCAAAGAGATTGCTGCCTCTATGGGAACGGAAGGAGAGGGGGAGACTATTAAGCGGGTCTACCCAAGGATACCGAAGATATCCATTGACTATGGTATTATGGAAAGAGCCGGGGAAGTAACCGTGGTAGAAAGCAAGTTTGACTGGAGCGATGTGGGAAGCTGGGATGCCCTGGAAGCTTTACATGAAAAAGATGCCAATGGAAATGTCGCCAATCGTGAACAGATCCTGATTGACACCCAGAACTGCGTGATTTATGCTAAGAGCAAGCTTATTGCGACCCTAGGGGTGGAGGATTTGATTATCGTGGAGGCGGAGGATGCTATTATGGTGTGTCATAAAGATAAGGCGCAAAGCGTCCGTGAGATACCTGATGAGCTTAAGAAGCAGGGTTTAATGGAATATCTGTAGTGTTATTAGGTGGCAGCGCGATAAATAACAGTTTACCAATTTTAATTGATGTGTTAGTATGTTAAATAATTAATAAACATCATTGAGAAGTTGGGGGATTTATTATGCAGAATATTATTGTAGAAAAGGCGATAGAAAATCAAGTATCTGAGATTATGTTAGATATCGGCATACCGGCCCATCTTAAGGGGTACCGATATCTGCGAAGTGCGGTCATGCTGGCTATTAAAGATATGCGGGTCGTAGGCAGTGTCACTAAGCTCCTTTATCCGGAGATTGCCAAGCAGTATGGAACAACGGATAGAAAAGTGGAACGTGCCATCCGTAATGCCATCGAGATTTCATGGGAGCGGGGCAATGTAAATTATTTTGAAGAGCTATTCGGTTATTCCGGAAAAGATGGCTGCGAAAGGCCGACCAACAGTGAATACATAGCGAGTATTGCCGACCAGGTCCAGTTAAAGCACAGGGGAGCCGTTTGACGAGAATATAGATCGCTTTTAGCGAACAGTAACGATATTGATTTGCCCAGTATGATGAATCCACTGATGAATCCAGCCTGATGAAACTGTTACTAGTTGTGATGGCTGGGTTTTTGTGGTAGAATATATTACGGCAAAGGGCACAGGAGCTGTCTGAATGCATAGTAATTGCTTCATGAGAGGAGATCAAGACATAAATGAAGCTTTTAAGCGTTATTGTTCCTTGTTATAATGAAGAAGACAACGTGGTGGATTTTTATGATGAGCTGATGAAGTGCGGCCCCTTTTTTACAGATAATAATATTGAGCTGGAAGTCTGTTATATTGATGACGGGTCGACAGATGGAACGACGGATGAGGTAAAAAAGCTGATTCATCAGGATTCCCGGGTAAGGCTGGTTTCTTTTACCCGCAATTTTGGCAAAGAGGCGGCTATTTATGCCGGCTTGGAAAAAGCCGTGGGAGATTATCTGGTTTTGATGGATGCCGATCTTCAGGATCCGCCCGCGCTGCTGCCGGAGATGTTTTCCTTACTGGAGAATGGATATGACTCGGTGGCTACCCGGAGGGTTAACCGTAAGGGAGAGCCGGCGATCCGTTCTTTTTTTGCGCGTCTTTTTTATAAAATGATGAAAAAAATATCAAATGCGGAAATCGTGGACGGTGCTAGGGATTACCGCCTGATGACTAGGCGCATGGCCGATGCGATCCTTACGATGAAAGAATATAACCGCTTTACGAAAGGGATCTATGGCTGGGTAGGATTTAAGACCAAATGGCTGGAATATAAGAACGTGGAGCGCCGGAAAGGGGAAAGCAAATGGTCTTTTTGGAAACTTTTTGTGTATTCTCTTGACGGGATAATGGCTTTTTCTACCGTGCCGCTGGCAATATCTTCCTTTATGGGAGTAATCTTCTGTCTTGCGGCATTTGTCTTTATTTTGTTTATCATCATCCGCAAGATGCTGTTTGGCGACCCTACTTCGGGCTGGCCTTCCCTAGTCTGCATTATTTTACTTGTCAGCGGGGTGCAGCTGTTCTGTATCGGTATTATCGGGCAATATCTGGCCAAAACTTATATGGAGGTCAAGAAACGTCCTATCTATCTGGTGAAAGAGGAAATGTAGCGATGATCAGCATAATCGTTCCGGTTTATAATGCGGAAAACTATATAACGGAAACGATAGGCATGGTGCGGCAGCAGACCCGCAGTGACTGGGAGCTGATTTTGGTAGATGACGGTTCGGCAGACGGCAGTGCCGCCTGCATTGAAGCTTATATGGAACAGATGGAAGAGCGGAACCGTGATCAGATCCGCTTGATCCGTAAGGAGCGCAACGAAGGTACTGCGGCGGCAAGAAATCAGGGTCTTAGCTGTGCCAGAGGCCGTTATCTGGCGTTTTTGGACGCTGATGATGTCTGGCTGCCGGACAAGCTGGAAAAGGAAATGGCTTTTATGCAGGCGAGGAAAGCGGCATTTGTCTTTACCGCCTATGAGTTTGGCAACGAAAAAGCCGAAGGAACCGGGAAGATCGTCAAGGTACCGGAACGGCTGACTTACCGGGAAGCGCTTTCCCGGACAGTTATTTTTACTTCCACCGTGATGTTTGACGGTGACAAGATTGACCGGGAACTGCTGAAGATGCCGGCAGTGGCAAGTGAAGATACGGCAACTTGGTGGCAGATACTACGTAACGGTCATACGGCCTTTGGTCTCAATGAGGTTACTGTCATATACCGGCGGCCCCCGCGATCTTTATCTTCCAATAAAATAGAGGCTATGCGGCGGATATGGAAACTGTACCGGCGGGTGGAAAAGCTGCCATGGGGCGACAGTGTCATTTTTTTTATTCTGTGGGCTGTCCGGGCTACCTGGCGGCGGATATAAAGGCTGAGGGAAGCATATATGAAAAGGAAAGAAGCAGTAAAAAGAATCTTTGTTTTAGGATTGAGCATGATGAGCTTGGTTTTGCAGACCGGCGTCTATGCTTATTCATGGTTTCATTATTATTATCCGGTAGTAAATAATAATAATATGGGAATCAAGCTGTATGCAAACGGCCATTATGTAATCTTACTGATTTATTTTGCCTTACTGTGCGTTTTTTCCAATACGTACGGCAGTTTAAAGATCGGTTATCTGAAGACCGGAGATGTTTTCTTCTCGCAGATTTTTTCTTTACTAGGTGTGAATGTGCTTTCTTATTTCCAGATATCCCTGATGAATAACTGGCTGGTCGAGGTGCCGCCGCTGATCGGTGTGTTTGCTTTGCAGCTATTGATTGCGGCAGTGTGGGCTTTTATCAGCAATATGACTTATGTAAAGATCTTTCCGCCCCGGAACATCCTGCTGATCTACGGGGAACGGGAGATTGACGACATCCTTGATAAATTTGCTTCCCGAAGGGATCGGTACCGGATTTCTAAATGTATGAATATTGATGCGGGTCTGGGTGCGATATGCCAGGAAATAACCGGATCCTATGGCGCGGTAGTGCTCTGGGATATTCCCACTGAAGACCGGAATAAATTGATGAAATTCTGCTACAGTAAGTCTATCAGGGTATATTTTATGCCTAAAATACCTGATGTACTGGTTAAAGGTTCTGATCAGGTGCATTTATTTGATACGCCGATGTTTTTAACCCGAGAGCATGCCCTGACGGTCGAGCAGCGCCTGATAAAGCGGATTATGGATCTGATCCTTTCCCTGTTGTTGCTGATAGTCACTGCGCCGATTATGATCATAACAGCATTTGTAATTAAATGCTATGACAGGGGGCCGGCCTTGTTTAAGCAGGTGCGCTGCACCGCGGCCGGAAAGCAGTTTATGATATTAAAGTTCCGTAGCATGCGCGTAGATGCGGAAAAAGACGGGGTGGCCCGGCTGGCGTCCTTGCATGACGACCGGGTGACACCGGTCGGCCGGTTCATCCGGTCGGTAAGGATTGATGAGTTGCCACAGCTGTTCAACATCCTCAAGGGTGAGATGTCCTTTATCGGCCCGCGGCCGGAACGGCCGGAGATTATCGAACAGTATCTGGTGGAAATGCCGGAGTTTGCCTTCCGAATGAAGATGAAGGCCGGACTCGCGGGTTATGCGCAAGTTTATGGCAAGTATAACACCACCCCTTATGATAAACTAAAGCTGGATCTGACCTATATTGAAAATTATACGGTCTGGCTGGATATGAAGCTGATGCTCCTGACCCTTAAGATCCTTTTTAAGCCAGAAAGTGCGGAAGGTATTGAAGAAAACCAGATTACCGCCGTTAAGATGAGGGATAAAAAAAGCGATGAGTAACGGACTGAAAGAGATAAACAGCGGCACTAAAAAGAACGGCGAATATCACGAAGCATTTATGCAGGAGGGCATGGATATTAAGAAGTTTGCCCTGTGCCTTCATAAAAAACTGGGAGCTATTCTGCTGATTACCGCCTTAGGGGCTTTTATTTGCGGCGGTGTCTATATCATGGTACGGGAATTGGTCATGGAAACCACTTGGCAGGCTCAGTCGAAGTTTTATCTGCAATTTGTCAATCGCGCTAATGCCGAGCAGTCTTATAACGGCTATACCTGGAATGATCTGCTGCATGGGGATCCCGTGATGGATAAGATTATGGAGGCGATGGAGCGTAACCGTCCTTCCAACTTGGCGGGAACAGATGATACAACTTTTCGCAAGATGGTTGAAGATGCCTTGGAAGCCAAGATCCTGTCCGATTCGCGTCTGCTTACCGTGTTTGCTACCGGCAGCAGCGAGGAATGGACAGCCCTGGTTCAGAGTGCGGCCGAAGAAGGCCTGCTGCGTTTTGGAGAGGAGCAGGAAGAGATTATTTCCATGGAAATTAACAACAGTATTCCGCCGGAAGTCGTGGTATGGAGCGACCGTACCGCCCAGGCGGTGATCGGCGGCGGCGTATTTTTCTTTGTTGTCTCCTTGTTTGCTTGGATATTTGCTTATATACTTGATGATTCGCTTTATGTCATTGCCGATGCGGAAAAGCGATACCCGTTTCCGCTGCTGGGGCTGCTAATTAAAAATAGTGATGGCGAAGATAGACAGCCCTATGCCGATGAACTGGCAGAAAATACAGCTTACCTGCTGAAGGACGAACAGCGGCTGCTGTTTCTGTCACCGGATGATCTGTCGTTTATCAATAGCGGGGACGGCAGTCCGCAAAAGGAAGGCAGTACCGAAAAAGGCGATGGTACAGGGAAAAAAGATGGTTTGGGGAGAAGCGTTCTGGCTGATAAGGTAAGATTAATCTTTGATAATATTATGGAGAATAAAGCACTGAAGCCTATGTGGATTACTTCTACGCTGCAATCTGATCCTACCGTCAACTCGATAGGGTTGATATTGCGGGAAGTGGACGGAGTGATTCTTGCAGTGCCGTTTGGTAAAAGGAATGGAAAACAAATCGACAGAACGATCAGCTTTCTTAAGAATCAGGATTGCCGTATCTTAGGAATAGTAATTATTGAAGGCAATGAAAAGTTCTGGAAAAGATATTATTGATACAGATACGCAGGACAACTAAAAATTAAAGGCCTAATAAATGAAACTACAAGTATTAGTAGCAGCCGTCAATCAGGATGTGCTGAAGCTGGCGGAAAAAATGAATCTGGAAACCGGGGCGGTGATTGCGAATCAGTGCGGAGAGTTTGGATATGAAGAATACTCATACCGCGGGAACACGATCAAGGCTTTTTCCTTCCGGGAAAAGGGAGTGGGACTGAACCGCAATAATGCCCTGTTTCGCGCGGAGGGCGACATCTGTCTTTTTTCGGATGAAGATATTGTCATGCGAACAGGGTATGGCGAGGCCATAATAAAAGAATTTGCCCGTCATCCGGAAGCGGATATGATTCTGTTCAACGTCGAGGTGGATGAACGGCGCGCTACCTACCGTAACACAGGGTATAAAAGAATCCGGTGGTACAATTATGGCAGGTACCCTACTTACAGTGTTGCCGCTAGGGTGGAAAAACTGCGTTATGCCAATGTGAGTTTTTCATTGCTATTTGGCGGCGGTGCCAGATACAGTAACGGAGAGGACAGCCTGTTTTTACATGACTGTCTGAAAAGGGGACTGAAGCTTTATGCGTCGCCGGCGGTAATCGGGGCGGAAACCTATCGTGAATCGACGTGGTTCCAAGGATATAATGACAGATTTTTTGTTGACCGAGGGGTACTTTATTATTATTTATATGGTATCATGGCCGGTCTTTTTTCTTTACGGTTTTTATGGTCACACCGACGGAAGATGCTGCAGGATATTGCTTTTAGCAGAGCCTATCAGCTGATGCGCCAAGGAATCAGGGAAGGACGGCGAAAAGGACAGGTATGATTATATATCTATTAGTTACGCTAACAGTGGTTGCCCTAGCAGCTTTAATAAAAAAACCGACCGCAGCGCCAGTCCTTGTTTTGGCCGGTCATGACCGAAGGCAGATAACCCGGCAGCAGATGCTGAACAGTGCGGCTCTCTCTGCCGTGGTCACCATCCTTTTTGGAGTCGCGGCCTGTCGACTCAATGTAGGGAACGACTATGCCAAATACGTGGAATTTATGCATCTGGTGGTGAGTGATTCCTATGTACCTACCGAGGTGGGCTTTAACTGGCTGGTGCGGATCCTTTACGGTATCAGCGGATTTGAAAATTATCTTCTGGTCTTTGCTTTTTTTGCTCTTGCTACGATCGTCATCTTTATCGGTGCCATCTATAAACAAAGCACCAGTTTCATCTTTAGTTTTTTCCTGTTTATGGCATTTGCGTATTATTTCCAGTCTTTCAGCACAGTGCGTTATTATCTGGCGGTAGCCGTGGCTTTATATTCGATTCCCTATGTATTGCGGAGAGAATGGGTAAAATTCCTGTTGCTTATCTTATTGGGAGCAACTTTTCACAAATCGCTGCTCGTCGTGATCCCGCTATACTTTCTGGCTTCCCTTAAATGGAAAAAGTGGACCGTGCTTCCGGTCACGCTTGTGTGCGTCAGCTTTTTCTTTTTTCAGGAGTTTTACTTAAGGGTGCTGGTTTTCTTATACCCCACTTATGAAAACACTGATTATCTGGACGGCGGGACCAGCTATGTCAATATTTTGCGCTGTGCCGCGGTTTTGGTGTTGTCACTTCTGTATTACCGCCAGACGATACAGGATAATCCCCGTAACCGTTTTTACTTTTATTGTAATGCCGGGGCGCTTATCCTATATACTTGCTGCTCCTTTATTCCGGTCATATCGCGGATCGGTTATTATCTTACCGTCACGCATATCTTTTTCCTTCCGGTGCTGGCAGGCGGCATCCGCGACAGTAAACTGAAGCGTCTCTTTACGTGGGGGATCGTGGCGGCAGGCATCCTATACTTTGCCATGTATATGCTGCGGGCAGGCGAAGACGGAGTGAGGATACTGCCATACCAGACTTTTTTGTTTCATGATATGCCGCCGATATTGTCGGATGTCAATTAAGGAGCCCATATGAAGCAAGCACCGGTTTTTTCTGTCATCGTAGTCTGCCTTAATCCCGGCAGCAAATTAAAGATTACCCTAGACAGCATAACATCACAGTCTTATGGTGATTATGAAGTGATTATTAAGGATGGGATGTCTTCGGACGGGTTTATAGAGGAATGGGAGAGCAACAATCATGATGAGCGGATCAAGATTCATAAGGAAAAGGACAGCGGCATCTATGACGCGATGAATCAGGCGGTTACCAGGGCACAGGGACGGTTTGTTTATTTTCTTAATTGCGGCGATCTGTTCCGGGATGAAGATGTCTTGCAAAATATCTATCATGTCATGGAGGATATAAAGGACAATCAGGGCCGGCAGATTATATACGGAGATATCGTCGAAATGCTGACCGGGGAGCAGGTGGCGTCCAATCCGCGGCTTGACCGTTTTGGCTTATACCGGAACGTGCCTTGCCATCAGGCCTGTTTTTATGAAAGAGAACTGCTGTACCGGCATCCTTTTATGTTAAAATACCATGTACGAGCTGATTATGAGCAGTTTTTGTGGTGTGCGATAAAGGAAAGGGCGAATTTGACATATGTAGCGTTGACCGTCGCCTGCTATGAAGGAGGCGGATTTTCCGAATCAAAAGCAAACCGCCGCCGGTCTGCTAAAGAGCATAAAGAGATTGTCGGACAATATATGCGCGCGGGGGAGATTCTCAGATACCAACTTATCCTCGGGCTGACACTGGCACCGCTCCGCAGCAAAATGGCGCAAAGCAAGCGAACTGCCGGATTTTACCATAAAATAAAAAAAATAATATATAAAGTTAAAGGATAAAAAAGTGAGGATATTATGGCTATGTAACATCATGCTTCCGGCTATCGCAGAGCATCTTAACCGGCCTTTCAGCAATAGGGAAGGATGGCTGACGGGCATTTATAACCGATTTGCCGAAGAAAAGGAAAGTCAGGTGGAACTGGCGGTCTGCTTTCCGTTTGAAGCAGAGCCGGTCTTCTCGATCGGTAAGGTAAAGTGTTATGGATTCCGGGAAGACTTAAATAGGCCGGAGCGGTATGATGAGAATCTGGAACGGCAGCTTAAACGAATATTAGATGATTTCCGGCCGGATATCGTCCATATCTTCGGAACGGAGTTTCCGCATGCAAGGGCTCTTACCAGAGCATGGGACAGGCCGGATAAGACCTTGGTGGGGATACAGGGACTGTGCTGTAAGATTGCCGAGGTCTATACGCAGGGCATACCGAAAAGGGTGGTGGACCGGGTTACTTTCCGGGACTGGCTGAAGCGGGATTCGCTGCGGCAGCAGCAGGCAAAGTTTTACCTGCGCGCATTGCGCGAAACCGAAGTGATCACTTGGGCCGGCCATATCACCGGACGTACCGGCTTTGACCGTGAAAGTACGGCAAAGATCAATCCTGATGCGAAATATTACCGGATGAATGAAATCATGAGGGAGGTTTTCTATTCGGACAGGTGGGAGAGGGAACGCTGTGAGCCGGGCAGTATTTTTGCGGGGCAAGGCGATTATCCGATCAAGGGACTGCATTATATGCTGCAAGCTTTGCCGATGATTTTAGAGAAAAGGCCGGATACCCGCCTGTATGTGGCGGGGAACAGCATCTTTGATTACCAATCCATAAAGGGACGCCTCAAAATATCTTCTTATGGCAAATATCTATATGGGCTCATAAGGGAATACCGGCTGGAGGAGAAGGTGATCATATTAGGCAAGCTGGATGCGGCAGCGATGAAGGCGCGGTTTTTAAGAAGCAGCGTGTTTGTATGCCCTTCTATAATTGAGAATTCGCCCAATACGGTGGCGGAAGCGATGTTGCTGGGGGTACCGGTCGTGGCGGCGGCGGTCGGCGGGATACCGGATATGATAACGGATGGCCGGGAAGGGATTCTTTATGAACCCGGTGACGTTAAGGCGCTGGCAGCGGCAGTGTTGAAAGCATGGGATGAGGAAGTTGCCGGGACGGTATCAGAAGGTGCCATAGCGCGGGCAGCGGCAGTACATGACCGCGCCACGAATTATGAAAGGCTGATGGAAATATATCATGAAATTAACCTTCCTATCTAACTATATCAATCACCATCAGCTGCCTTTTTCCGAGGCTTGCTTTGCGCAGCTTGGGGCAGACTATGCTTTTATCCAGACCAGTCCCATAGAAGCGGAGCGGCTTTCCATGGGCTGGAGCCGGGCGGGAGAAGACCGTCCCTATGTGCATTGCCTTTATGAAGAGGAAGCATACTGCCGGCGGCTGGTCATGGAAAGCGATGTGTTGCTGGCCGGCTGGAGTGACCGGGAAGAACTGATCGGGGAACGGCTCCGTGCCGGAAAGCTGACCGTGCGGATCAGCGAGCGGCTTTACCGCGAAGGACAGTGGAAAGCGGTTTCGCCCCGGGGTCTGTGGCAAAAATACAAAGACCATATCCGCTATCGTAACAGTCCGGTATATATGTTATGCGCGGGAGCTTATGTGCCTTCCGATTATCAGCTAATCCGGGCCTATCCGGGCAAGATGTTTCGCTGGGGGTATTTTCCGCCGACGGTACGCCACGGTGCCGAACTCTGGAACGGGAAGGAACAGGAAACCACGATACAGATCGTATGGGCGGGGCGGTTTATCCCGCTGAAACATCCGGAGTATATGATCCGGCTGGCTCATGATCTGAAACAGGCAGGTTATGATTATCATATCCATATGGCCGGGAGCGGGGAGATGGAAGAAAGAATGAAGCAGCTGGCCAAAGACTGGCAGGTGACGGACAGGATGACTTTCCACGGCTATTGTCCGCCGGAGCAGGTGCGGAAGATCATGGAGAAAAGCCATATTCATGTCTTTACTAGCAATCATCTGGAGGGCTGGGGAGCCGTAGTGAACGAAGCCATGAACAGCGGCTGTGCCGAAGTGGCCAGCGCTCAGGCCGGAGCGGTGCCATGGCTGATCGAAAACGGCGTTAACGGTCTTATATATCATAATGGGGCGTATGGCAAGATGCTGGAGGCGGTACGCTTTCTGATTGATCACCCTACGGCAAGGAAAGACATGGGCAGAAATGCCTATCAGACCATTGCCGATACTTGGAATGCGGAAAATGCGGCGGCTCGGCTGCTGTATTTTGTAAGGGAATTACAGGAAGGAAGGGTGACACCTGCCGCCGCCGGTCCTTTGAGTATCGCCCCGGTGATCCGGCCGGAAAAAGCCAGCGGAGGGAACATATAGTGGAAAGCATAACAATAAGCGTGATTGTTCCGGTCTACAATTCCGCCGCCTGGCTGGAACGATGCATTACCTCAATCAGGAACCAGACCTATCATGACTTAGAAATAATCATTGTAAATGACGGCTCGGCGGATCAAAGCGGCATAATCGCCGATCGCCTGGCTAGGGAAGATGGCAGAATCAAGGTGTTTCACAAAGATAACGGCGGTGCTTCCACAGCAAGAAACTTAGGGCTTGAGATGGCTGTCGGCAATTATATCGGCTTTGTTGACAGTGATGACTATGTTGAACCGGACATGTATGACCGCTTGCTGAAACTGGTCAGGGAAAGAGACCTGCTCATCGCGCAAGCATCCCGGGATGAAATCGACGAGGCCGGCAATAAACTGCCGGATGTCTGTCTTCCGCCGGAAAAAGAGCTTGTGACAGGAAGCCGGGACTTTATCAGGGAACTGCTGCTGCACCGGGGAGATGCTTCTTTTTGTACTAAATTGGTAAAAGCCACTTTGTTTGCGGAAGACCGGTTTCCGGAAGGAGTGCTTAACGAGGATCTGCATTTGCTGATAAGGCTGCTGACCCGTGCGGAGCAAGTAGCTATCGTACCGGAGCAGTATTATCATGTCTGTTATCGTTCCGACAGCACTACTAGAAAAAAGAGCAAGGAGGAATTCTCCCGGGTCTTTCTGGACATCGTGGATAATGCGGATATGATGGAGGCCGTCGTGGCCAGGGATTATCCTGACCTGACGGTGGAAGCCCGTCGTTTTGCACTGTATCAGAGACTGGAATATCTGCTCCATGTGCCTATTGGCCAGATGAACGGGAAGAATGATTTTTACCGGCAGGTACTCAGCTATATCAGGAAGCATCTGGGAAGTTGCATCAGGAATCCTTATCTTAGTAAGAAACATAAACTATACCTGATGATTTTTTGTCTGCTACCTAAGAGCGCCAGAAAAATCCATGTGCTTTTAAAAGGGCAGGCGCTCCGGCAGATGTGAAATTTGCATTGTCAGTTCCTGTGTGCTATAATTTATACGACTTTGCCATTCTATATTGGGAGGAAAAACATGCTTACTGATAAAACGATATTAATTACCGGCGGAACCGGGTCATTTGGGAAATGCTTTACCAGATATATCCTGGCTCATTATAATCCGAAGAAGATTATCATATATTCCCGTGACGAATATAAACAGTTCGTCATGTCGGGTGAGTTCCGCGAACATGCCGATAAGATGCGGTTTTTTATCGGTGATGTCAGGGACAGGGAGCGTCTGGTAAGAGCTTTTGAAGGAGTGGATTACGTTGTCCATGCCGCCGCCCTGAAACAGGTTCCTTCATGTGAATATAACCCCAATGAGGCCATAAAGACTAACATCCACGGAGCCCAGAATGTGATTGATGCCGCCTTGGATACAGCGGTCAAAAAGGTAGTGGCACTGTCTACGGATAAGGCGGTTAATCCGGTTAACCTGTATGGCGGGACAAAACTAGTATCGGACAAGCTGTTTATTGCGGCCAATGCTTACGCCGGTGCCAAGGATATCAATTTTTCCATCGTAAGATATGGCAATGTCGCAGGAAGCCGGGGTTCTATTATTCCGATTTACCATCGCCTAGCGGCGGAGGGACGTAACGAGCTGCCGGTTACCGATGTCCGGATGACGCGGTTCTGGATCAGCCTGAACCAAGGCGTGGAGCTGGTGATCAAGGCTTTGGAAGAAGCAACGGGAGGCGAGACCTTTATCAGCAAGATTCCTTCCTTTAAGATAACTGACCTAGCAGAAGCCATGCTGCCCGGCTGCCAGATCTGTCCGGTGGGCATCAGGCCCGGCGAAAAGCTTCATGAGATCATGGTGACGGTCGAGGATTCCGTGACAACTTATGAGTATGACAAGCATTTTATTGTTTATCCGCAGGTTGTCTGGAATGAAAAGCAGCAGATCAATACTTCCGGCAAGAAGGTAGCGGACGGATTTTCCTACAGTTCGGATAACAATGCGGACTGGCTTTCGGTAGAGAGAATCCGCGAACTGATTAGTACTCTGGAGTTTGAAGGAAATTGAGTGATTCTAATAAAACTATCGGAAAAAATAGCCAAAAGGCTATTTTTTTTGTTAAAATGACGATATATATAGAAGATAAGATTTTTTATGGCATTAGGAACCCGGATGTTTTTTAGGGGAGAAGGGTATGTACAGAATAGCAGTATGTGATAAAAATACAGTTTTCTTAGATAAGCTGTGCAGCTACTTGATAAAATGGTCCGAAATGAGACATATTAAAGCAGATATCGGCCGTTTTAATGACGGAATGGATTTGCTGGAAAATATCCGGGAGTACGGTTATTACCAAGTAGTTATCCTCGATATGGAAATAGGCAAGTTAAACGGTTTGCTTTTGGCTGAACATATCCAGAAAATGTGCACGGGGACATTGATTGTATTTATGTCGGCCTGTGATCATTATTATAAACAAGCTTATCGGGTGCACCCCTATTATTTTTTTTCCAAACCGATTCATGTGCAGGAACTGTATTCCGTCATGAATAGCGCGGTAGTTAAGTCGGAGATATGTGATCAGACTTTCTGCTTTAGCTATAAGATGACGCGCTATTCCATCCCGATCAGAGAAATCTTTTATTTTTTCAGTGACAGGCGCCGCGTCGGCATTGTCTGCCGCGATGATAAGAATTATTGGTTTTATGAGAGATTGGATCATGTTGAAGAAATTATGGAAAAGAAAGCGGATAGATTTATTCGCATTCATAAATCTTTTTTTGTCAATAGCCGTCATGTCAGGGCTTACGGTTATGGATATGTGGAAATGGCGAATCAGGAAAAATTGCCGGTCAGCCGGCCCAGAAGAAAGGATCTGCATCGCAAAAAACGGGAATTAACTTAATGATGATACTGATTATTACGATACAACCTACCTTTTATTACATATCAAATCATGAATTGAAAAGTACAGTATAATAATTGCAGCGTCGCATGTTACATTATGACGTTGCAATCTTTATTTCATGTCTTTGTAGGCAGGCGAAATGCCTGTCTATGTCTATTGTGATATATTATGTGAGTATCAGATTTGAACTGATTCTGGCAGGATAGAAATGAGTCGATATGCGGATAAACGACAAGTTAAGTAGTTGTTTACAAAAAAATAGAATACGAATATACTTAAGCAATAGAAAAACGTATTTAAAGGATTAGGTGGGTAATAAAATGCTAAAGATAGGGGTATGTGATGATGATGGTACTTATTTGATAATAATGAAAAGATATATCGACCGGTGGGCGGCCGGAAAGGGGATAAATATAGAGCTCCAGCTCTTTACTCATGGAGAACAGCTATTGGAGCATATTATGACTTTCGGAAGATATGACCTAATATTTTTGGATATAGAATTGAAAGGCATCGACGGCTTGCAGACTGCCAGGAATATTCGTGACAGGGATCGATTTACGACATTGATCTTTATGTCACAGTATGATACCTTCTTTCAGAACGGATATGAAGTGCATCCGTTTTATTTTTTTAGAAAACCTATCGAAGAAAATCATTTTGAAGAGATTTTGGGCAGATATCTGCAGCTACACCAAGGAATATCAGAAAACATAATTTTCCGAAAAAGAAAAGTAAGTTATTGCGTAAGCCTTTCAGAGGTGATTTATTTTACTAGCGACAAAAGGCTTATTTATATAATCGGTAGTGAGGATGTCTACAGTTTTTACGGTAAACTGGACGAGGTACAGAACATGATGAACCAGAAAAAACATCGGTTCCTGAGGATCCATAAATCCTATCTGGTTAACATGAAGCACATTAACCAATATCATTATAAAAATGTTATTTTGTGCAATGGTACAGAATTGCCTGTAAGCAAAGATTATCGGAAATCGGTTAATGAGGTTCATTTACTATTATTGGGTGAGGACGTCTGATTATTACTGAGAGAAGCGTCAATTATGACAAATATATGTTATTTATTCTATAATTAGTGTAATCTTATATAAGATAAGGGGTTCTGAAAAGTGAGTTGCCAGCATATATTTTTATAATGGTATAATGGGGGATTTGTTAATTTATTGATGTCAATGTATATAATGTATATATTAAATATGTAATCAAATTATAAGCATTTTAATGGTTATATGGAATTGATGTCTGGAAGGAATAGGTAATATGTGGCAGACTTACAGTGTGTTGTCAAAAACCAGAAAACCGCGGATTACGCCGAAAGAGTTTTTGAATTATTACAATATTGACCAAACAGAAATACAGGAGTTTGAACTACAAGAATTTCTGGACTTTTTCGAAGTGTCTAGGGACGACCTGTTTATGGAGACCAAAGAAGAGGTCATTCTGATGCTACAGGGATTTCGCTTGGACAGGGAAGTTGAAAGTTCGGCCAGCGGGATCTTAAGTACATTGGTGCCGGAGGATATTCAAAGGGTTAAGTTCCGAGGCAGCTATCGTTCTGAAACGGTATGCGGGGAGATTGATTTTGTTAATCAGATACTGAAATGCAAAAATAGTGAGCATTCCTTTTTGGAGATGGACAAGCTGGTTATGTGGCAGGTGTTAAAGGATATGGATTCCGTGCAGAATGTGGCGACGGATGCGGAGCAAAAAGATAGCGGGATGCAGTTTGAGCTGCTGGATGTGAAGGGTGCAAAGCGGTTAGTCGGAAGCGGAGATGGGTATGCGGGGATATTTTTACGGATTGTCGGGGTGATTATCGAAAGGGGCGCATAGGTCGCATAGGTAATAATTCTTATTGTGATTTAATATAATAAATGCTATAATATTACCATAATTTACCAAGAAGATATAGTAAAAAAGAAAGGGAAAAAACTATGCCAGAGTATCAAGTTATAACCACAAACTCAGCAAAAACCAAGATTCAAGCCGGCGCCGCTACTTCTTTAAACGCTGGTATTATTGCGTCGATTTTTGGGATACATCTTGGGGCTATGTTGGAAAAGGGCGCGGACGGGACGCGGGTCTTGGTTTTTCCGACTTCCGAAAATCCCCGGCAGTCCGTAAAGCTGATTGATATCTGCGCTGCGGCAGGCATCAGTAAAGGTGTGCAAGGTTCCATCGACTCGGTACTGAAGGATTATTTAGGTTTTACCGGCGGCCTAGATGGAACATCTATCGACGTAAACCAGGCATTTTACTACTATAGCAGTTATGAGGCGGACCAGGGGGAAGGTGAAGATGCACCAAAGCATGAGTACGCACTTTCACTGGGGATGACTAACTCATATACTCCGCATACTCCCGCGGGTGCCCCTTTCCAAGTAGAATCTATTACATTTTCATTGTGGAACAGTACACGCCAGAAAGTGACTGATGCAATGGGCATGGCAACGGTCGAGGATATTCTAGATAAATTCAGTTGATGGAACATAACGCGAATTATAAGATTAACGCGCAAAAAGATACAAGCCTAGCGGTGAAGCTGGGTGTTGATATCTGTGGATACCGGTTTACAGGAGCCGCCGAAAAAAGCGGCGGCTCCGTGAATCTTTCGCTTTATGCGGATTTGTCTCTTGACTTGAGCAGTTTTTTAAGCGCGGCCGCCGGGACTTTCGGACTGGATCTGGATATTCCGGCGCTTTTCCAGATCGTGGTGGAAAGGCTGGCGGTTTCATACCGGGATAGCGCACTTTCGTTCGGGTGTGAGTTTGACGGACTGTTGCGGGAATGTCTTTTTGTCTATCGGGCGGGAGAGGGCGATTATCTGTTTGCCTTCCGGCTTTCGGATTTTGATATAACGGACATGCCGTTCGTGGGCGAATTTGTCAGCGGTATTGCGATTGGCGTGGCGGATGTCTGTATTGTTTTCAGTACTAAGCCGGTGACATATGCCGGCGCCGATTTTGAAGCGGGCTTAAGTCTGGCCGGTAACATCTGTGGGGTTAGGTTTGTCCGGTTGCTTAAGCCATATATAAAAAATACGGTGGCGGCCGCCAGCCCGGACACCGCTAAGGTTTTCTGGGCGGATATCAATAAAAAGATATCGGTTTTGACGCTGCATCGGGCCGGTTTTTCGTATGGGAGCGGCAACGTCGGTTTTATGTTTGACATGTCGCTGGCGGTCAGTCCGTTTACGCTATCCGTTTTGGGTGCCGGCTTGAACGTAAATCTGCAGGATAAAAGTGTTGATTTCCTGATCACCGGTTTTGGCGTAGGGTTTGAAAGCGGTTTTTTTACGGTCAGCGGTGCTTTTAATAAGACAGGAGAAAAATATACCGGGGCGCTGACAGTCGGGATTAGCCCTGTCCTGTTAACGCTGGTGGGTGATTATGAGCGTGGCCATTTGCTGGCTTATGTGCTTTTAAACGCCAACCTTGGCGGACCGCCGGCTTTTTTCATAACGGGAATAGCGGCGGCGTTCGGGTACAATAAAAGCATAATGCTGCCGGCGATCTATGAAGTGCCGCAATTTCCGCTGGTCGCGGCAGCTATCGGTAGACCCAAAATACCGCTGGCTGAATTGATAACTAAGCTGGACAGCGGCTATATCGTTGATGAAGACGGGCAGAGATTTATCTCGGCAGGTATTAAGTTTACAACTTTTAATATTGTTGAAAGCTTCGTGCTTCTGAATGTCTGCTTTGGGAATAAGCTTACTTTCAGTCTGCTGGGGTTAGCCAATATATCGGTTCCTCCCCTCTGCGATAAGAATCCCATTGCGTTTGCGCAGTTGGCGCTTAAGGTGGTGCTTGACCCCGGTGTCGGTCTATTGTCGGTGGAGGCGCAACTGACTTCTGAATCCTATGTGCTGGACAAAAAGTGTAAGCTCACGGGCGGCTTTGCGATGTTTGTGTGGTTCGGAGACAATCCGCACAGTGGTGATTTCGTTATTTCACTCGGCGGCTATCATCCCGATTACCGGAAGCCGGCACATTATCCCGAGGTACCGCGTCTGGGGCTGAAATGGCAGATTTCTTCCCATCTTTCAATAACTGGGGAGGTTTATTTTGCGCTTACGCCGTCCTCTCTGATGGCGGGGGCACGGATGGCAGCGGTCTATCAGGACGGTAATCTGAAGGCATGGTTTATTGCCCAAGCGGATTTTCTTATCCAGTGGAAGCCGTTTCAGTATTCGGCGCATGTATATATTTCGCTCGGCGCGTCTTATACCGTCAATATTTGGTTTATCCACCATACGTTTACGATCGAGCTGAGCGCCGACATTCATCTATGGGGTCCGGAATTCGCGGGCAGGGCGCGGATAACCTGGTTTATTATCTCGTTTACCATTGAATTCGGCGATGTCCACGGCAAGCCGCCCGAGCCGCTGAGCTATGACGACTTTGCAAAGAGTTTTCTGCCTCAAGAAAACATGGTTCCGACACCGCTGACTGTTTCGGTAAAGGATGGGGTGATAAGGGAAAATAAAGGGGTAAAATATGTAGATGCCGACCGGCTTTCTTTTATCGTGGTTTCGGCGATACCGGTTTCGGATGGCAGTTTGGTGATACGTCCGATGGGTGAGGGCGGGGAGCCTTATATATCGGCAATCACGGTGGATAGCGGCTTTAAGAAGGCCGTTTCAAAAGAGTACCGGCACAAGGTTCCTACAGCTATGTGGGGCGGGACAGGGGAACTCCGTGAGGCAATCGGCGGTTATGAGGTGTCGGCACCGGAAACGGTGATCACGACTTTTCCCATCAACCGCTTTATTTCCCTTGTTGAGCTTTACGAGCTGAATACCCAGTATTTTAAAGGATTCTGTTTTACTAAAGTGGAAAAGACGCGTTACGACAGTAACGATTCGATCAGAATATTTACCGATACGGCGGATAAGGTGAAGGAAAAGCGAAAGGCCTTTTTAGTAAAGATGGGGATTGAAAATCCGCGTGACGTTTCGTTGGCAATATATGCGGCTGACGCGGAGTTACTGTTTGATGAAGACATTCTGTGTGCCTATATGTGTTGATTTATGGGGGTTTATTATGGGGCGTACTACTGGAATTGATGATGCCGAATTTAAGCTGATTGACAAGATTGCCCCGCCGGTAACGGCGGGAAAATATACATTTCATGCCAGACAGGAGGTCAGTCAAAAAGGGGCTGTCGTTGCCGAGTATCAGGCGGCGCAGGACTACCTCGTTGCGCGCCGGATTTTTTCGCTGGGGGCGGATGATATTTTCGGGGAATATCCGCTTAACGGCGCTGCGGGTGATTTTGCGGAAACGCTGCCGTTTATTACGCTCAAAGACCGGAGTTTGCCATGGGCTTACGGCGACATGCCGTTTCTGGCGCTGATTGTCCTTAAAAAGAGCGAGATCGTAGGCAAAAGCCAGGTTGCGGCAAGGGAGCTGTTTGCCCCGGTGGCCGAGACTTATTTTCCTGAACGGAAGGCTTTTCCGGCCGTCTATTTTGATGACGAAGAAGACAAGTGCAGTGTCGTGGATATTACTGCGGATACTTACCGGGAGATCTTTCCTAAGACAGCGGATATCGCGCTTTTGTCCCATGCGAAGTTTGCCGATTTAAGTAAGTCGCCGGACGAGGTCTGTGCTAGAGACGGGTATTTTTCAGTTGTTATTGCCAATCGCTTTGTTCCTTCCAATAGTGATGAGGAAACGGTTTCGGAGTGCCATCTGATCAATGCCTTCGGTTATGGCGACGATGTTCCGGCAGGTGTCCGGAAAGTACGGCTGGTGTCGCTCCATCAATGGAGCGTGCGTTCCAAGTCGGCAGAGGGCAGGCCTTTTACGGAGCTGATCGCCGGCCTGGCGGCGGACAGCAGCGCGATCGGACATCAGAAAGCCGGTGGGGCAGCTACCGTCAAACCGCACTACACACGGACGGGGGAAATGACATATTCGATGTACCGTTCCCCTTGCGTTCCCTATCGCGGCGCGGCGATTACAGAGCTAAAAAAGGCGCATACTGCCGACGGCCGGCTGATTTACGACAAGGAAACCGGTATCTTTGATGTCAGTTATGCGGCAGCATTTCAGCTGGGGCGGCTGATTACCTTGAACAGGCCGGAAATAGCCGCGAAGATTCTGGCACACCGGAATGATGTGAAGATGTCCGCGCATAATATCGCGCTGCGTGTGCTGGAAGATGTCGATGCAGAGCAGATTGGCGCCGCGCTGCTTAATCTGGAACAGGATAAACACTAATGATTCTTGCAACCATACTTATTTTAGCAGTTCCGCAGGAAACCTGCGGAAGGAATGGATATAAATATGAAGAGACGGCTTTTGCAAAGTATTGATGAAATAACTAACGAGATGCTTAAGGGGAATAATGATGCATCTGAGGCAGCCGCTATTCCCCCCGACCTAGAAAACTATGTGACAGAACTACAGTTATTATATGGTGTTCCGCTTTCGTATCTGGTTGCCGACGAGTTCCTGTTGCCCCAGGAAAGTCTGCGTTTTTTTTATATTGACAACAATTGGACCCAGGCGCTTGCCGACGGTGCGCTAAGTATCGGCAGGATCACGGCAGCTGATGGGATGCATGATCAGTTCCGTCTTGCGTCTACGCTGCTGAATGTTAGGATGATGCTGCATGTTCCGCGCCACAGCCGCATGCATGTCAATCATAAGGCCAAGGGTTTATTATCGGCAAACGATAAAGAAACAGCGGGCTTAATTACGGGTTTCCTGTTGCGTTCCGAACTGGTGAGGATGTTCAAAGGACTGGAGATCGGTGCTTCTGACGGAAAAAAAGAACTGGATATGCTGCGGTTGGATACTTTTGGTGACGAGATTGCGTTAGGTCTATTTGACGGCGAGATGCAGCATCTTGTCATAGCGGAACCAAAGACCGGCCTGACCTTTGGGCTGGCGCCGGGCGAACATATGCTGGTGCCTAAAGATGTGAGCGAAGAAAACCTAGGCCAGCCGCTTAGGAATCTGAGCATCGACATCAGGGCTTACAAAAATGCGGCGGGTCGGCTTGATGCCGCCGGTCTGGCAAAGGAACTTGGTCAAAGGTTGGATACGGAGATCGGAGCGGCGAAGCTGGCCTTTGAATTGATTGCAGTAGCAAACCGGGCGGTTTTTGAGAGTAGCAAGGACTGATATATAAGGACTGATATAAAGATTGATATAAAAGAGGCATGGATTCTAAAGAAAAGGTGTCACTAATGAGAAACCTGATTATTCCCTTTACATTGAAAGCATATCTGACCAATAACGAATATGCCGATACCTATAAGCCGCCACGCTGGTCGCCTGATTACACCAAGATTTACAGCTCGGCGCTAGGCGCCAGCATTAGCCCGGCAGCTTTCGCGGAGTATAGCTATTGCCTGAAAGCAGGCGTACATCTGCATTTTATTCTGCCCGATGCCTTTACACACGGAAAGGTCAAAGACAATGAATACCATTTTCCGGCAGTACCGAACCGGTATGTAGTGACAAGGCTGTACCGGCATAAGGATAAGATAAAGGTCAAATGTATCATGATTGAGAGCGATTTTCTGACGAACAGGCTCGGCACCGGAGAAAAAGCGGAGGATTTTACCGTCATCCCTTATCTGGACGGAACAAGCCGCCCGTTCCGTTTCATGGGGCGCAGTTATGAAGCGGGTGCCGCGGGATTATCTTTACCTGCCGGTGATTATCTGCCGGAGCTTACGGCACTCGGCGGCGGCGATCCGATGTTTGCAGCCTATTATCCGACGTGCCGGAGCGTGTTCGGCTGGTATGATGATCTAAAAGATGTCCCGGTACCGAGCAATTTGACTTATTTTGTCGCCGGTTACTTTTCTGAGCGGACAAACGATCCGTTTTCTAAAGTCAAGTGCCACGAAGATTTTATAACCGTCTTGGCAGAATACGGTTTCACGGCCGCGGAAGGAGCGGATGTGTGTGACAGCTGTATTTTGTTTGGACAGGCACTGAATATCCACTGGGAGGGTCCCGGGCATCATTATGGCGATATGGATCCGCCGGCGGGAGTTGTGGAGGTTTCCTTTGGCAGCACGTCAGCGGAAGCGATGGCGGCGGTACTGGGGCAGCAATATTTAAAGAACGCGGTACTTTCGCCCAATCTGGAGTATCAGCTCACCCAGCTGCAATACGACCTGCTTAAACAAAGGACGCAGGCAGATGGCAACTTTAAGATTGACGATGAGATATTTTGCCGTACCTTCCGTAATTTTGCTCCGCTTGAGGAATATGACGAGCTACAGCTGAACGATCAAAATAGTGCGGCGGCGGGCGACTTTTCCGGCTATCGCGAACTGCGCCAGCGGCAGCGGGAAGCAGGGCGGCTTAACCGGGAGCTTTATTTTGCCCGGGAAAAGCTATACCGGGCTTGGGAGACTTACATTAACCGTAATGAGGCGCATGATCCCGCCGTGAAAATCGCTTTGGCAGAAACAGAAAAGCTGCTTGCCCAGATATCTTCTCCGGATGGGCCGTTTGCTCGGGTAACGGACATCAATGCGGAAATCGACCGCCGCCGTAAGGAGGTCACCGCGAAGCTCCCGGCGGGATATGAGCTGAAAGTGCAGACGGCGGAATCCTTTGTAATACCTAAAGAACCGGTTCTGATGCTGAGCGGCGACGGGATTTTCCGGTCCGGTCTGTTCGGTGAGGACACAAAAGACGGCTTGCTGTACTGTCAAGTGTCACCGCAGACGTCTGTGGAAGTTCCTTGGAAGATGATGGCATCAAGGTGTGAAGGCTTACCGTCCGATGCCTTTATGACGGATTATTTGCCGCTTTTGTACCAGGCAGTTCTGAATAGCCCGCAGTTAATGGAATTGTTTAACCTGAAATATAATATTGACGGGAAGATTTCGCCGATCGCGGTCAATGCTACGCCGCTGGAACTGGCGCAGCTTTTTATGGATTGGCAGATTGATTACTATTATACTGCCGATACCGCGACTTTGGACGGATGGACATTTGACTACGGGGAAACCGGGTATTCTTTTAAGGGCGTCCAGGACGGCCGGCTGATATCGGTAAGCGGACGGGTTCCGCTTGCTCCGCATGCGCTTTACAACCTGACGGCACAGCTTAACGCTTATGATAAGGAATTCCCTGGTGTTTACGATAAGGTGCGTAACCTGCCGTTTATTTCCCAGGAACTGAGCGGATTTACCGGCGAACTTACCGGGCTCCGACAGGTTTTTCAGCTCCCGGTCTCCTATGACACCAAGGCTATCTCCGGGCAAGTGGCTGAGTACGTGGCGGATGAGCGGCTTTCAGTCAGCGGCGCGGCACTGTATCCTCTGCGCGGCGGATATATTGCGCTCTCTCGGCTGAATCTGGTCGGAACCTTCGGGCAGAAGCAAGTAATTGCTGAAAATGGTATATATAATAAGGCTAAGGCATATTTTCCGTATTATATGCCGGTTTCGGCGGATCGGGCACGGGGGATGTTTCCCCTGGCATTTTCCTCGCCGGCACGGGTTACAGCAGAATTTGTGTGTCAAAAAGACGGGGTATCGGTTTCCACCTGCGACCCGGAAAGTTCACCGGTCTGTGCAGTAATATTGCCGGAAATCCTTAATGGCCGCCTGATTCTGTACAATGAAAACGGGGATTATGCCGGTATGCTAAAGACTGTATACCGAGGCGGAAAACGGAAAACGTTGTATATAAAGGCTTCGGGTACGCCGGTGCTAAATCCGGTACTGGACGGTTTTATAGACGGCATCGCGCAAAATCCCGACGCGCTTCCTGAATTAATCGACTTGATCCAAGATACGCTTGATAAGAGTGTCCGTACCTGTGAGAGTGCCTTTATCTGGGGCGTCCCCTTGGTCTTGGCGCGGCTGCGGCTGCGGCTGGAGTTTTACGGAGACGCGGAGTATTCAAAAAGATGGGACGACTTTGGGAGGTATGATGACAGAGGGGCAAAAGCATTGAAAATCCCGCTGAAATTTGGAAATCTCGGGCGGGTGACGGACGGGGCGGCCGGTGTCTTTGAGGACGGTGACTTTTCCTGCTTTTATGCCCTCTGGGGCGCGGCGGGAGACCGATATGCCAATTATGTCACGACACAGTGTCCGTCCGTGTGCGCTAACGACGGCGACAGATTTTTTACGGCGCTCTTGGTGCCGAACAGTGACATGAACATTGAAACAGGACTTCTTCCGGCTGTGAAAATACGCATTAATGCGGCGCACACCGCGCTGGCGGAAAAGATCGTGCCGACGGCAGAGATTAACCCGGTGGTCGTGACCCCTCATCAGATAAGGCTCCCGGTGGCGGCACAAGAGTTTCGGTGGCGGTATAAACAGGAGCGTGATGGTAACGGGATCGACGAGGCGGAGGAAGATGTGCTTCCGTTAACGGCTGTGATGGCGGAAACCGCCGTTATGGATGGATTTTTAGTAAAGAAGGCGCTTAAGACAACCTGACATATTTGAGCAATTCCGCAGGAGAAACCTGCGGAATGCATGAGGATAAACATGGGAAATAAGATTTATGTGGAAATCAACCGGGGAAATCAGCCGATCTGGCTCTCGCCGACGGTCGGCGGCGGAGTAATCAAGATTAAGCAGAATATCTCAATTACTATCGGGAAAAAAGTGACGGGAGAATCTGAAGCCGTCACAGAGAACGGACCGGGTGAATTGTCCACGGTGATATTAAGGGATTTTAATCTTGTTGTATCCGAGAGCGATTTTCGGAATGCGGAGTATAATCCGCCTGACGAACACTGGAACCCGGTGTGGAAGGACGGCAAGGACTTAGCTTTTACCTATGGGGACGGGGAACCTTTTGCAGACGGCACGGATCAGTATCAGTTTGAATGGTATAATTTTTACACGCTGATAACGCCGCGGCAGGAAAAGAAAGCGGAGCTGCCGGTGGAAGTTTATGATATCTCCGGTGTCGAGGTCGGGTATCAGGGAACTTGCATGGTCCGGTTTGCCCTTCCTGCCTACATCAGTTCGCTTGAGCCGGATATAAGTAAAAAGCCGGACATCGTAAAGACTGATGCGGAAAACAATATTTACACCATCAGTCAAGGAAGTTTACTTACTGTAAAATGGACGGGTGCCGCCGATTATACCGATGGGGTTGTATTACGAAAAAATGGTATTATGGTCGGAGGATCCTATAAAATCAACGGTTCTTTTCTCCATGGGGAGGTGGTTGGCGACGTGGCTTATGAGCTTACCGTGACCAACAATTACGAGTTTTCACACATCCGCACGTTGATAGTCCAGAAGACAGGCTGGCACAAGATAGGCGGGGAAAAGGGCATCTTTCAAGAGGATGTTTATGCGTGCCTTAACTATAATCCGCGGATTTTCCGAGACGGCGACAATTATTATGCTTATTGGCACCCCACGCTTTATAAAAAGGGAACAGACGGGGAGTGGCGTGCCGCTGCCCGGAATGAACTTTATAAAGATTACGATTATTCCTGCTTTGCTTCATACTTATCCGGCGGAACGCTTTATGTCGCAGGAAATATCAAAGGTTCAGGGTACTATTCATTTTGCGGCTATGAGCTGTCTGCCCAAACCTGGAAAAACATTGACGGGTGTGTAAATCTGCCTAAATACAGTGAAACCGTGCCGATGTGCTGCGGATTTGCCGTGTCATTATCCGAGGCATATTTTTATTGTCGCAGCGGGGAACGTCTTTACATGAACCGGTATGAAAGCGGGTTAGGCTGGGGCGGCGGGCAGTTTTTCTTTGATGTGCCGGCCGGCATGAAGCTGATTGACGGCACAATGGGATTTTATATAAACCAGTTTTACGTGGCCATGCTGTGCCAGGAAAAAAACGGAGGAGGTGATAAGTGGAATAATTATATCTATTTATATGATTGTATAGAAGAATCCCAAAAGTATATCATGAAGAAACAGGTGGCGAGTGCAAACAGCACAGTAACGCTACTGGAAACCAGTAACTATTTATGTCTTGTTACAGAAAATGAACTTATTAAATATGCGGAAAAAACCGTTGACAATAATTTTTTTCCGCCGGTAAACGCAGACTGCCGGGCATGGCTCGGCTGTGACGGAGAAAGGATATTCGGGATTTTTCCGGATAAAAACTTTTGGCAGTATCAAGACTGACTTATGGAGGAGCACATGGAACAAAATATATTAAATACTATTATAAACCGGAATACTATAAAAACAATTTCAAAAACAGAGCTTGCCAATATTACGGCCAATAATAATTCTTTAGAAATAATCGAACCTTGCTGCATCGAAGAATCAGGATCATATCAATTGAATAAGTTGACATTCAGGGATAACGGAGTGTTGATATTTAACCGGGATTTTCATCTGGAAGCAGAGGAAGTATGTAACGATAAAAGTAAATTAGCGCAATTTGAATGTGAATTCCTTATCGCGGGCAAGGATGGGGCAGACGCGAAAGAAGGCGAGGACGCTGACGATGCACAGGACGCAGGAACGGTAGAACTGCTGCTTAATAACGTCAAAAACAAAATCCGCATCAATACCGTAAGCGGCAACGGCGGAAAAGGCTATGACAGCGTCAGGGGTCAGGACGGCGGTAACGGCGGGGACGGTTATCAAGGCGGCGACGGCGGCAGCGGCGGCGATGCAACTAAAGCAACAAACGGCGGTGATGGCGGTTTGGCGCCAACCGTTACAGTAGTATATGGACATATCGACAAAAAGGCAGCAATCTATGTGAACGGTGATAAAATTGTCAATAAGGGCGAATACATAAAAGAGCTTCCCGGCGGTAAGGGCGGCGATGCCGGCCAAGCGGCAGAAGGCGGGAAAGGCGGAAACGGCGGCAAGGGCCAAAACAGCTCGCTTGACGGACAGCCCGGAAAAGCCGGAGCCAAGGCCGACAGCGGCAGCGTGGGTAAGGACGGAGACAAAGGTAAGGTAAGTGTTACTAGGATGTCGCTGGAAAAAAGGATTGCGGACTTGAACGGACTGTATATTTTTGATTTGTCCGACGATGAGGAAAGAGCCTATTGCATAAGGCAGCTCGGCGGCATGGAAGAGCTAAATAAAAGGCCGCTGCTTCTTGAAGCGATCGAGAAAAAAAGCCTGTCCAATGCAACCGATGAAAAAAAGCCGCTATCCATACAATTTGTCGAAAACCATTTTACAAAGGTCCATACAGGGGAAGATAGCGGGATTGATTATTATTGCATGGATAAGACTTTTAACTTTAATTTATATGATAACATCACTCCGATCAGTAGCAATAGCCCGGCACTAAAATGGGAAAGTATAGCAGTAACGGGCAGCATTGATAATGTAAACGGAGAAATACCTTTGAATCTCGGGGGCATTAGTTATGAAGACATAAACAGTAACGGCAAGACGGAAATCTTTTCTTCAAATCCCTACCCGGAGAGTGATTTTGCAGGAACTTTGGCGACTTCGATGAAGATCAAGGGCTATACTGCGAACGGCGAGTTTTTCTATGCCGAATATGCTCAAAAGGAGAAAATAGGCAGTGCGAAAAAATATACCGTGACGGATATAACGGTAAGCGACCCGCACTGGAATAATAAGCATGACAGCTATATTGTCATGCTGTACGCACGGACGAATGAGAGTCCTTCGTATTCCGATCCGGATTATGTAGGCAATGATTATTTAAACAATTACCTAAAGACCGCGAAAATAGCGACGCTTATGCCGGTTTCAGGGACGGTTACATTTGCCGATGGTTATGAGCTAGTAGGGCTTACACCGCCTGATCCGATATTCAAGTTTACCCGTCCTTATATCAATTATGACAATAAGGCTGCTGATTCAGCAGCAACCAGTCCTGACATCACATATCAAAACGATTTGGACAATGACAGCCTATACAGCCTCATCAATAACGAGACAAACTTCAAAAAAATATCCGGTATTACCCATCCGAAAGTGGAGTTTAATTTTCTGCTGGACAGGAAGGACAAGACTAGCAAACTGGATTGGCACGATGATATCGCCGGTGCTGCTGATAACAAATTTAGAAACGTTTTGCTGCGGGCAGGGTTCAAGTACCGACTTCATAAAAAAGGCGATCCGGCGGATGTTTATGACGATGTTCCGATCAATATTGTCGGCATCACCAAAGAAAATCTGAAAAACATCAAACGTGAGTATTATAAGTTTGAGAACGGGAGCAATACGATCTATATTCCGCCGATCTATATTTATTGGGGGTGCTTTGGCAAGGATGTCCGCATCAAAACCGCCAGCGGGATTGAAAAGACAGCCGCGGCAATCAAAATCGGCGATCAGCTTCTGGCATACGGCGGCGCAACCGTAACGGTAGCGGATATCATCACCGGACGCGATGCCAGTATCTGCCGCCTGAAAATAAGCGGCGGTTATGAGACCTTGCTGTCAGGAGCCCATCGCCTGCTTGATGAAAACGGCCAGAGTGTTACGGTAAGAGAGCTTAAAAAGGGCGATAAGGTCCTGACCGAGAGCGGCCAGGCGGCCGCGGTTGAATCTGTTGAGGAGGAGGAATATAACGATGCTGTTTATAATTTCTCCTTTGAGAACCAGACCGAAAGCGTTTATATCATAGCCGACGGGCTTTGTGCCGGAGATTTCACGGCTCAGAACGAAGCCGCCGCAAGTCCGGCCCAAACGGCAGAAGAAGCCGAGCTGGCTAGGAAACGCATGGAGGAGCTGCGTAGTCTGGGGTGAGGAGGATTTACTATTAGTTTTTTCGGATAGCACCTTGGTTGCTGCGCTTTCAACATATAAATAGTTGTAATTGTACTCTGCAGCAGATATAATAATATATCAGAGAATTACGATAATGTAAAAGTGCCAGAGGAGGATTATATGGAAAAACCGGCTATTTGCGGGGGGACGCCTGTGCGTGAATCAAAAATATATTATGGGCACCAGTATGTCGATGAGGCGGATATTGAGGCGGTGGTAAGGGTTCTGCGAAGCGATTACCTGACCTGTGGCCCGCGGATCGCGCAGCTGGAGGAAAAACTCTGTAAGATTACCGGTGCGCAATATGCGGTAGTATGTTCCAACGGTACGGCGGCTCTCCATATAGCCTGTCTGGCGGCCGGTGTCGGCGAAGGGGACGAGGTCATTACCAGTCCGCTCACCTTTGCCGCATCGGCTAATTGTGCTTTGTATTGCGGGGCAAAACCGGTATTTGCCGATGTTGACAAAGAAACCTACAATATTGATCCGGCGGCGGTGGCGGCCTGCGTAACGCCGCACACGAAGGCCGTGGTAGCGGTGGATTTTGGCGGGCAGTCGGCGGAACTGGATGGATTGCAGGATATCTGCCGGGAACAGGGTCTGGTACTGATAGAAGACGGAGCCCATGTGATTGGAACCAGATATAAAGGTAAGTATAACGGCTCGATTGCCGATATGACGACATTTAGCTTTCATCCGGTCAAGACCGTTACCAGCGGTGAAGGCGGCGCGGTACTGACTAACAGTGAAGAATACTATAAAAAGCTGATCCTTTTACGCGAACATGGGATTACCAGAGAGGCTGGTTTGATGCAGAATCCGCCGCATGGGAACTGGTATTATGAGCAGATCATGCTGGGCATGAATTATCGGATGACCGACATTCAGGCGGCCCTGCTGGACAGCCAGCTGGACAAGCTGCCGTTGTTCAGGATGCGGAGAAAGGCGATTACAGCCAGATATGACCAAGCTTTTTCGGGGCTTAAGGGGATCCGGCTGCAGAAAGAGGTATCCGACTCGGATACCACTAGGCATCTTTATATTATCCGGATTCTGGAAGAGGAGCTGACGATTGGCCGGAAGGAGTTTTTTGAGGCGCTGGCAGCGGAAAACATCTATGGCAATGTTCATTATATACCGGTGTATTACCATCCCTATTATGAAAGGCTCGGTTACCGTAAAGGGCTCTGTCCGGTGGCCGAGGAGATTTATGAAGGCATTATCTCGATACCGCTGTACTATGGGATGACAGATCAGGATGTCGATGATGTCATCCGTGGGGTGACTAAGATTGCCAGATATTATGCCGGGAAATAGCCCCGTTATTCAGATGTTATAGAGATATGAAGGATGCTTATTATGAAACTTAGCGTAATCGTGCCGGTATATAACATGGCGGCGGATCAAAAATTAGAATACTGTCTTAATTCATTGATTAACCAGACCATATCGGACTATGAGATTATCGCGGTGGATGACTGTTCCACGGATTATTCCTGGGACATTCTACAGGATTATGAACAGCGGTATCCCGGCAAGTTCAAAGCAATTCATTCTCCTGTAAACAAGAAGCAGGGGGGTGCCAAAAATATCGGGTTAGCAGCAGCTAAGGGTGAATGGCTCGGTTTTATCGACAGTGACGACTGGGTCACGGCAGATTTTTATGAGAAACTGTTGAGGAAAGCCGAGGCGACCGGCGCCGACATGGTGGGCTGCGATTATCATCTGACCCAGGAACACAGCATGGCGGTCGGCCAGGTTGTGCCAAGTAACCAAATCTCCCAGACTGGAAAATTGGATAAGGAAAAATACCGGTCACTGATCCTCGACGGCGGAAGCCTAGTAGTGAAGATCTACCGCCGCGAGATTATTATGGGGTATCCTAACCGTTTTCCGGAAAATATATTTTATGAGGATAATGCCATCAGTAATTCCTGGATGCTGCGTGCCAAGCATTTTGAATATATTCCGGAGCCGCTGTATTACTACTATCAACATGAAACTTCGACGGTTCATACGATTACCGAGCAAAGATGCCAGGATCGGATGGAAGCGGCGCGGATAATGATAAAGGAGGCAAAGGAATTCGGTTTTCTGGAAGAGTATCGTCAGGAAATAGAATTCAGCTTTACGGTACTATTTTATATCAACACCCTGCTTTCTTATATGGCGGGGGTCAAGCATCCTAAATATAGTTTTGTAAAGTCTTTAGGAAAAGAAATGAAAGAAAGTTTTCCCGCTTTTATGCACAACGCCTATTACCAGGAAAGAATTCATGAAGAGGAAAAAAAGCTGACGGCTATGCAGATGAAATCTACGCTTTATTTTATGGGATATTATAAGCTGTTGTGGACATATCGGAACTTTAGAAAAAGGATTACCAAGCGGATTACCAAAACTACTTCCCAATGAAAGAGGAAACAGTCATGAGAGCAGCCGTTATCGGGGCCGGAGCCGAGTCCCTTTATACCATCCATAAGGCACAGGAGCTGGGGCAGGAAGTACTTGCCTTGGACGGGGATCCCCAAGCTGTCGGGCTTGCCGCCGCTGATAAGGGAATACATGTGGATATTGCCGACGAGCAGCAGGTCATTGCTGTTTTACAACAGGAAAAAATCGATTATTTGCTGACACCGCCGATTGGAAGGGTGCTTACCAGTGTGGGGGCAGCCAACGACGCGCTGCACCTGCCGGGAATCGGACAAAAGGCCGCCCTTATTTGTACTGATAAATACCTGTTTCATCAGCGGCTTAATGAAAATCAGCTTCGGAACACCCGCTGTTACCTAGCGGGGAGGGAAGAAGGGGGTTTGGCTTATCCAGCTATTTTAAAGCCACGGTTTGGTTCGGGGAGCCGTGGTATCTTTTATTTACAGGACAAGAAAGAGATGGAACAGGCGTTACGTTCTGTCAACGGCACCGGGAGCGGCACAGAAGACTATGTGCTGGAGGAAGTGGCACCCGGTATGGAATACGGTGTGGACGGCGCTGTGGACGGCAATCAGCTGACGGTGGTCTTGCTGCGGCGCAAACTGCTGACTTTGCCGCCGGCCAGGCAGGCGGTCGGCTATCTGGCAGTGACGCCGGAAACGGAATCCGGGCTGATCCGGCAGGTGCATGATTACTTGTGCCGGGTAGTTAATGTCATGGGGTTACGTGACTGTCTGTTTCATGCCGATCTGATGATTGAGGAGGACAGGATCTTTGTCATCGAACTATCGGCTCGGCCTTCGGGTCACTATCTTCACGATATTTTCACACCGCTTGCTGCCGGGACAGACATAGCAGCAGAATATATTAAGTGCCGGATCGGGATGCCATATTCCTATCGTCCGGATAAAATCCGTAAAATGATGATCCGCTATTTTGATCTGTCGGGCCGGGTCATGTCCGTACCCACACAGACCAATGTATATGAGCTGCTGGAAAAAGGCAGTAATCGCCTTATTAAATGGCAATGCCATATAGCCCCGGAAGATTTTCTGGAGCCGGTCGCGACAGGTCGTTCGCTCATGGGGCGGGGCTATTTTATATTGGCAGGTAGTACGGAAGCGGAATTAGTGACGGCTGGGGAGGAAATCCTGCGGCGGTTTGCTATGTATTGACGCGGATAATTTGCTGAATTTAAGATAAGATATCCAAGCTATAATAGCTATAATATTCTACTGTCTGGAATACACATGTTAGAAGAAGGGATTTTTATAAAAGTAATCCCGCTGGCAAAAGGAGACATGTGAAATGAATGAAGTAAATTTCCGGCAAGCAGATACGATTTATGTGACCGCAACAGAAGCTGAAGAGATGAAAAAGGATCTTCCCCGCAGGCCGACTGACATTCCGGCTATCCTTACCTCTTCAATGAAGATTACGGGCGATGTGGATTCAGAAGGTTCCTTAAGCATGGAAGGACAGATGGTCGGTAATATTGATGTTTTGGGGCGTTTAAAGATAACCGGGAGCCTTAAGGGAGATTCTCAGGCAGAAGAGATTATTACGGATAATGCCAAGATCGAAGGGGAGATCAGAAGCAGGAACAGTGTTGTGATCGGGGAGAATACGGTCATTATCGGCAATATTTTTGCCAGCAATGCCGTAATCAGCGGGGCGGTGAAAGGAAACGTTGACGTCCATGGCCCGGTCATTCTGGATACTACCGCTATCGTAATGGGCAATATCAGATCCAAGACAGTGCAGATTCACAGCGGGGCGGTGATTGAGGGCATGTGCACCCAAGAATATGCAGATATCACTCCGACTTCCTTTTTTGAGGAAATGAAAAAGAGTTAAGGGCATGTAGGTTGATAATTTAAGGATTTGGTTTTATAATAGGTTAGCGGGTATAGACCAAACCGATCAGCCTACATTAAGGGTACAATACATTAGGGGTACAATATGAAAAAAGCGGTGGCAATTATCACGGCAAGGGGCGGCAGCAAACGGATCCCCCACAAAAACAGCAAGGAATTTTGCGGACAGCCTATTATCTGTTATTCCATCCGAGCCGCCCGGGAAGCCGGGGTTTTTGATGAAGTGATGGTATCTACCGATGATACGGGAATCGCCCAACTGGCAAGAGAGTCCGGGGCAGCGGTTCCGTTTATGCGCTCTGCTAAGACTGCGGGGGATTTTGCTTCAACGGACGAGGTGATTATGGAAGTGTTGCGCACCTATGCCGAGGCAGGGACAGAATATGAGCGTTTCTGCTGTATATATCCGACAGCGCCTTTTATTACGGCACAGAGATTAAAGCAGGCCATGGAAATGCTGGATGAGGCCGATGCGGTCATGCCGGTGATCCCCTTTGCCTATCCGCCCCAGAGAAGCGTAGTGATGGAAGGGGGAAGGCTGCGGCGGAAATATCCGGAATATGCCAATGCCCGTTCTCAGGATCTGGAGCAGCTGTATCATGACTGCGGACAGTTCTATGCCTGCCGGACAGCGGCTTTTATGGAGGCAGGAACTACTGATGTGACAGACCTAGTTCCGATGTTTTTGGCGGAAATCGAGGTTCAGGATATCGATACCCCGGAGGACTGGGAAATTGCTGAATTGAAATACCGGAGAATGATGGGGAGAACGGAGCAGAAAGCCAACCATGCAGACACCATTTTATAAAATAAGTGAAACTAAGCTTCAATACGATATTAACTTGCTGAAGCAGGCACTGAAGGGTAATTGGGGCAATTATATTGCCGGATATTCAGTAAAAACCAATTCGCTCCCATGGCTTTTAACTTATCTGAAGCAGGAAGGTTTTTGGGCCGAAGTGGTTTCCAGTACGGAATATGACCTAGTACGGCGGCTGGGCTACGAAGATGCAAAGATAATTTATAATGGTCCGATCAAAAATAAAGAGATTTTTGGCCGGATTCTGACTGCGGGCGGGTATCTGAATATGGACTCTTCGGAAGAACTGGATTGGATTGAAGAACTGTCCCGCAGTTATCCGGACAGGCAGTTTGATGTCGGGTTACGGGTTAATTTTGATATAGCCAAGCACTGCCCGGCCGAGGAACTGGCTGAGGAAGAAGGCAGCCGGTTTGGATATTGCTATGAAAACGGCAGCCTGAAGCAGGTAATCCAGCGGATCAGAAGCCTCCCCAATGTCAGGGTGGCCGGCCTGCACCTACATTCCGCCACGAAATCCCGGTCGGTCGGGGTATATGGCGTTATCGCTGGGATGGCGGTAAGAATCGCGGAAGAATACCAGTTGAATCTTTCATATGTAGATGTCGGCGGCGGTTTTTTTGGCGGCCGGGACGATAAGCCGGATTACCGGGACTATTTTAAGGAAATCGGGAGCGTGCTGAGAGAATATTTTGATCCGGCGGAAACGAAGATTATTGCCGAACCGGGTATTTCCCTTATTTCCCGGGCTATTGTTTTTGAAACTACCGTAAAAGATATCAAAAACATCCGTAATCACAAATATATCGTCACGGATGGCAGCCGTACTAATTTAAACCCGCTGGTGACCAGACATATTTACCCGCATCATATTATCTACGATGAGGAAACCTGTCCGCTGGACATGCGGATGACGGAGGCCAGCCAATGGGTCTGCGGGTTCACCTGCATGGAGTATGACCGCCTGTTTGAGATACAAAATGACAAGGCACTTATGCCCGGCGACCGGATCGTATATGATGTAGCAGGAGGATATACCATGTGTTTAAATCCGCTGTTTATCAATTATCTTCCGGCGGTTTGGGCAGAACGGCAGGACGGCAGGCTTTTCCTTGCCCGGGCGGCATGGGGCAATGTAGAGTATCTGCAAAAGAATTACTGGTAGAAGCGGAGAATCAGATGAATAGATCAATTATGATCGGTGAATATACAATTGACGCCTTCGCGCCGGCTTTTGTCGTCGCAGAGATTTCAGCCAACCACAATCAGGATTATAGCCGTGCTGTGGAAATCATTCATGCCGCCAAAGCGGCCGGTGCCGATGCCGTTAAGCTCCAGACTTATACGGCCGATACCATTACCCTAGACTGTGAAAGCGACTGTTTTCAGATCACGCAGGGAACGATATGGGACGGAACGACGCTGTACCGGCTTTATCAGGAGGCATATACGCCATGGGAATGGCAGCCAAGGCTGATGGAAGAAGCTAAGAAAGCCGGGCTGATCTGTTTTTCTTCGCCCTTTGACTTTACTGCCGTGGATTTTATGGAATCGATGGGGATGCCGGCTTATAAGGTGGCTTCTTATGAAATCAATGATATTCCCCTGATCCGTAAGATTGCCAGACTGCATAAGCCGGTGATCTTGGCGACCGGTATTGCCTATCCGGAGGATATCCGCAGGGCACTCGCGGTCTGCCGCGAAGAAGGGAATGAGGATATTATTTTGTTGAAGTGTGTTTCTTCTTATCCGGCTCCGTATGAGGATATCCATCTCCGCAATATCTCGGCCTTGGCCAGGGAATATGACTGTCTGACCGGGATTTCCGATCACACGATGGGCGGGATTGTGGCGGCGGGTGCCGTGGCCCTCGGTGCCAAGATGGTGGAGAAGCATCTGACGCTGCGCCGCGCTGACGGCGGGCCGGATGGGTCTTTTTCCATGGAACCGGACGAATTTGCGGCGATGGTGCGGGATATCCGTATTATTGAAAAATCCTTGGGCAGTGAAGAATATACACTAACCGCGGCACAGAAGCTGGAACACGAAGGCTCACGATCGCTTTTTGTAGTGGCGGATATAGCGGCTGGTGAAACACTGACACCGGAGAATATCCGGTCGATCCGGCCGGGCAATGGCCTTCATACCATGCATTACGAGACAGTACTGGGAAAAAAGGCCCGGACGGACTTAAAAAAGGGTACGCCGTTACAGTGGGAGCTGATAATATAGTCGATAGCAATGATAACCAGTTCTTTTGACCGTTAGGAATGGAGCATACAATATGATCATGTTTCGTGCAGACGCTGACCAGGTAATCGCGACCGGCCATCTGATGCGCACTTTGACCATTGCGGAAGAGTGCGCCGAACGAGGAGTGCCGGTTTGTTTTGTGCTGTCAGCCGGAGAAAGTGAGCGGATATTTAAAGCGTTGTGTCCTGAATGGGCAAAATATCAGATCAGGATATTGCCGGGAAGCTATCGCCGGCCGGAAGAAGAGCTGCCGGTGCTAAAGTCGCTGCTGGAGCAGGAGAAACCGCAGGCATTGCTGATCGATTCATATTATGTGACGGAAACATATCTGAAAGAGCTTAAAGGATATACGCGGATCTTTTATCTGGATGACCTCAGATCCTTTGACTATCCGGTGGATACCGTGATTAATTATGATGTTATTTCCCGGGACGAGCTGCCGCGATATCAAAGCGGCTATCAAAATGCTCAAAAGCAGTTATTAGGAGCGGCATATACTCCATTAAGAAAGCAGTTTGGCGGTGTGCCCTATCAGATCAGGGAACAAGTGGCACAGGTGCTGATCACTACCGGCGGAACTGACGATGCCAATATAACAGGGAAGATATTAACGTCAGTCCGGCAGGCGACGGAGAATACTGTCGAAATCCATGTGGTAGTGGGAAAGTTAAACAAGAATAAAGATTGGCTGAGAAAAAGCGCGGAACGATTGGGAAGAATCCATCTGCATGAAAACGTCCTACAAATGGCCGATTTGATGCAAAGATGCGACCTAGCTCTTTCCGCGGCTGGCACTACGTTATATGAATTGTGCGCCGTAGGAGTACCGACAATCTGTTTTGCGATAGCCGACAATCAGCTTGCGGCCGCCGAAGGTTTTGCGGCCGCCGGTGCGGTGGTTTATGAAAGAGGGCTCGATTTTCAAGATGATTTCTCGGAAAAAATAAAGTCGCTGGCAGATGATTATCCGCAGCGCTGCCAAAGATCCGCGGTTATGCGGCAGTTGGTGGATGGTAAAGGGGCGGAACGGATCGTGGCGGAGTTAGTACAATAGAACTATTAAGGAGTAAGGCTTTGAAAGAGCGGATTTATGTATGTCACACTTATTATCATGTTTATATCGCCTGCTTAAAGGAGCTGTGGAAGAACCGGCCAAGGGGCGGTAAAGCGACTTTGGTTCTTAGTCTGATGTCCAATGATTTCGGTGATTTAAAAGTAAGGGCGGAACGTTCCGGTTTATTTGAACAGGTGGTGGAATTTGATGAAAAGGAAGCAAGCTTTTTTCCAGAGCTTACGCCTCTCCACACCGATCATGGCAACCTGATTGGTAATATGATAGCCCGAATCCGGTTTACTAAGCGGTTCGGTAAATTGCAAGGCCCTTACGTTCCCGTGAACTTCCGTGAATATCAGGATATCTATGTGTTTTGTGACTCCGACCCGATCGGTTATTATCTAAGCTATCAGAAAATACCTTACCATGCGATCGAAGACGGCCTTAATTGTATCCAGTATTATGATACGGCCCGATATGATAACCGCGGGCATTTTCGCTTGAAAGCCTGGATGGCGGCTAGGAATCTGATTTTTATTCAGAACGGCTATGGGAAATACTGTCTGGATATGGAAGTCAATGATATATCGGTACTGCCCTATCCTTGTTCCAAATATATTGAGCAGTCCCGAGAAGAACTGATTAATGGTCTTGATGAAGCTGCCAAAGAGACGTTACTGTCGATTTTTATTGAAGAGATGGAAGAATTGCGGCAGAAGCTGGCGGCGGGAGCTGTCTTTGTTCGGAAAGTATTGGTGCTGACTGAACCTTTATGCGATCTGGAAACAAGAGCCGGAATTTTTACGGATATCATCAGAGAGTACGGACAGATCGACGGCAGTCCGGCACAGATTATTTTGAAACCCCATCCCAGAGATGTTTTGGATTATGAACAGCTGTGTCCCGAGCATATTGTGCTGGACAAAATGTTTCCGATGGAAGTGCTTAATTTCATTACCGGACTGGAATTTGACCGGGTGGTGTCGGTATTCACCGTGCCGACGTCGATTCGTTTCGCCAAGGAGAAGGTTTTCCTAGGGGAGGATTTCATGGATCGCTATGAAGCTCCGGAAATCCACCGTCAGAATGAACAGATATAATGAACAGATCGAGATTTCCATTCCGGTGGATTTTATAAGGAAAGTATGTTAAAATATTATGATATTTTGACAAAGTGTAAGGAATTGGCATTTATGGGAAGAATATTAAAAAAACTTAGAATATTATTGGACCGCAAGCAGAAGAGAGTGATGATATTGCTGATCTTCGTCATGCTGATTGGTTCTTTTCTGGAAGTATTGGGTATTACGATGATTGTTCCGGTAGTTCAGTCTGTCATGGATCCCGAAGCCGTGATGGAAAGCCGTTATCTGGGGCCGATTTACCAAGGGCTGCATTTTCAGAACGTGACGCAGTTTACGGTAGCGGTTATGATAGCGCTGATCGGCGTATTTGCATTTAAGAATACCTTTTTATTTTTACAGAATAAAATGCAGTTCAAATTTGTCTATTCCAATCAGTTTGCTACTTCCCGAAGGATGATGATTAATTTTATGAAGCGGCCCTATGAATATTATCTGAATGCGGACACGGCCATCATCCAGAGAACGATAACTTCCGATGTCAATAATATGTACGGCCTGATCTTAAGCCTGTTGCAGCTGATCAGCGAGAGTATTGTGTTTGCCGGTCTTGTGGTGATCTGTCTGATTAGTGATCTGGTGCTGTCGATTGTCTTGACAGTGCTGCTTGTCATCGTGCTGGGGGTCATCAAGGGCTTCCTGTCGCCGATCATGAAAAAATCCGGGGAAGACAATCAGAATTATTACAGCGGCCTGTATAAGTGGATTGACCAGTCGGTTATGGGCATCAAGGAAATCAAGATTGCCAACAAAGAAAATTACTTTATCAATGAATATGCCAAGTGCGGCTACGGTTATGTCAGTGCGGTGCAAAAATACAATCTATACAACGCCACGCCGCGGCTGTTGATTGAAACGGTGGCGATAGCCGGCATGATTATATATATCATGATGCAGGTGTTAAACGGTATCGCACTGGACGCTTTCCTGCCGACCCTGTCAGCGATGGCGATAGCCGCGATGAGGCTGATTCCCTGTGCGAACCGGATCAACAACCATCTGACGGCGATAGCCTATTTTGAACCCTTTTTTATGGGAGTAAGCGATAATCTTCAGGAAGATATCCGGGATGATAGCATCATATATGATGAAGCTGCCTACCGCCGCAACAAAAACGTGGACAAGCTGGAGATCCGGGAAAATATCCGGCTTGAGGATATCACCTATAAATACCCCAATACCGACGTCCTCATCTTCGACCATGCCAGCCTGGAGATTCCAGTCGGCAGCGCCGTCGGGATCGTCGGGACCTCAGGAGCCGGGAAAACTACGGTGGTGGATATCATGCTGGGTCTGCTTAAAATGGAAACCGGAACGATTCTGGCAGACGGGGCGGATGTGCAGGAGCATTATGAATCGTGGCTGAAAAATGTCGGCTATATTCCCCAGACGATCTTTATGATTGATGACAGCATCCGTAAAAATGTCGCCTTCGGGATTGCCGATGAAGATATTGACGATGAAAAGGTATGGCGGGCTTTGCAGGAAGCGCAGCTGGACGAGTTTGTCAGAGGTTTGCCGGAGGGTCTGAATACGGGGATCGGGGAACGCGGCATCCGCGTCTCCGGCGGTCAGCGCCAGCGCATTGGCATCGCTAGGGCTTTATTTGAAGATCCGGAGGTATTGGTCCTAGATGAAGCCACCTCGGCCTTGGACAATGAGACGGAAGCAGCGATTATGGATTCCATTAACCGGCTTCATGGGCGCAAGACGCTGGTCATCATCGCCCACAGATTACAGACAATAGAAAAATGCGATATGGTCTACCGGATCGAGAACGGTAAAGCGGAAATAGTCAGGGGACTGGCACACAGGAACCCGTGACAGCGGGGTAAGAAAGGGAAGAAATGTGGGAGTATATCTGGAAACAGTATAAAAAATATGATGAAGCCATTAATTATCTTTTTTTCGGGGTTTTAGCCTTCGTTGTGAACACGGCGGCCTACTGGCTGGCTGCCCGGGCCATGGGGGCTACGAACGATACCCCCTTCCTGATTTCGATGGCGACTCTGATAGCCTGGATCGTGGCAGTTATTTTTGCCTATTGGACGAACCGTACCTTTGTCTTTAAGTCGCAGGTAACAGATATGAACGGGCGTTTTAAGGAATTTACCGGTTTTATCGGAGCCAGGATAGCGACCGGGATACTGGACTGGCTGATTATCCTGCTTATGGCCTATCATCTTGGCATTAACGATGTGGTCTCCAAGATGGTTTCCAATTTCTTTGTTATTGTCTGTAACTATATCTTCAGTAAATTATTTATATTTAAGAAAACTAGGGAAAACGACACTGAAAAAGAAGCAGTCAAGTCTGCTGATAATCAATGACACGGGGTATCACGATGCAAGCAAAGCGTCTGGCTAATTTTGAACTGCTCAGGATCACGGCAATGCTGATGGTAATTGCCTTGCATTATGTTGCGGAAGCCGGGATAATGCTGGAACCGGCGGAAACCGGCGAATCACTATGGTTCGGAACGGTGTTGGGGACGGCGGTGGAGTCGTTCTGCATCGTTGCGGTAAATGTATATGTACTGACCAGCGGATATTTTATGGTGCGTTCGGGATTTAAAGTAAACCGTATCGTCAGGCTGATCTGCCAGGTTTATTTTTATGCCCTGTTGATTCCGCTGGTTCTGGCGGCGGCAGGAATACCGATACTGGCTGACCGGGAGGGGCTTTATGGCTGGATCCAGTATTTATTGCCGGTTGCGACCGGTCATTATTGGTTTGCCACGGAATATGTGCTTTTATATCTGTTCAGCCCTTTTATAAATGCGGCCTGTGAAAAAATGAGCAAGCGGCAGCTAGGTACCGTCATTACTTTATTGCTCGGCGTGTTTTGTATTGTTAAAAGTGTGGTTCCCATTGCGCTGGCAACGGATAGCTTCGGATATGACTTCGGATGGTTTATGTGCCTGTATGCCGTAGGCAGTTACATTGGCTTATACGGAATTCCCTTTTTGGAGAAGGGCAAACGGGGTTTTTGGCTCTATGCCGGGAGTTCTCTGGGCACTTTTATGCTCGCGGTCGGAATCTTTTTCATACATACTGAAACCGGCTGGTTTTCCTATTATTTCGAGGCCTTGTTTCACTATAACTTTGTTTTATGCTTTATTGGTGCCGTCGGATTATTTTACGGTTTCTCTAAAATCAGGATCCGGGAGGGTAAGGCCGCTGATTTGATTCGTTTGATCGGACCGTTAAGCTTTGGGGTGTATCTGCTGCAGATGCATGTGGATATCCGTGACCGCTGGATGAGTTGGGCCGGCTCGCTTGGGAGCGGCATTGACAAGACAAGCCCGGCAGGACTGTTGATAGACATGATTCTTATGGTATTATTGGTATATGTAGCAGGCATCAGTGTTGATTATATCCGCAGCCGGTTTTTTGGACTGGCCGAAAAGTTGTTAGCCGGCCGCCGGGGTGTTTATAGGAGCAGGTAAATGGAGAGATTTTATTCGCGAACGGCAGTAAGAATATTGTTTCCGTTGATACTGGCGGTATTTCCGCTATTAAAGATGGCTTATGGCGTGGATCTGACCGATACCGGATACAGCCTAGGCAATTACCGCTTTTTTCCGACGGCAGAAGGGACTTGGGTTTTGAATACCTACCTGAGCCAGATAACCGGATATCTGCTTACGCTCCTGCCTTTCGGTAAATTGATGCTGGGAATGAAGTTTTATACTTCTCTATTTATTAGCTTAATGGCCTTGATCGGATATCGCTTCTTTATGACAAAGATGCCGGCGTGGGTGGCTTTTTTAGGGGAGATGGCGGCCATCGGGCTTTGCTGGTGTCCTACGGTTATCTTATATAATTATATGACCTATCTCTTTTTTCTGCTCGGGGCGGTACTTTTATTCCGCGGACTGGCGGGAGAGCGGACGGTTTGCTTGGTTCTGGCCGGAATCTGCTTAGGGATCAACGTTTTTGTGCGTAATCCCAATGTACTGGAGGCGGGACTGATTATCTGTGTGTGGTATTACGGTTATATTCGCCGCAAGGAGTTGCGCCGGGTAGGGCATGAAACCTTGTATTGTATGGTGGGGTACGTGGGGGCGGTGGCCGTCATGTTAATGGCTATGATAGTTCACTATGGCATCCAGGCACCAGTGGATATGATCAGCGCGCTGACCGGTGTTGCCGGCAGTGCGGAGGACTATGCCCTGTCCCAGATGCTGGCAGCGGTTGCCGATGCTTATCTGCATGGGATGAGATGGCTGTTATATATGGTCGTCTGTATCTTACCGGGGATTCCCTTCCTCATGATACGCAAGGATCTGTTTCCACGGGTCAGAAAAGTAATTTACTGTCTTGCCATCCTGTTCTTATTTGTGATCCTAGGGCGCTGGGGCATGTATAATTTCCGATATTATCAGAAGGAATCAGCTTTACAATGGGCAGTTATTTTCGTCATCCTCGCGCTGGCTAATATGGTATGGATGCTGTATACCAAAACAACGGATGTTCATTGGAAACTGATTGCCATGACCGGCATCATCATCATCCTTGTCACTCCGCTGGGAAGTAATAATCATGTCTGGCCGATTATTAACAATTTGTTTTTTGTAGCCCCGGTGACCTTTTGGATGATCGTAAAGTTTGCCATATGGGGCAAGCAATACATTGGCTCGGAGAGCACGCTGATCCCGCTTTTCCCGCTTAAGGCCATGCAGATGGCGATTGCGGCGGCATTGCTGGTGCAAAGCATCGGTGTCGGCTGTCTGTACGTATTTAACGACGGTGAAACAGGGGAGCCCAAAAACACTAGGATTACCCGGAATACTGTGGCCGGTGGGATGGTTACGACCCCATTTAATGCGGTGAATCTGGAGGAAATCAGCGTTTTTATAGAGGGGCATCCGGATTGGGAAGATCGTAAGTTGATCCTATACGGCGATATTCCGGCGCTTTCCTACTACTTGGATCGTGAAACGGCAATCGGCAGCGCATGGCCGGACTTGGACTCAGAAAGTATCGGGAGACTGGAAGAGAACCTTTCCCGGCTGTCTGGTCGGATGGCGGAAAAGGGGGAGGAACGGCCGCTGATTATTTATAACGCGCAGATGCCCGAAGAAAAGCAGAACAGTCCTAAAAAGGCCATGCTGGACAGCTTTATCGGGGATAATGATTATCAAGAAGTATTTATTAATGAACAGTATATTATTTACGGTTAGGAGATTTCAATGCAATTTACGGGAAAGATACGTTTTAATGAGCCTCCGGAGGGAAAAAATGCCGTTGCCTATATGCAGGAAGCTATCAAGCGCAAGCATATCTGCGGTGACGGTGATTTTACCCATAAATGTCACGAATGGCTGGAGAAAAAGACCGGGACTGCCAAATGCCTGCTTACGACATCCTGTACGCATGCTTTGGAGATGGCCGCGTTGCTGTGTGATATCAAGGCCGGAGACGAAGTCATTATGCCGTCTTATACCTTTGTGTCCACGGCAGATGCCTTTGTTCTGCGCGGGGCCAAGGTTGTATTTGTGGACATCCGTCCCGATACCATGAATATAGACGAGCGGTTGATCGAAGCGGCGATAACAGAACGCACCCGCGCTATTGTGATAGTACATTATGCGGGAGTCGGCTGTGAAATGGACAGCATCATGGAGATTGCCCGGCGTTTTAATCTGAAAGTAGTGGAAGATGCCGCTCAGGGGATTATGAGTACTTATAAAGGGAAGTCGCTTGGCACAATCGGAGATTTCGGCTGCCTCAGCTTTCACGAGACGAAAAATTTCAGCATGGGAGAAGGCGGTGCGCTGCTGATCCGTGATTCCGCTTATATATCAGAAGCGGAGATCCTGCGTGAAAAAGGAACCGACCGCAGCCGTTACTTTCGTGGTCTGGTGGATAAATACACATGGCAGTCGAAGGGTTCTTCCTATCTGCCTAGCGACATCAATGCGGCTTATATGTATGCCCAACTGGAAGAAGCGGACGAGATCCAGGCCAAGCGTCTGGCCAGATGGCAAGAGTATTATGACAGGCTGAGCCCGATAGCGGAGCAGGGAAGCATTGAACTGCCTATTATTCCGGATTCCTGTACCCATAATGCCCATATGTTTTATATTAAGACCGTCAGCATGGAAGAAAGAAACCGGCTAATAGCTTATCTAAACGCAAATGGTATCCTGGCGGTATTCCACTATATACCGCTGCACTTGTCGCCGGCAGGTAAGCAGCATGGCAGATTTCATGGCGAAGATAAGTACACTACGAAAGAAAGTGAAAGACTGTTGCGCCTGCCGATGTTTCACCAGCTGACAGCGGAACAAGTGGATTATGTAACCACCAAGATAGCGGATTTTTACAGATATTAAGTATTAAGGCAAGAGGAAAGGAAAAATTGCGGAAAGTATTTCATAATCACGAGAATAAAATACTGACACTTTTATTTCTGGCGGCACTGTGTGTGACGGTTGCTTTTGGCTTTGATTATTATTATGATTTAAATGATGATGTTCTAATGAAAGATATCGTAGCCGGCGTCTATACAGGAATTCCTGAGGGCAGAAACATCCAGATGCTTTATCCGATCAGTGCCTTGATCAGCTTTTTTTACCGGATTGTTCCCGGAGCGCCTTGGTATGGCCTGTTCTTGTGTGTCTGCCAGTTCGGCAGCCTTGGCCTGATCATCAACCGTAGCCTGAGTTTTTGCCGCAGCTTGCGGGGAAAAGCCGGACTGTTGCTAATAGCAGGAGCCCTGATTGCGGGTACTATGTTAGAGCATCTGGTATTTGTCCAATACACTATTAGCTGTACGATGCTGGCCACAGCGGCGGCTTTTTTATTTATTACTTCCGATGACAGCTTAAGTTATCATGATTTCTTATTAAAAAACATTCCCGTTTTTATTCTTGCTTTTGTTTCCTATCTGATCCGCTCGGAGATGTTTCTTTTAGTACTGCCGCTGATCGGTGCTGCTGGCTTATGTAAGTGGAGTAATGAAGGTTTGATCTTCACTAGGAGGAATGTCACAAAATATTTCTCTGTATTCGGGTGTGTTCTGGCGGGTATGATTGTAGGTCAGGCCGCCCATATGATGGCATACGGATCCGCAGAGTGGCAGCGGTTTGCCGAATTTTTTGATAACCGGACGAAGCTATATGATTATGAGGAAATACCGGCTTATGATGAGCATAAGGTGTTTTACGAAAGCATCGGCTTATCGGAAAGCGAAGTAGCGCTATTAGATAATTATAATTTTGGCCTTGATGAAGAGATTGATGAAAAGATAATGGGGGAAATCGCCGGTTACGCTGCCGCTAACCGTAAGCAGGCCCTGTCTTTTACTGCGGATTTTATTAATAATACTAAAGTGTATATCTCCAGAATGACCTATGTCGGCGATAACAGTGATTTTCCTTGGAACGGGTTAATTATTATCGGCTATGCGGGGTTGCTGGGGCTAGGGATAAATATGAGAAAAACAGGCAGGATGACCGGAAAACTATTGCTGCTCTTCGCCGTCAGGACGGCATTATGGCTGTATATTCTGATGGGCGACCGCTATCCGCCCCGGATCGTTCATTCTCTATACTTTATTGAACTGGGTATTTTACTGGCCATGTTTTTAACGGAGCGCCGAGTGTTCGGGGAATCCATGGAGGTCAAGACTTCCCTTAGGATTCAAGCGTTCATGGAACAATCTTTTCCACTGCTCATCGGTCTGTTATTATTGGTTGCGTCAGGAATCAATATTTCGGCCTTGGTGAACACGGTCGGCAGAATATCGGACGAAAGGGAAGAGACAAACCGCATCTGGCAGACAATGCAGCAATACTGCCGCGATAATTATGAAAATTATTATTTTATTGATGTGTATTCTACGGTAGCTTATTCGGAAAAAATATTTGCAGATGTCAATAATTCCCCGGTTAACTATGATTATATGGGAGGATGGGCCAATAAAAGTCCCTTATATGAAAAAAAACTGGCTGTGTTCTTGAATGAAGAGATATCAATGCAGGATGCCTTGGTCAGCCAGGACCATGTTTATATGATAGCGGAACCGGAAGAAGGTCTCGCTTGGCTGGAAGCATATTACCGGGATCATGGGCAGGATATTGAAATAATGCAGATTGACAGCATAGCAGACCAACTGGAGGTATATCAGATAAGATGAGTGAAGAAATCGGGAAGGAACTAAGGACAGAAATAAGTACGGAAACAAGTACAGAAAATGAACAGCCAGGGGATATCGTCGGGGAGAAAATCATTCTCCGGCCGATGACCTTGGCCGATACGGATTTAATCGTTACATGGCGGAATAAGGAGATAGTCAGGAAAAACTTCATATACCAAAAACCCTTTACGCCGGAAGGCCATCGGGAATGGTTCCGCACCATGATAGACACCGGAAAAGCAAAACAATTCATTGTCTGTGAAAAGATTGCCGGCAGCCAGGCTGTTCGCCCGATCGGAAGCGCTTATCTGCGGGACATTGATTATGAATTCAGTAAGGTGGAGTTTGGGATGTATATCGGCGAGCAAGATGCTCACAACAAGGGCTATGGAACTGAAATCACCACTCTGATTACTGATTATGCTTTTAATGTATTAAAGCTGCATAAGGTTTACAGCCGCATCTTTGCTGACAATATACCGTCCATAAAAAGCTGCTTAAAAAATCATTTTATCAAAGAAGCTTATTTAAAGGATGAGGTAAAACTTGATGGTTTATATAGAGACATTGTATTGGTGGCATTATTTGATGACACAAAAGGATGAGGGATGGGATTTATGAGTCAATTAATTAGTTTTGTTATACCTTGCTACCGGTCCATGCAGACCATTGAAAAGGTGGCAGAAGATATCAAGAATACTATGGCCGGAATGTCAAAGTACCAATATGAAATAATCTTAGTTAACGATGCTTCTCCCGATGATACCTTTGCCGTCATCACGAAACTGTGCCATGAAGCAGACAATATTACCGGCATCAGCCTGTCCCGCAACTTCGGTCAGCATGCGGCACTGATGGCCGGGCTGCGGCAAGCCGCCGGCGACATTGTGGTCTGTCTTGACGATGACGGGCAGACCCCGGCGGCAGAAGTTGGCAAGCTGCTTAAAGGCATCCAGGAAGGCGCGGATGTGGTCTATGCTAGGTATAACCACAAGCAGCATTCGGTACTGCGTAAACTGGGAAGCCGGATCAACGACATGATGACGAGGGTGATGTTAGGCAAGCCCAAAAAACTTTACCTGTCCAGTTATTTTGCCGCCAGAAAATTTGTCGTTGATGAGATCAAGCGTTATGATGGAGCTTATCCTTATGTAGTCGGCCTGATTCTCCGGACAACTAGAAATATTGTAAATGTTGATATCGAACACCAAGAAAGAATCTCCGGCACTTCCGGCTATACCTTGGGTAAACTGCTGTCGCTATGGTTTAACGGCTTTACGTCGTTCAGCATCAAGCCCTTAAGGATTGCCATTGTAACCGGTGCCGTCAGTGCCGGTGTGGGCTTCCTGTACGGCCTTTATACGATCATTAAAAAGCTGTTCATCTATCCGGATATGGTTATGGGTTTCAGCTCGCTCATGTCAGCGGTCCTGTTCATGGGCGGCATGCTGATGCTGATGCTCGGCCTGGTAGGTGAATACATCGGCAGAATGTATATCTGCATAAATAACTCACCGCAATATGTCATCCGGGAGGTTGTCAACCGTTTTCCCGCAGCGGCGTCTGATGATAAAGCGCGGCCGGGCCTTGATTTCATCATAGATCCGGGCCAGATAATGCCCGATGATCCCAAGGCTGATCATGACTAGGCTGCCGATTATCAACAGCAAAAGGATAACCGTGGTAAAACCTTCCTGAGCGTTGCCGCTCAAAAAGCGGACCACTGACTGGGCTCCCATAACAGTGGCAAAAATAAACATTATCCAGCCGATAAAGGTAACAAACTGTAATGGTGCCCCGGAAAAAGAAGTGATATTACGAACCGCATATTTTGTCAGAGAGCGGGCGGACCACTTAGATTTTCCCAATCTTCGCTCCTGGACCTCAAACGGAACCGCAACGGTTTTAAAACCGATCCAAGAAGACAGAGCCCGGAAAAAGGGCGTCCGTTCCGGCATGTCCAGCAAGGCATCGACAGCGCGGCGGTCCAGCAGCTTATAATCAGAAGCCCGGGACATATCAATGCCGGTCGCCCGGCTGATGAACAGATAAAACAAGCGGGCACCGGCGGCATAGAAAGGATTCTCTCTGCCGCGTGATGATTTGACGCCCTCAATGACTTCGTAGCCCTGCTCCCATAGCTGATACATGGGAACCAGGGTTTCGGGAGGATGCTGCAGGTCGCAGTCCATGACTGCGGCGCAAGCACCGGAAGCGGCGGTCAATCCGGCAAAAATAGCCGCTTCTTTGCCGAAGTTCTTGGAGAAAGAAAGGCCGGTAACCTCTTTATTAGTCTGAGACAGCAATTCAATGACATGGTAGGTGCCGTCAGAAGAGCCGTCATCTACGAAAATGAGCTCGAAAGGAACGGAAGCTTCGTCTAGGATGTTTTTAAGGGTGAAGAAAGTGGTTTCGATCATTTCCTGCTCATTATAGGCTGGGATGATCACTGACAGTAATCGCGGGTTTTGGTCATTCATAAGGAACTCCTGTGGGATATAAATAGATTATATTGGTTTATGTTAGCCTTACCGTATAGTATAGCACTTTTTTTTGTTTTATGGTACAATATGTAAAACTTATTTTGATTTTATCGCTTAGGGATGTGGCCAGTAGCCTTAGTACTCTGGATAGCGGATGGGAGTTAACATGAAAATTTCAGTAGCAGGAACAGGATATGTCGGATTGGTAGCGGGCGTTTGTTTTGCCGATAAGGGCTATGATGTGACTTGTGTAGATGTGGATGAAAAGAAAATCACCATGATGCAACAGGGAATATCACCGATATATGAAGAAGGCCTGGAAGAATTGATGCTTAAAAACAATGCTGCCGGCACTTTGCATTTCACGACTGATTACCGGCAGGCTTACCGTCAGGCAGATGTTATCTTTATTGGTGTCGGGACTCCGGAACTTGCTGACGGAAGCGCTGATCTTAGCTATATAGCAAGTGTTTCCAGACAGATTGCGGAGACGGTGGAAAAAGACTGCCTGATTGTAGTCAAATCAACGGTTCCGGTGGGAACGAATGATAAGGTGGAGCAGTTTATCAGGGATTTTCTGGTCAATGACGTAAAAGTGGAAGTGGCTTCCAATCCGGAGTTTCTGGCACAAGGAACGGCTGTGCATGACACGCTGCATGCGGCCCGTATTATCATTGGCACGGAAAGCGAGGAAGCCGAGCGGCTGCTGATGCAGATATACGAGCCGTTCGGTCTCCCCATCGTATCGGTAAAGCGCCGTTCAGCGGAAATGATTAAATATGCCTGCAATGACTTTTTGGCATTAAAGATATCATATATGAACGAGATTGCCAATCTGTGCGAACTGGTGGGAGCGGATATTACCGATGTGGCCAAGGGGATGAGTTATGACGAGAGGATCGGTTCCCGTTTTTTAAATGCTGGTATCGGTTATGGCGGAAGCTGCTTTCCAAAAGATACTAAAGCCCTAGAATATCTGGCCAGATATCATGGATATAGGATGCAGACCATAGAAGCCTGTGTGTCGGTCAATGCCCGCCAAAAAACCCGGATGTTTGGAAAGGCCAGGGAAAGGATGATTACATTCCGCGATTTGAAGGTCGCGGTGCTGGGGCTTGCTTTTAAAGCCGGAACGGATGACATGCGGGAGGCTCCGGCGGTTGACAATCTGAATCTTTTGCTGGAGCAAGGTGGCCATGTCATTGCTTATGACCCCAAAGCGACGGAACATGCGCAGGTAATGTTTCCCGAAGGGGATATTATGAAGGGGAGCATTACTTATGTTGACAGTCCGGAAAAGGCACTTGAGAATGCGAACATATGCTTTATCTTTACCGAATGGCCGGAAATCAAGGCGATATTGCCGGCAGAATACCGAAGATTCATGCATACACCGCTGGTTTATGACGGCAGGAATCTGTACCGGCCGGAAGAGATGAAGGAAGCAGGCGTGGAGTATTACAGTATCGGCAGATAAAAATTACGGGGATGATAGGTAAAAGACCGCAATGACAGCATTAATTATTTTATTAACCCTAAATATTTTTATTTTAATATACGGACAACTCAAAAATAAAGGCTATGTTGGTAAGGAAATCGCCATATATAAACAGCAAGCGGAAATGTACCGGCTTCAGAGTGAGGAACGGGAATCTTTATGGCTGGAAAGCAGAAGGCTGTACCATGATTTCAAGTATCATCTGGCCTGTCTGAAAGGCTACAGCGATAAGCGGCAGTATAAGGCAATGGATGAGTATATCCATGCATTGATAGACGTCCATATGACAGCGTATTGGGAAAACAAGAGCGGCAATATTGTCGTGGATTCCCTCATCGGTTATAAAATGAACCTAGCAAGGGATCTGAACATAAGCCTAATTACAGATTTTGATGTTAGCGGTAATTTACCTTTTGAAGACCTTGATCTGTCTATTATCGTAGGCAACGCTTTTGAAAATGCCATAGAAGCAGTCGGAAAACTATCACCCCAGGAAAGGATAATTAACCTCTCATTAAAAATGCAACAAAATATTCTGACCTTAAAGCTCACTAATCCATATGCAGGGGAAATACGTAAAGATGCGGCAGGCAACCTGTTGACATCCAAAAAAGACGGAACCTTTCATGGCATTGGTCTCGGCTCCATTGAAAAAAAAGTCCATAAATACAACGGCCAGATGAAAATTATCAGTGGCCATAATCTCTTTCAGCTGCTAATCATCATGTATGGCAAATCTAATGTAACCAAAATCCCCTACCGCTGATTAATAGACTTTAAAAACTTTCACAGCCCACCTCATAAAACGATAAGAAAAAGTCTCCAGTTTCTTAGCGGCATTTTTAAGTTCAGCCCGGATCGGGATATGCTGCGGACAGTGGGTCTCACATTTTCCGCATTGGATACATTGTGAGATACTGCTCTGATTACGGCGCATGGCAGTCGACTGCATATATTCCCGGCGGACAGTCATTTTATTATCCTCCAAAAGATTATAACAATGAAAGGCCATAGGAATATCCACGCCTTTAGGACAAGGCATGCAATAGCCACACCCAGTGCAGCCGACTTTCATATGGTGCTTGATTTCCGCTTTAACCTGTTCGATCAGCTCCCGGTCATAATCATCGAACTCGCCTGCCTGGACTTCACAGGCAGTCTTAATATTTTCTTCCACCATCGCAAGGGAATTCATGCCGGAAAGAATACATGTCACTTCAGGCTGGTTCCAGAGCCAACGGAAGGCCAGTTCCGCTGGTGTCCGTCCTTTTTTATCATATTTGATTATTTCGGCAGCTTTGGCCGGCAGATTGCTTACTAGGCGCCCGCCCCGCAGCGGTTCCATAATGATGATCGGCAGCCCCTTGGCAGCGGCATGCTTAAGCCCAGTCACCCCGGCTTGTGAATACTCGTCAAGATAATTGTATTGAATCTGACAGAAATCCCAGTCATACGCATCCACGAGCTTAATAAACTGATCAGAATTTCCATGAAATGAAAATCCGATGTTAAGGATCTGCCCTAGGGACTTTTTTTCTTCTATCCAGGTCAGGATCCCTATTTTGACAAGAGATTCCCAGGTGGCGACATCATTTAACATGTGCATCAGGTAATAGTCGATATAATCGGTCTGCAGTCTTTTAAGCTGTGTCTGAAAAGTCTTTTCCACGCCTTCCAGCGATTTGACCATATAATGCGGAAGCTTAGTTGCCAGCAGGACTTTGTCGCGGCAGCTGTTTCTGGCTAGGATTTCGCCTACGGCAGCTTCACAGCCGTTGTAGATATAGGCAATATCTAGGTAGTTTACGCCGTTGTTGATGGCGTGCATCAGCTCTTTTTCGGCCTTGTCAAGATCAATTTTGTTGCCGGATTTAGTGAAGCGCATGCAGCCGTAGCCTAGTATGGAGAGGGGGGTTCCGTTTTTATCGGGTCTGTATTGCATAAAGGCCTCCTTTGAGTTAGTGAGTGGTATGGGTATGGCGGATGGCGGTCATCGTTGGATGGCGGTCATTGTTGGATTGCGGTCATCGTTGGATTGCGGTCATTGTCGTACTGCGGTCATCGTCATATTGCCCAAGCATCATCGGCNNCGGCTCCCGAAAATAAGTGTAGCTAAGCTTCTCACCTCCCGGTTTATGTTGCTTCCGCTACCGGCGTTCAAGCGCCATCCATGGCGCATGAAGCCTTGGTCGGACCTCCTTGTCCGACCATAGCTAGGTTTATTTAACGTGAGAAGCTAAGATACACTAATTTTCTCCCGCAAGGAACCTGAGCCGATGATGCTTGGGCAATATGACGATTCGTATATTCCAACTGGTAGAAAATCATGCCACAGTATCGTCAGTATAGCATAGTCATTTAGTTGGCGCAAGCAATTATCAATCTGAAGTATCACGTGAAGTATCACGAATTAGTTAATAAACCTAATCATTGTATCTATTTTCTAACACAGAAGCAAGTTTACACAGTCTTATGCAAGAATTTTGCAATGATTTTTTGGCACATAACCATTAGCAAAAATAATTTTCAATTTAATAGAGATACTACATATAAGAACATCAGTAATCAGTAAATACAGTAATCAGTAAATGCACGTAAATTTGGCAATATGCCTTGGCGGGACGCTGACTTTGCTGATTTTGGGAGCAATCTTAGTGATTCTTAGTATCCCCATAGAAAGTAAAGGAATGTGCGGACATGGATGTCCGCACAAGTTAGCACGCGCCATGGATGGCGCTTGCTGACGGTTACGGGAGTTGCCAATAAATGGCGGGGGATATTTAGAATCAGTTAGATTGCGGAGACATGAAGCAAAGTCAGCGTTCCGTCAGGGCATATTGCCAGCGACAACCCCGTTACAAACTCATAACAAGCATTAACCAAAGGAACAAAACAAAGAAAGGAACCAAGATGAAAATTGACATGCATTGCCACACCACTGAAGGCTCGGTTGACGGACACGTCCCGCTTATCCAATACATCGAAAAACTCATAGAACGCGGATTCGGTGCCATGCTGGTTACCGATCATGACTCGTACAGCGGCTACAATTACTGGAAGGATCACATCCAAGGCAAGCGATACTCTGACTTCAAGGTATTTAAAGGCATAGAATACGACACCTATGATTACGGCCATTTTATTGTCATCATGCCGGAGGACCGCAACGTCCCGATCTTAGAAAAAAGAGGACTGACCTTAAGAAAATTAGTCAAGATCGTCCATTATTATGGAGGTATACTGGGTCCGGCACACCCTTGCGGAGAACCCTTTTTAAGTTTTTATAATACTAAATTCCGCTTGCGTGGGGAAAAGGATATGTTATTGAAGAATTTCGATTTTATTGAGATATATAATGCCTGTGAGTCCACTAAGAGTAATACCGCCGCCAAGCGCTTGGCAGTTCAGTACAAGGTACCGGGCATCGCCGGCAGCGATGCCCATAGCATCGGCTGTGTAGGGATGGGATTTACCCGGATCCCGGAAGAGATCGGTAAAGAATCGGAACTGATAGAATATCTGAAATCTAAGCCCCGGATGCGGTATGGCGGGGCTAGATACCGGCACACGACCAAGGACAGGCTGGGCAAATGGAATAAGGGACTGATAGCTTTTTACTTTTTTTATAATAAAGCTACCGCCTTGTTTAATTATCCCAAAAGGTTTATGCTTCTTCATAAGGTCGCCGGCAGGATCAATGAACAGAATCAGGGCTATAGCTTATGATACATTCTCTTGGTCTCGTAAACCGGTTCGCAGGTAATCCGGAGCCCCAGTCGTTTGAGGATTTTCTCGTCTACGGAGGAAAGGATTACAGTGGAATGTGCTTCGCAGCCGCTCAGCTTGGGCAGTTGCTCCAAGGCTAGCCTGGCAGCCGGATCGGAGGCGGCGCTGGTGGACAGGGCAATCAGTATTTCATCAGTATGCAGACGAGGGTTGGTACTGCCCAGATAATCGGTTTTCAAGGTTTGGATGGGTTCGATGGCCTGGGGGGAGACCAGATGAAGTTTGTGATCGATCCCAGCCAGCACTTTCAACGAATTGAGCAGGGCAGCGGCCATGGCTCCGAGCAGGTCAGACGTTTTTCCGGTGACAAGCTCTCCTGACGGCAGTTCAATGGCGGCGGCCGGATGCCCGGTAACTTCCTGCTTAAGCAAAGCAGCTGAGATCACCTTCCGTTCTTCGGTAGTGATTGCCGCCTGTTTCATCAGCAGTTCCAGTTTATATACCACCTCTTTGCTACCGGCATCTTTTTTTACGTCATAAAGAGACTGATAGTAACGCCTTATGATCTCTTGCCGGGCGGCATTCTCACATATACTGTCGTCAAGCAGGCAATTGCCGACCATGTTGACCCCCATGTCGGTGGGGGATTTGTAGGGGCTATAACCCAATATTTTCTCAAACATGGAGCTCAGTACAGGGAAAATTTCCACGTCACGGTTATAGTTGACTGTTTTTTCGCCATAAGCATCCAGATGAAAAGGATCAATCATATTAATGTCATCCAGATCAGCGGTTGCCGCTTCATAGGCCAGATTGACCGGATGTCGCAGCGGCAGGTTCCAGATAGGAAAGGTTTCGAATTTGGCATAGCCCGCCTTGATGCCACGGAGATGCTCATGATATAATTGGGAAAGGCAGGTGGCCATTTTACCGCTGCCGGGACCGGGGGCAGTAATGACAACCAGTGGCCGGGAGGTTTCTATGTAATCGTTCTTGCCATAACCGGCTTCGCTGACGATATGCTCAACATTACTTGGATATCCGTCGATAATATAATGTAAATAGGATCGGATATTCAGATCGGAAAGCTTGCGCCGGAATTTGTCGGCGGCGGCTTGGCCGCTATATTGGGTAATTACTACGCTGCCCACATTAAGATCCAGACTGTTAAAGGAATCAATCAGCCGCAGCAGATCCTGATCATAGGTAATCCCTAGGTCTCCGCGGATCTTGTTTTTTTCGATAGAATTGGCACTGATGACTAGGACGATCTCGACTTGCTCCTTTAGCTCAAGCAGCATCTTTAGCTTGCTGTCCGGCAGGAAGCCGGGCAGGACGCGGGCGGCATGATAATCGTCAAACAGCTTACCGCCGAACTCCAGATACAGCTTATTGTCAAACTGGGTAATCCTTTCCAATATATGCTTGGACTGTAAATTAACATATTTTTTATTATCAAAACCTATTTTCAATATTACTGTCCTCCAGTCCTCCAATATGTATGTATTATACAAGTATCAATGAAAAAAAGCTACTTTTTTTTACCGTTTGAGACTAATTTGAGACTAAACATAGTTAGGATGTGAACAATAACGTTTTATTTAGAAAACTTTTAGATATCAGGCTTGTATTTCATAATTAGAATTAATTTCGCTGTCCGA
>DBDG01000031.1 GCA_002293475.1 Lachnospiraceae bacterium UBA938
ATGTATTATTTTACTATGTATTAGTTTGCGATGTATTGTTTTAATACTTTCTACATTGGGAACTAATGTTCTGTAATGCAATTATACCGAACATACATTCTAATGTCAAGTGTTTTCGAACAAATATTTGGAATATATGTTTGCTTTTTGGAATTACTTGTGCTATGATGGTAAAAACAGAGAAAAATGTGAAAGGAGAACTCATGGGATATAGAAAGATATCTGTCAAACAACAGGAAATTTTAGATTATATAAAGAACCAGATTCTGCTGAAAGGTTATCCTCCTTCCGTGCGTGACATCTGTGAGGCCGTCAACCTGAAGTCTACTTCTTCCGTACACTCCCATCTGGAGACCCTGGAAAAGAACGGTTATATCCGGCGGGATCCGACCAAGCCGCGTGCCATTGAGATATGTGACGACAGTTTTCAGATGATTCGCACGGAGATGATCAGTCTGCCGGTTCTTGGTTATGTTGCAGCCGGTCAGCCGATTCTGGCTGAGGAAAATATTGAAAGCTACTTTCCTGTTCCGGCAGAAGTTGTTCCCTCAGGTGAATCTTTTATACTTAAGGTACGAGGCGATTCTATGATCAATGCCGGTATATTTGACGGTGATCAGGTCTTTGTCAATGCATGTGAATCCGTGAATAACGGGGATATGGCGGTTGCCTTGATCGATGACTCCGCGACGGTTAAAACATTTTATAAAGAAAACGGCCATATCCGCCTACAGCCGGAAAATGACAGCATGGCTCCTATCATCGTTCCGGACTGCCAGATTCTAGGCAAGGTCTTTGGTGTTATAAGATTATTCCATTAAAATGTACATATAAATTATTATCCCCATAATCTCGTGTTTTTTGAGATTATGGGGGATTTATTGATGAAGATGGTTTATTTATCTTTGATTAATAACGAAATTGGTTAGTAGTTCAAGTGTAGCTATTAGAATACATAATCGAAAATGTAACTATTGAAATACATATTCCGGAAAGCGTACCTTTATATATGCTTTGATCTCTTCCACGCATCTTTCAAATCCTAGTTTTGAGCTATTCAGGCATAAGTCATAATTGCGGGCATCAGTCCAATCCCGACCAGTATAGTATTTATAGTATTCTGCCTTGCGGCGGTCTGTTTTAGCGATAAATTTATCAATTTCCTTTAGCGGCATGCTTAGTTTTTTCATTGCTTCGGTGATACAGAAGTCTTCCGGGGCATGTATGAATACGCTAAGTACATGGTCATGATCCCTTAGTATATAGTCGGCGCAACGGCCGATTATTACACAGGACTCCTCTTCGGCCAGTTCCTTGATGATTTTTGCCTGATAGTTGAAAAGATTGTCATTGGAGGTGAAATCATCGCTTTCCGGTGGGATCAGTTCACCGTCATAAACCTTCCGGGCTATTTTGAACAAGCGTGTGCTTTTAAGCTTCTCATCGGCCGTTTCAAAAAGCTGCTCATTAATGCCGCTTTCATCGGAAGCCAGTTTTAGCAGTTCCCGGTCATAATACTTGATACCCAGATCTTTTGCCAGCATTTCGCCGACTGTTCTTCCGCCGCTTCCATATTGTCTGGCAATCGTGATCACTACCTTATCCATAAGCATCCCTCCATTATCATAATTATTCGCCAAGATAAGCTTTCTTGATGGAATCATTGTTATTCGCCAAGATAAGCTTTCTTGATGGAATCATTGTTCAGTAAGTCGCTGGCCTTTCCTTCCAGGGCAATTGTTCCGGTTTCCAGAACATAGGCCCGGTCGGCGATGGAAAGGGCTTTTTTGGCGTTCTGCTCAACCAGTAGTACCGTTGTTCCGCCACTGCTTACTTCTTCAATGATGTTGAATATTTCGTTGACAAAAATCGGCGACAGCCCCATGGAAGGTTCATCCATCAGAAGGATTTTGGGATGGGACATCAGGGCGCGCCCCATGGCCAGCATCTGCTGTTCGCCGCCGCTTAAGGTTCCGGCAATCTGATTTTTACGTTCTTCTAGGCGCGGAAAACGTCGGTAGACAGTTTTTAAGGTTTCATGGACAGCTGCTTTATCTTTACGGGTATAGGCACCCAGAAGCAGGTTCTGCAGCACTGACAGCTGGGCGAACACTCTCCTTCCCTCCGGTACATGGGCCATGCCCATAGCTACGATTTTATGGCTTTTTATTTTAGTAATATCGGTGCCGTTAAAAAAGATGTTTCCGCGTTTGGGCGCCAGCAGACCGGTAACCGTGTGCAGGATGGTGGTTTTGCCGGCACCATTGGCACCGATCAGGGCTATGACTTCCCCTTCCTTAACTTCAAAAGAAATACCTTTAACAGCCTGTATCATGCCATAGTATACGGCCAGATCATTTATTTCCAACATTGCCATGGAAAGCTCTCCTTGTATGATTATCCGCTAAGATAAGCGGGTTGTTACGCTTTTATCAAGTTACATCCGGCTATTCACCAAGATAAGCAGTAATTACCCGGCTGTCATTCAGTACGGCAGAGGTTTCGCCGCTTGTCAGTACCTTGCCGAAGTTCAGAACGGTAAGTTCTTCGCAGATGCCGGCCACCAGTTTCATATCATGTTCGATCAGCAGGATGGTCATATCAAACTCCTTGCGGACAAAGCGTATGGTATCCATCAGTTCTTTGGTTTCGTTCGGGTTCATGCCTGCCGCCGGCTCATCGAGCAGCAGCAGTTTCGGAGCTGTGGCCAGGGCTCTGGCAATCTCCAGCTTGCGCTGCTTTCCATAAGGTAGGTTGGCGGCCAGATAACCGGCTTCCCCATCCAGTTCAAATACCTTTAAAAGCTCATAAGCTTGTTCATTCATGGCTTTCTCTGTCTTTCTATATCGAGGCAGTCGTAAAACCCCTTCTAACGTGGAATAGTGAAAACGGTTATGCAAGCCGGCCTTGACATTATCCAGTACGGTCAGGTTTTTAAAAAGCCGGATGTTCTGAAAAGTCCTGGCAACCCCTTCTTTATTGATATCAATGGTTTTAAGGTTAGTGATATTCTTGCCTTCCAGAAAGATGAGGCCTTCGTTCGGTTTATATACACCCGTAAGCAGGTTAAAGACGGTTGTTTTGCCGGCGCCGTTCGGTCCGATCAGCCCATAGAGCTGTCCCTTCTCAATGGAAACAGAAAAATCCTCCACTGCCCGCAGCCCGCCGAAAGAAATACTCAGATTGGTTACTTCCAATAAAGCCATATTACCGCACCTCCTTCTTAGACGACGTCTTGTCGAGCTTTAACAGGTTTTTCAGCGAATGTTGCTCCCGCCATGCGATTAGCTGCGGATTCCAGCGGAACAGCATCATGATAATCAGTACGACGGCATAGATCAGCATCCGCTGATCTTTCAGGAAACGCAGTACTTCCGGAAGCAGGGTCAGGATTACCGCCGCGATGATTGAGCCGCGGATGTTGCCGATGCCGCCCAGCACGACAAATACTAGGATCATGATCGACATATTATAACCAAAATTATCCGTGGTCGCAATTAAACTGTTCAGGTTGTGCGAGTACAATACACCGGCTATCCCGGCCAAGGCCGCCGATATGGAAAAAGCCATGAGTTTATATTTGGTGATATTGATCCCGATTGATTCCGCCGCAATCAGATTGTCGCGGATTGCCATGATGGCCCGGCCGTCGCGGGACTTTACTAAATTCATAATAATAAACAGGGTAATTAAGATCAGGACGGTTCCCACGGTAAAGGTAGCGTCGCGAGGTGTGCCGATGATGCCCTGTGCTCCCTGGATGATCAACGTCCCGCCCTCTTCCAGGTTTAAGGACAGGGAATCCTTCAGGGAAATATGTAAGCCGTTGCCGTCCAAGCCGATGTAGAGCGCGTTAATGACATTTTTAATAATTTCTCCGAAAGCCAAGGTCACAATGGCCAGATAATCCCCACGAAGGCGCAAGACCGGCATGCCGATCAGGAAACCGAAAAAGCCGGCGATAACAGCGCCGATCAAGATAGCTAAGAAGAAGCGGAGCGGGCTAAACGTAATGATGTTTTCCATACACTTAGAAAAAAATGCGCCGGAGAAGGCGCCCAGGCACATAAAGCCGGCATGCCCAAGGCTCAGTTCGCCCAAAATACCTACCGTAAGATTCAGGGACACAGCTAGAATAACATAAACACAGAGCGGAACTAAAAGTCCTTGCATCAGATAAGACATCTGGCCGGATGATATTAATATCTGTACTATCACATAGGCAAGCAGTATCATGCCGTAGGTGATCAGATTCTCTTTCCATATTTTAAATTTACCAAAAATCATGTTCACAGTCATGCCTCCTACATTACACTTTTTCTTGAAGTTTGCGCCCTAAAAGGCCGGTTGGCTTAACTAACAGTACGATGATTAAGACTAAAAATACGATGACATCCGCCATCTGTGAGGAAATATATGCTTTGCCAAGAATTTCAATGACCCCGAGCAAAAGGCCGCCGATCAGGGCTCCGGGGATCGATCCGATACCGCCGAAGACTGCCGCCACAAAGGCCTTAATACCCGGCATGGAACCGGTATACGGTGTCAGCGACGGATATGCCGAACAAAGCAGTATGCCGGCAATCGCCGCTAGGCCGGATCCAATGGCAAAAGTCAGGCTGATCGTACCGTTTACGTTGATTCCCATTAACTGGGCGGCTCCTTTATCTTCCGAGACGGCCAACATGGCCTGGCCAGGCTTTGTTTTCCGGATAAAAAGGGTAAGACCGGTCATAATGATCAGACAGCACAGCACGGTCACGATCGCTTCCCCGGAAATAATGATCTTCCCTCCGGCTAACCTCAGCGCTCCGACCGGCACCATGGATGTAAACGATTTGGTATTGGCACCGAAGATCAGCAAGGCCATATTCTGGAGGAAATAACTCATGCCGATGGCGGTAATCAGAACCGCCAAGGAGGAGGCCGCCTTCCTTAACGGACGGTATGCAATAAATTCAATGGTCACTCCCATGACAGTGCAGAGGACGACGGAAAACAAGATCGCCAGTACCGGCGGGAAACCTTGCATGCTGACGCCCCAAAATACGGTAAAGCTTCCTACCATGATAACATCTCCATGGGCAAAATTAAGCATTTTAGCGATGCCGTATACCATGGTATAGCCAAGGGCAATAATGGCGTAAACACTTCCGAGGCTGATACCGCTAATAAAATAATTAAGAAAACTCATCATGACAGTAATCTCCATTGCTGTACGCTTAGTTTAATTGACAATTTCCTACTATTGATAAAACCATAAAAATATTTGATATGGAAATCAATGATTTAGTATAACAGTTTAATGATGAAAAGGCAATATTCTTGACTTAAATAATAGGAAGAATAATAGGAAGAACATGAAGACAAGGGTTCTGTTCACAGGTAGTATTCCGTCATACAGCTAGGGTCTGAACAGTAATCGACAAGGTCATTTATATTACAAAATGACCTTGTCGATAGATAGTAATTCGGTAATGCTTTTATTTCTAGCTATTATTGAATCAGCTGATATACGCCACTTACGATCGTCATTGCTTTAGGCTCTTTATCAACTTCACCGGTAGCTTCCCATGTCATCCCGACACCAGTGAGTCCGTCTAAAGATATTTCTGTCATCGCCGTTTTCAAGGCCTCACAAATTTCTGAAGCACTCATATCGGCTGTAACGCCACTGTGTTCCGCAGCCGCTTTAATGATGTAGATGGCATCATAAGCATCGGCAGCAAACTGATTGGGCGTTTCATTATGTCTTGCCTGATATTCCGTTACAAAGGCCTGTGTTTTTTCGTCTTGGGCATCGGCAGCAAATGGTGTCAGGAGAACAACGCCTTCAGCCAGAGAGGTGTCGAAATTCTCTACATTTAAAATGCCGTCAAGTCCGTCACAGCCGAAGAATACCGGTGCATATTCCATGCCAGCTGCCTGGGTAAGGATGAGTGATGCCTCTGTATAGTATATTGGCAAAAATACCAGATTGGCGCCGGCATCTTTGGCGATCTGAAGCTGCACGGAAAAATCGGTTTTGTTATCAGCAGTGAATGCTCCTGTCGCTACTATTTCAAAGCTTGACTGATTGGCTGCTTCTTCAGCAAATTTTTCATAGATTCCACTTGAATATACATCGGAACTGTCATAAATAACAGCTACTTTATCGACCTGATTACCCTCAGCTGTGGTGAGGCCGCTTTCTCCGATATACTGTGCCGCTCCGATTCCTTGGTTCGGATCGGTAAAGCATACTTGGAACACATTATCATTGTTTTCAATACAGCTTGTTGATGAGCCGGAAGGAGTTAACTGAAACATATTATCCATCTTGGTCATGTTGGCTACTTCCACACAGGCTCCGCTGGTTACCGTTCCCATCAGAATGTTCATTCCCCAATCCTTCAAGGAGTTATAAGCATTGACTGCCTTTTCAGGATCCAATTCATCGTCCTGCATGTTAAAGCTGATCGGTATGCCGTTGATACCGCCGGCGGCATTGATTTCATCCACAGCAATCTGGGCACCGTTCTGAACACCTACGCCATATACCGCTGCACCGCCGGTCAGAGGGCCGATGCCACCGATCATGAACTGCAGCTGATCATCCGTGCTTCCCGCATCCGTTCCGGCATCACCTGCGCAGCCGGTAACCGCAACCATTGAAATCATAGCGATCAATGATAGCGCAAATAACTTGTTTAACATTTTTTTCATAATTTCTCCTCCATTATTCTGTTGCAATAAATTTCATTAATTGATATTACACGATAACCCTGTTTTTGTCAATGTTTCTTTCGCTTTTCATACCATGTTCAATACCATGTTCAATACCATATAAATACCATGTTCAATAACAATGCAATATCCAGTAAATTTTGATAAATATGGCTGGATAAAAAATATTGGATAGGTAAGAATAAACCGAAAGCATTTTTTGTGTTTTCATGAGCTTTTGAACGGAATGGAGGTATTATCATGAATAACAGAGCTTTGGACTGCATCGCCTTGACGATTGCCATAATAGGTGCATTAAACTGGGGTTTAATCGGTATTTTTGACTTTAACCTTGTTTCCTTTATCTTTGGTAATATGTCATGGATTACCCGTATAATATATACACTTGTAGGTATCAGCGGAATTTACCTCTTTACCTTCTATATGTATGCGGGCGGCAGAGACAGGATTCGGGACTGACATTAATTGTTGATGTAACGGAAGGTAACTGTTAAAAAAGCGTGGGCAGTTGATGCTCACGCTTTTTCCTTCCTCGGCCGGCAGACGCCGTATGGCATGCTTATAAGTAGGCTTATAGCAGGCTTGTTAGTAGGCTTATAGTAGGCTCATGCTAGACCTCATGCGGGGATATATCCCGGCCGTCACGCCAGATCCTTTCCAGATTGTAGAACAAGCGATTGTCCTTGTCGAAGATATGGATGATAATGTCGCCATAGTCCAGTAATATCCAGTTGGCGGTATCATAACCTTCCACTTGCTTAACCTTATAACCGTTCATGCCCAGCAGTCTCTCCGCCTCATTGCTTAAGGTCTGAATCTGGTTGCGGTTATTTCCGGTGGCCAGAATAAAATAGTCTCCCAGTACGGATACGCCGCTGATATCAATGACGCGGATATCTTCCGCCTTTTTATTTTCCAGGGCTTCAATGGCAAGCCTAGCCATCTTTTTTGAAATATCATCATTCATTTATTCCTGTGCTCCTTCTATTATTCTTTTAGTCTTGTCTGGCATCAGTCTCGGTACCGAATTCATTTTTTAATGTATTTTGATAAAATTCATAGGTTTTCCGGGTCATAGGATCGGTAGCGTCCGCCATAGCATCTAGATAAGCTAGGGTATCTTCCAATATCATGAGAAGAGCTTTGTCCAGATCGTGAAAGGCTTCCTTCCGGACTGCCGCCAGATTAGGCGCTTTTTTCCTGCCCGGTTCAATATAATCGGCCACATAGATAATCTTTTCCAGCAGCGACATCCCTGGACGGCCGGTGGTATGGTTCAGGATAGCCTGGATGATATCCTCGTCCCGGATGCCATATTTTTGCATGGCCAGATAACTTCCGGCCTTGGCATGCAGTAGGAAAGGATTTTTACGCTCCACTTCATTGATTTCAATATTATGTTTTTCGCAGATGCTGATCTTCTTCTGGTTGTCAATATTTCTGGCACAGTCATGCAAAAGCCCGGCTATCTGGGCACGCCTCACATCGCCGCCGTGGCACATGGCCAGCGATGTGGCAGTATAAGTAACTCCCAGTGTGTGTTCAAACCTTCCGGCATCCAAGGACTTTTCGATTGATCTACGGAGTTTGTTAAAATCAGCTGTTTTCATCCCGGCTCCTCGTAGTGTAAATATTATGATTTAAGATATAGACCCTGACTGCCTCCGGCAGCATATACCGCACCGATTGACCCGCGATGATTCTGGCGCGGATGTCACGGGAAGATATCTCAATATTTGTAATCGGCAGAAGGCAGATATCGGCCTGATACTTTTCGGCTAAGTATGCTATCTGTGCCTTTATTTCCTGACGGCTCTTATCATTGCGTATCGCCGCCGCTATGGATGCCGCCCGAAAAATCCGCTCCGGATACATCCAGGTATCCATGGCAAAAAGGGTGTCCGCGCCGACAATAAAAACAATTTCTTTATCCGGATAAACGCTTGTCAGCTGTTCTACAGTTTCATAAGTATAGGTATTGCCTATACGCCGGATTTCGATATCAGATACGGTAAAAAGCGGGTTGTCCGTCACCGCCAGCCGGGTCATCTCATAGCGCACGCCGGCTTCCGGCATCTGGATATCGGCTTTCATATAGGAGCAGCCGCTGGGAACAAAAATAACCTTTTCCAGATCCAGATATTCTCCGGCCGATTCGGCAACCATCAGATGGGCTATATGGACAGGATTGAAAGTTCCTCCCAGAACGCCGATTTTACTGTTCTTCTTCATCGCTTCTCTTCCTATAACTAATATCCTATAACGGTAAATTTATTTTCTTATTGTCTTTATTTTCTTTATATAAGACTATCTTTCTGCCGATCACATGAACGACCTGCGAATCGGTTCGTCCGGCTACTGTTTCGGCAATGGCCTGAGGGATGCCGGGACAGTTTTTGAGGACGGAAACTTTAATCAGCTCGCGGTTATTGAAAGCCTCGGAAACTGCTTCGGTGACTTCGGGGGTAAGCCCTGCCTTGCCGATCTGAAAAATCGGCTCAATAGTGCCGGCAAGTCCTTTTAAATAAGCTCTTTGTCTGCTTGTCATGATGTTCTTCCTTTACCAGTTCTGATCAATATACTTATAACATTGTTTATTACTAACTATGAAAACTTTGCAATACGCAAACCTTACGGTATGCGAACTTTACGGATAATAGTCAAAGGATAGCCCATACATACGTACGGTATCCCCTTCTTCGATGCCGGCCTTTTCCAGTTCGTCAAGGATGCCGTTTTCCTTCAGGAATTTCTGGAAGAACACAAAACCTTTTTCCGATTCCAGATTGGTATAACCTAGCATTTTTTCGATTCGCGGCCCTTCTACTATATATTCTTCGGCATCTTCGTCATAGCTGACCGTAAAAGGATCTTGTGCATCTGTAAGCATTGCGTCAGGGAAGAATTCCGGTTCAAAGATGACCGGCTTGTCATCAAGCTGATCCAGCATCTGCCGGACATGATAAAGCAATTCGGTTATCCCTTTGCCGCTGACCGCGGAAATAGGAAACACTTTTATCCCCTGAGGCTCAAATTCGGCTTTGATACGCTCGATCGGATTGACCTCATCAACCATGAACATGTCGGTCTTATTGGCGGCGATGGCCTGTGGCAGGTCGGCCAGCCTTTCATTGTAAGCCTTCAACTCCTGGTTGATCGCGTAAATATCCGCTACCGGGTCACGGCCCTCCACTGAGGCGGCATCAACGACATGGATGATGACCTTGGTTCTTTCGATATGGCGCAGGAATTCAAATCCTAGGCCGACACCGGCGGAGGCACCTTCGATAAGGCCCGGGATGTCAGCGATCACAAACCCTTTGCCCTCACCTTTATCACCATTTAAGTCTACCACACCCAGATGCGGATTTAAAGTTGTAAAATGATAATTCGCTATTTTAGGCCGGGCATTAGATACTTTGGTTAAGAGGGTGGACTTACCTACATTGGGAAAGCCGACCAAGCCGACATCGGCAATTACTTTAAGTTCCAGTAAAAGTTCCAGTTCTTTGGCCGGCTGGCCCGGCTGGGCATATTTGGGTGCCTGCATGGTACTGGTGGCATAATGCTGGTTGCCGTTGCCGCCCCGGCCGCCGTTAAGCAGCGTAAAGCGCCGGTTCTGGGCCGACATATCGACAATCACTTGGCCGCTCTGCGCTTCTTTTATTATAGTACCTTCCGGCACTTTGATTATGATACTTTCGCCGTCTTTGCCCCGGCAGTTCTTTTTTTTGCCATTTTCACCGCTTTGGGCTTTATAGGTACGGATATGGCGAAAATCAATGAGGGTATTTAAGCCGCCATCCACTTCAAAGATAACGCTCCCGCCGTGGCCGCCATCACCGCCGTCAGGCCCGCCGTTAGGTACATATTTTTCCCGCCGGAAAGATACATGACCGTCGCCGCCCCGGCCGCTTTTAACGATGATCTTTGCTCTGTCTGCAAACATGTTCTGCTTTGCCTCCTAAATTTTAGCTATCTTAAATTCGCTGGATGAAGTTCGCTGTCATAAATCTTGCTGTTATGAATTGTTATGAATTAAGAAGGGCTTCAAACCATTGCCGTTTGAAGCCCGCCCATTCGCTCATACACCCATGCATAGTGCAAGCCCTGCTTGCATTATTTCTCCACCGGATATACAGAAGCCTGTTTCCGGTCTCTGCCTTTTCTCTCAAAACGGAGAATCCCGTCAACCAGCGAAAACAAAGTGTCATCGCCGCCGCGCCCGACATTGACGCCGGGATGGATCTTCGTCCCGCGCTGTCTGTAAAGGATATTTCCTGCTTTTACGAACTGCCCGTCGGCTCTTTTAGCTCCTAAACGTTTGGATTCGGAATCCCTGCCGTTTCTGGTAGAGCCGACCCCTTTTTTATGGGCAAAAAATTGAAGGTTCATATTCAACATGGTTTTACACCTCCTTAAATTCAATTTCTACATACTGATTTCCATATTCATGAAAGACACTTTTACAACCTAGCACATAGGCATCCATGAGCAGCCTTCCGGATTCGGACAGCGGCGCAACGAAGCGGCAGGTAATGATGCCCTCCTCCTCGATAGCGGCTACTTCCATGGCTGTCTGTGTCAGCTGTTCCAGCGAATTGACGGTATTGATGGTCAGAACCGACAGGGCGGCACAGACGATGTCTTCGCCTTTATCGGCATATCCGGCATGTCCATGACAGGTAAAGCCCAGATATTCGTTGTGTTTTGTCTTTCTGATTATGATCTTGGTCATGATCAGCCGTTGATCTTGTCGATCTTTACTTGCGTGTATGCTTGTCTGTGACCTTGTTTCTTGTGATAACCGCTCTTACGTTTGTACTTATAGACAATCACTTTGCGGTGTTTGCCTTGTTCCATAACGGTTCCGGTTACGGTCGCAGATGCAACATCGCCGGCTACCTTCAATCCTTCATCGTTGATTGCGACGACCTCATCAAAGGTTACAGGATTACCGGGTTCGATGTCAAGCTTTTCTACTTTGATGACATCGCCTTCGGAAACTTTGTACTGTTTTCCGCCAGTTACGATAATTGCGTACATATGGTACCTCCTAATCTAACCGACATGCATCGGTTTTACTCGCTAATTCGGCGGTATCCAGCGGATACGCTTTGAGCCTTATTATGCGGCATACTCATAAAGAATAACATCGGATCGGGACGGTGTCAAGGACTTCCGACAACGTTTTGCCGATTTTTTTGCGGGTAATTTCCATCAGACCCAGCGGCGTGATATCAATGACGTTTGTTTTTACCGAATCCCTTTTGACAAGTTCGCGCATATAGGACAAAAGTTCCTGTTCATCTAAAGACGATTCCATATTGACGAAATCCACGATGATGATGCCAGAAAGATTGCGGATCCGTACTTGACGGGCGGCTTCTTGCGCTGCCTGTTTGTTAAGCTCTAAGAAAGAAGACAGTTTTTTAGGATTACTTTTGCCGCTGTTAACATCGATCACCGTCAGCGCTTCAGTCGGTTCAATCACTAAGAAACCGCCCATATCCAGCCATATCTTGGTATTGAGGCTGTTTTGCAGATGTGTCTCGACGCTGTACAGCTTGCCCAGGGAAAGCAGGTCATCCTGATAGTAACGGACCTTATTGCCATACAGCCGGTGCAGTCCGTCATAAACATCCGGAAGGTCAGTAACAATCTTGTCATATTCATTATCGCGGATATCCCTGACCGCTTTTATATATCCTTGATGTTCTTCATATAACAGGCTGTAGCAGGTGCGGTGGGGAGCATTCATCTGTAACTTGGCCAGTTCTTCGGCTAATTGCCGGATCTCGTCTAGGAGCGGCCCGATTTCGTCCAATTCTCCGGCGTTTGTCCTGATGATCACATGATATTTTGTAAAGATATCTGAAAGCACAGCCAATTCTTTTTTTAAGTGTTTTTTTTGGACAGTGGATAATTTGCCGGAAAAAGAAAGTCCCGGTTCTTGACAAGAGACAACACAATATCGGCCGGTCAGGGTCAGCTTGCGGCTGACAACGGGGGGCTTGGTTTTCACGGCCTCGGCAGTGATCTGGACGGGAATCTCATCATTGCCCTTGATATCGCTCAAATCCCCTTTTTGCAAAAAGCAGGTAAGCCCTTTTTCAACATCAACAAAGGCGGCCTTAAGCTCCGGCAATACCTTCTGCACCCTGCCGATATAAATATTCCCCAGCAGGTCGCCTGGTTCGGTGACATGTAGCGACTGCAGCTTGTTATGCTGAAAAAGCATAACCAAGATCTGGGCACTTCTCTTTACGATAACTATATTACCATCGACGGTACCGCGGCCGGTAACAGGCATTTATCTCTCCTCCCTCGCTAATCTGATAAGACCGACAAAGGTACAAACCGCATCTTTTCTGCGGTTTCGTCACCGCTATCCCGGCCATGGCCATAGGTCTCCAGACGGCATATGCACAGGGAATGCTCCGGTACTGTCAATCCGATGCTGTCAAAAAACGCCTTCATTACAAAGATAGGCTTGATATTGTCAGCGCTGCTGGCATTTACCATTAAATACACTTTGTCTTCCGTTACGTTCCTGTCATATATGAACGGCTTTAAATCCAGCATCCGGCTTACCTTGGATGTCTTCTTGTGATAGGGTATCTGCGGCCGGTTTAAGAAAGATATGAATTGGCCGGCCCACCCCTCGGGCATAACAGTTCCCTCAGCAAAGCTTATTTCATAGGCTGCCGCCGCAACACTGGCCATGGCATTGCCGGCCGTGTCAGCCAGCGCCGTCACTGCCAAGATGGATACCCCTTCAGCCATAACCTGATTGAGCCGTTCCTTGATATCCGTCACGTCCATAGCGTTTCGCAGCTCAATGTCCAAATATTCTCCCATACTGGTGAGGCCGACCCCCAAAGGCGCGGCAAAGGACATGATCTGGTGCGGGCTGAAACCGCCGGAGTAAGCGATGTCGATTTTCGCCCGGCGGATTGCCTTCTGGAAATACCGCATCATATCCAGATGACCGATGTATTTCATGGCACCTGTTTTAGAAAACTTTATTCTTACCTTCATTAACTATCCTCTCAAGACACAGATGCCGGTACGGAAACTGGCAGCTCCGCAGCCTTGACATTGTTCCCGGCAATTGGGCGTGATCAGTTCTTCCGCATCAGCAGTTTCCTGTGGGGCGGATCGTGCTTTATGCCATTCTTTCAACAAATATTCCTTGCTGACGCCAACATCGATAAAATCCCACGGGAAAATCTCATCATCAGCGCGCGCTCTGGTCGTGTAAAAAGCAATATCCACATTGTTTTCCTTTAACGTCTCCAGCCAGACATCGTGCCGGTAATGTTCGCTCCACGCGTCAAATATACAACCTTTCCGGTACACCGCCAGGATGCTAGGAGCCAGACGTCTATCGCCGCGGGCAAGCACACATTCCAGTACGCTGCTGTCGGTTTCATGCCAGTTATATTTGATGCTTTTCTGGTTCAGCTGCGTCGTGATGGCTTTCCTTGTCAGATAGGCCTTGTCCAGAAACTCTTCTTTCGTAGCTTGCGGTGCCCATTGAAAAGGGGTAAACGGCTTAGGAATAAAAAAGGAGGTGCTGACGACGATCTGAACCTTGCCGTTTCTTTTTTCTTTAGGCACAGTTTCATAATATACGGCGGCGATCCGGTTGGCCAGTTCGCCGATACCGGCAATATCGCTTTCCGTCTCGGCAGGAAGCCCCAACATAAAGTACAGCTTCACCCGGCTCCATCCGGCTTCAAACGCCTTGCCCGCACCGGCCAAGATCATTTCCTCCGTCAGTCCCTTATTAATGATGTTGCGCAGCTTCTGGCTGCCGGCTTCCGGGGCAAAGGTCAGGCTGCTTTTCTTGACATCCTGCACTTTGCTCATCACATCCAGTGAAAAAGCGTCAATTCGCAGGGAGGGCAAGGATATATTCGTTTGCTGCGACTTACACTCGGTAATCAGAAAATCTATCAGTTCGGCGAGACCGGAATAATCACTGGAACTCAAAGAACTTAAGGAGATTTCTTCATATCCGGTATTTGCCAGCATGCTTATCGCATATTCCTTCAAAATAGCCACGTCACGCTCACGGACCGGCCGGTACAGATATCCGGCCTGACAGAACCGGCAGCCTCTGAGGCATCCCCGCTGTAGTTCCAAGGTGACCCGGTCCTGCGTGGTCTTGATAAAAGGTACCACCGGCTTGAGCGGATAACAGGCTTGAGAGATGTCATCTACGATTTCTTTGCTGATCCGTGCCGGAATCCCTTCTATTAAGGGCTTCATCAAGCTGATCGTACCATCGTCATTATATTCGGTCTGATAAAAACGCGGCACATAAATCCCCGGTATTCTGGCTGCCGCCAGTAAGAATTCCATCCGGCTGCCGCCGTTACTGCGGATTTCCCGATAACAGTCAAGCAGCTCCCGGTAACGGGTCTCACCTTCACCAATATAAAACAGATCAAAAAAGTCCGCGATCGGTTCCGGATTGTAAGTACAAGGGCCGCCGCCGATCACAATCGGATCCGTTTCGGTCCTTTCGCCCGCATAAAAGGGAATCCCGGATAAATCTAATATCTGCAGGATATTGGTATAACACAGTTCAAACTGAATGGTAATGCCCAGAAAGTCAAATTCCCGGATGGGATCTTGTGATTCCAAGGCAAAAAGTGGAACAGACGCCTCCCGCATAATGCGATCCATGTCTGCCCACGGCGAATATACCCTTTCGCACCAGACATCATCCCAGCTGTTAATCATATCATAAAGAATCTGTATGCCCAGATGAGACATACCGATTTCATAAACATCCGGAAAGCATAACGCCATCCGGATCGCGATCTTTTCTTTATCCTTTTGAACGGAATTGATTTCATTGCCGATATATCTAGCCGGTTTTTCCACACGGAGCAGATACTCGTCTTTAAGCGCTAATTTTCTCATGCTTAAAATTATAAAAGATATTCCGGATATATTCAAGTTTTTTATTCAAGGTATTATTTGGGCCATCGTTATTGGTGTTAGCGGCCATCGTTATTGGTGTTAGCGGCCATCGTCATTGGTGTTAGCGGCCATCGTTA